>DBAY01000054.1:0-23799 GCA_002291925.1 Alphaproteobacteria bacterium UBA998 | reverse complement strand
AGAAAACCGGCGCCAAGATCGACATCCAGGACGACGGCACCGTGCAGGTGGCGGCGACCGACGGTGGCGCCATGCAGGCGGCGATCGACTGGATCCAGGGCATCGTGGCCGAGCCGGAAGTGGGCAAGATCTACCGTGGCAAGGTCGTGAGCATCGTCGATTTCGGCGCGTTCGTGAACTATATGGGCCCGCTCGATGGTTTGCTGCATGTCAGCGAGATCACCGGCGAGCGCCTGCCGTCCGTGCGCGACGTCCTCTCCGAGGGTGACGAGGTCTGGGTGAAGCTCATCGAGGTGGACAATCGCGGCAAGTCCCGCCTGTCCATGCGCGTCGTCAACCAGGAGACCGGCGAGGAAATCCCCGGCATGGAAGAACTGCCGCGCGCTCCGCGTGAAGATCGCGGCCCGCGTGGCGACCGTGGTGATCGCGGCCCCCGCCGTGACCGTGGCCCGCGCGGTGACCGTGGCGACCGTGGCCCGCGCGGCGACCGCCAGTACGGCGATCGCGGCCCGCGTGAGAACACGGGTGGCAACGAAGGCGGCTCGGAAGAAATCGGCCTCCCCTTCGGCCGCACCGGCAGCGACGACGAATAGGCGTCCCTGCACACTGAACAGGAAAGGGCGGCTTCGTGAGGAGTCGCCCTTTTTCTTTTTTCACCCCGCATGCATTCTGGGCTCTTCGCCAGTAGAGGGAGATCCTCGTGTCGAGCCCGAGGATGACGACAGCATAAACAATATCACCCCTTCCTCCGCCTTCATGGTAGGCCTGTCGAACCATGAGGTGTGGCGCGCGAATGGGCCTCTTATCCTTCGACAGGCTCAGGATGAGGGGCAGAGGTGGATGAACACAAGAGTATGTCACCCCGCACGTGGTACGCGGGGTAACAGTTCCTCGTCATTGCGAGCGACAGCGAAGCAATCCATGGGGCGGGGCTGGATTGCCGCGTCGCTGACGCTCCTCGCAATGACGGTGCCATATGCGTCATGCTGAAACAATTTCAGTCGACGAAATTCTAAGCCTTGCCCCGTCCCGGATGGACGACGATTTCCTTGAAGTCCTTGCAGAACTGCTTCAGGCCGCCAATCACGGGGAGGCGGGGTTCGCCGCGATCGCGGCGGAGGAGGTTGGCGTAGGAGCGGGCGTAGCGCTGGGGCAGGTGATCGGCGCCGGAGAGGCGGAGGATATGCGGGCCTTCGGAATCGAAGGCGAGGGCCCCGGCTTCGTTGATGTAGTGCGGCTGTCCGCTATGGCGGAAGCCCAGCCATTTATACGGCACGGCGGGCACCCAGTCGCGGCGGAAGATGCCACGGAACATGCGTCCAGCGTAAAGTTTGTCGATTTCGGCGGCCACCTGCGCGTTGCCGATGCGCGGCTCGCCGGTAGTGTAGCAGGCCGTCACCTGCTCCGGTCGGATGAGCGGCGTGCGGCCCTGGCGCTGCTGCTCGGCCAGCTCGGCGAGGAACATCTTGGCCATCGCCGCGCCGAGCGAGTGCCCGCCCACATAGATCGGCAGTGTGCCATACTGCCCAAACAGCGTGAAGGCGACATAGGTGAGGATTTGCAGGTAAATGCCCATCGGCTGCTTCGCCGCGTCCGCGCCGCTGTCCAGCGCGCCGGCCACCGAAAGGGGGAGGGCGCCGCCCGCATGCAGGGCGCGGCGAAAGCCTTTATGCACCCAGCCGCCCAGCATCGCGCTGCGGCGCAGATCGAAATCGTATTTCACCCATTCCTTCAGCACCACGAGGTCGGTGGCGGTGAAGACAATCAGGATGCGCGCGCCGTCGCACAGCACCTTGGCCTGGATGGAATCTTCATGGAAGCCGCGCGCGGCCACATATCCGTTGGCCAGCGCCCACGGCTCGAATGTGTCGTACCAGTAGGCCTGCTCGGCGAGCGCGCACAGGCGGTGGGCCATGATGGGATCGAAGCCTGCCACCGCGCTACTTCTGCTTCAGCAGGTCGCGGATGTCTTCCAGCAGCAACTCGCTACGCGACGGGGCAGCGGGCGCGGCCGCGTCTTCAGCCTGCTGGCGGTCTTTCAGCTTGTTGATCTGGCGCACCAGCATGAAGACGGCAAAGGCCACGATGAGGAACTTGATCACCGCGTTGATGAACAGCCCGTAATTGATGGTGACGGCCCCGGCTGCCTGCGCGGCAGCCAGGGTGGCATAGCTTTCGCCGGTGAGGGTGATGAACTTGTTGGTGAAGTCCACCTTTCCCGTGAGCAGCCCCAGCGGTGGCATGAGGATGTCATTGACCAGCGAGTTGACGATGCTGGTGAAGGCCGAGCCAATGATGATGCCCACCGCCAGGTCAATCACATTGCCGCGGGCGATGAATTTCTTGAACTCGTCCAGCATGGCTAATTTGGGCATGGCCTCTCCCCTGATACGTCAAGGCATAAACCGCTGAGGGAAAATGTCAATCTTTCCGCGTTTCCTGCGAGGGGCGGCTAGCGGGCCAGGGCGGCGGTGGGGGCGGCGCGCAACGGCGCCGTGGGTGGTGTGGCCCTGTCCTCGGGTGCGTAGACAGCCCCTGAGGAAAACAGGTTCGGGTTGGCGCGCGATTCCAGAAACACCCGGGCCCGCGCGAAATGATCATCCATGGCTTCTGCCCCGATATAGGGTGTCAGCGCCTCGGGCTGGCGCAGGGCTCGCATGTCGCCCCGGTCAAAGGCCGCGCTGCGGCGATTGATGATGTCGGCATCCGGGAACATATGTCCGAAGCGAATGACTTGGCGTTCATCGTCATTTCGCTCGCGGGCCTGTATGGTGCTGCGGCGGCCGATGAACGGAATGCCAGCGACAAAATCCCTGAACGCATAGGGCCCCTCGGCGCGGTGGTAGGGCGCATAATCATACGTGGCTTCGATGAGGTTTCCGGTCGCGGAGGATAATATGGCGGCGGGGGCACCGCGCATACCGCTTCCAAAAAGCACATTGGCTCCGGCCACGTAATATTCCTGCGGATGCCGCCACTCGCTGGCACCCGGCGGCACCGGTGAAAGCAGTGCCCGTTCGATGCGGTGCTGCATGATGCCCTTGAGCATGGACATGCCGTCGCAATCCAGCTCATGGGCCAGTGTGAGGTGGGTCAGGTTGCGGGCATTATTGCCGCGTGCTTCCACGCTCGGCACGCCTTGCTCATCCAGCTCCCAGCGGTAATTGCGCAGAAGGCGGTGCTGGTGGAAAGCCTGGGCGATGGCGTTGCTGCTGAGGGCTTCATAGCGCTCACGCTCGGCTCGGCCCCATTGGGCAGAACTCTGCAGCATGCGCATTTCCGGATGCTGGCGCAGGGCCTGCAGCGCGTTCTGAATCACCTCATTCAGTGCTTGCACGCCAGAAGCCTGCGTCTGGCGCAGGTCGATGAAATTCTGAACGCCGGGATTGGCCCCGATGCGCGACCAGCCGGAACGAATGATCTCAGTCACGGCCACGGCGTAGGAGCCATGTGCGGAAAGTGGAATATAGGCAGGTTCGGTGCCAGCGCGCATGGGGGTAACTTAGTGCGCCTTGATGAAGAATTTATGACGGCTGCGTGAGAAACTGCGTCCCAGCGATGCACTCCTGCAGGGTGCGGCCGTCATGGAGCAGCAGTAGCGGCAGGAAATAGCCGAGTCCCCCGCTCGCCAGCGTAAGGAGAAAGCCCCACAGCACGGTACGGCAGAGCGGGCTCTGCCACGCGGTCGCGTAGACCTGCTTCGCGGGGCGCGTCTCCACCAGATGCAGGCCCGCCAGCCGCATGCCCGGCGTGCGCTGCCCCAGCCAGGCCGAGCAGGCCGCGTAATAGGCCCAGCCGCAGGGGAGGATGAGCAAGGGATGTTTCACCCAAAGCAGGAAGCTAATGGTGGCAATCAGCGTCAGATCGACGGACAGAGAGAAGAGACGTCGGAAGAGTGTGAGCAGGCGTGCTGTCCACCGTGAGGAAGGCGCGTCGTCGAGGGCGTCATCCTCTTCCACGTGTATCAGCCCTTGCGCAGCTCTTCGGCGATGAGGAAAGCCAGCTCCAGCGATTGCGAGGCGTTGAGGCGCGGGTCGCAGTGGGTGTGGTAGCGGTCGGAGAGGTTGACCTCGGAGATGGCTTGCGCGCCCCCTAAGCACTCGGTGACGTCCTGCCCGGTCATCTCGAAATGCACGCCGCCCGCGTAGGTGCCCTCCGCGTGGTGAATCTGGAAGAACAGGCGCACCTCGGCGAGGATGTCGTTGAACTTACGCGTCTTGATGCCGTTCGGCGACTTGATGGTGTTGCCGTGCATCGGGTCACAGGCCCACACCACCTTGCGGCCTTCCTCTTTCAGTGCGCGCACATGCGGTGGCAGCAATTCCGACACTTTTGTCGCACCCATACGGGAGATAAAGGTGAGGCGGCCCGGCTCGTTCTTCGGGTTCAGGATGTCGCACAGGCGCAGCAGGTCGTCGCGCGTCATGGATGGGCCGACCTTGCAGCCGATGGGGTTCTCGATGCCGCGCAGGAATTCCACGTGCGCTTCATCCGGGTGACGCGTGCGGTCGCCAATCCACAGCATATGCGCTGAACAGGAATAGAACAAATTGTCATCGTCGTTCTGACGCGCCAGTGCCGATTCATAGCCGAGCAGCAACGCCTCGTGGGAGGTGTAGAACGTCGCTTCCGAAAGCTGTGCACTGCGCTCTGGAGTCAAGCCGGTGGCCTTGATGAACTGCACACATTCCTCGATGCGGTCCACCAGCGCCGAGAAGCGCTGACCCTGCCGCGACTGCGCGATGAAGTTGGTGTTCCAGCGCGTAATGGTGTCGATGGAAGCAAAGCTGCCGCGGAAGAGCGCGCGCAGGTAATTGAGCGTGGCGCCGGACTGGTAGTAGGCCTGCAGCAGCCGCTCTGGGTCAGCGCGGCGGGAGGCGGCCTCGAATTCCATGCCGTTGATCATATCCCCTTTGTAGCTGGGCAGCTCTACGCCGTTCATTTTCTCCATTGGCTCAGAGCGCGGTTTGGAGAATTGCCCGGCGATGCGGCCCACCTTCACCACGGGCTTGCCCGCCCCGTACATCAGCGCCATGGTCATCTGCAGCATCACGCGGGCATAGGCGCGCAAATTCTCTTCCGTGTATTCCGCGAAGCTTTCCGCGCAGTCGCCGCCCTGCAGCAGGAAGGCACGGCCCTCGCAGACTTCCGCCAGCTCGCGCTTCAGGCGCATCGCCTCGTTGGGCGAAGTGAGCGGCGGCACGGTGCGCAGCCGCTGCTCTACCGCCGCTACCTGCGTCATATCCTCATAGGCGGGCTGCTGGCGAATGGGTTTTTCCCTCCAGCTCTCCAAGCTCCAGGGAGCCGGGGGCATCGTCGGTTTGGCCGCAGCGATTTTCATGACAAACTCTCTAAAAGGCTCGACATTCTGCCCTCTTTCTTCGCAATTGCAACAAAAAATGTCACAAATACTTAACGCAGTTAATCATTGGGTTGGGTTACAGAGTCTATAATCTTCGGTAATAAAAATTAAGAGATTTTATGAAGCACACCAAACAGCGAAGCGGGCCTAAGGATGACTTCCCGGCGCATTGGAATATCCGCAGAATTGCTAATGACATTAACAAGCTAAATTGGATTGCCAGCGGAAGATCGTCTGAGGCATTGGCGATACATGTGAGGGACATCAAACTGCAAGGCGAACTCTTTCTTAAAAAAATGAGTGCCGCAGGGCATGATATGCACTTAGCCGCCCCCTTAGAACAGATCCACGACACAAAAGCCGATGCAGTGAATCAACTGGCAAGTTTAGGGCAGCCGCTGGTCGAGATTTGCCTGAGCCATGCGGGCAAACATCCCTCCCACGATTTTTTGGGAGATATTGATCTTATTCAAAAAGACACGTTGATGGCACAGGTGGTACGCTTGAACGCCCAATGTGATAAAGTGCTGAGCCAGTTGCCTCCTTTGCCGCAAGCAGGCCGCAGCCGCTAATTCAGTAAAGTTTTTACCGTTTGATGATGGAAAAGATGATGAGCAAAACACCGATGTATCCTGCGAATCCTGAAGGAAAACCTATTTATCACGATGCGACCTCCATCCCGCGTGAAGTCATTCATGATGCCACCCGCATCCCTCCGAAGGACTATTTGGACGTCACCTCATTGCCACCTACTCCGGCGTTTGACGCGCCCCATTATCGCGCGCAGGCATCTCAAAAGCCCCCCGAAAGCGCAGTGAAACGCCTGAACGATGGATTGTTGGCACCGAAACGCTCGCGCTAAGCAGCGCTTTGCGTTGCCAATGGTTGCCCACACGCTCAAGTCAGTGTAGTGCTGCCTCTGCACGCCGGAGGTTGCTATGACATCTGCTGAAAACACCATTGCCTTCATGGGCGTCGAGGGGGCGAACGCCGACCTCGCCTGCCGACAGAAGGAGCCGTATATGGATACGCTCCCGCTGCCCACGTTCGAGGATGTGTTCGAGGCAGTGGAGGATGGCCGGGCGCGCCTTGGCATGATTCCCATCGAGAATTCGCAGGCCGGGCGGGTGACGGAGATTCACCAGATTCTGCCCAAAACGCCGCTGCACATCGTGGCCGAGCATATCCAGCGGGTGGAGCACCATCTGGTGGCCCCCAAGGGTGCAACGCTGGAGAGCATCCAGACGGTCTATTCGCATCCGCAGGCGCTGATGCAGTGCCGCCAGTTCCTGCGCAAGGCGGGCAAGCAGACGCAGCCGCATTCCAACACCGCCACCGCGGCCAAGGATGTGGCCGCGTGGGGTGACGTGACGAAAGCCTCCATCTCCTCCCGGCTGGCGGCGGAGCTCTACGGCCTCGACGTGCTGGCGAGCAACATCGAGGATGATCCGGAGAATGTCACCGTGTTCATCATCCTCAGCAAGGAACCGCTGGACCCGGCGATCAACAGCGGCCGCATGCTGACCTCTCTACTGTTCGAGCTGCGCAACATCCCGGCGGCGCTCTACAAGGCGCTCGGCGGCTTTGCGACGAACGGCATCAACATGATCAAGCTGGAGAGCTATATTCGCGGCGGTGGCTCGGCGGAATCGCAGTTTTTCATGACCTTCGAGGGCAACCCGAATGAGCGGCACGTCCAGCAGGCGCTGCAGGAGCTGAGCTTTTTCTCGAAAAAAGTCAAGGTATTGGGAGTGTATCCGCCCGATCCCAAGCGCCGCGAAGGCCAATAGCTAAAATTGTTAATATAATTAATTAATTGACAAAGATTTTCTTCCTATAATTGGGTCGCTTGCCACGGCGAGGAACGCCGTGCGTACAAAAAAGACTCAGGAGGAGAATCATGGTCGCAGGTGTCAATAGCGCTGTGATGTCAGCGCAGGTGCTGCAGTTACTCGGTATTTCCGGCAAGGGCCTCAGGAATTCACTCAGCGCGCTCTCCAGCGGCAACCGGCTGGTGCAGGCCTCCACCGATGTGGCCGCGATGTCGGTGGCCACGGGCATGCAATCCCAAATCACCGGCCTGCGCCGCGCAGCGATGAACGTCTCGCAGGCCTCCAGCTTCCTTGAAGTGGCGGATGGCGGGCTGCGTCAGGCCTCGGCCATCGTCGACCGCATGTCGGCGCTGGCGGTGCAGTCCAACTCCGGTGCGCTGAGCGATTCCGCCCGGCGCGGCCTCAATATCGAGTTCCAGAATCTGCGGCAGGAGCTGGACCGCCTCTCCGGCAATACCAATTTCAACGGTGTCAACCAGCTGGACGGCACCTTGTCGCGCACGACGTCGCTGGAGGTAACGGACACCGGCGGCACCAAGGCTTCCGGCGCGCTGAATTTCACGGCGAACGTCACCGCCGGGCAGACCATCCGCCTCAATAACGTGACGCTGGTGGCGGGCACCGATTTCGCGGTCGGCAGCTCCACCCAGCAGACCATGAGCAACCTCGCCACCGCGCTCAATGCGGATGCGCGCTTCACCGGCTTCCGCTTCACTGCGACGAACGCCTCCGTCAAGATCGAGGCAGGCGCGGCGGGGCGGGCCGGCAACCAGTTCATCATCAACCAAGCGGCCTCCACCGCCTCGTTCTTCACTACCGGCAATGCGCTGACCGGTGCGGGCGTCTTCTCGCTCTCCGGCGGCACGGATGCCGGGCTGTCACTCGGCGACACCCGCGTGAGCGGCAGCGTCGGCGATTCGCTGGTGAGCGCCACGGCAGGCCGCGCGGCCAGTGTACAGGCACGCTTCAACAGTGCCTCCGACATTCAGGCCGGCAACACGCTGCGCATCGATGATGGCGAGGGCGGCTTCACCACCTTCACCTTCGTCAGCGGCGCACCGGCCAGTGCCACGGACATCCAGATCGGCGCCACGCTGGAGGACACCCTGCAGAACGCCGCGCGCACCATCAACAGCTTCAGCGGCGCGGGGGATTACGGTACCCGGCAGTTGAACGTCACCTCGGACGGTCGCAACCTGACCTTCACCGGCAGCGTCACCGGCAGCCTGAGCGACGTGACCGGCGCGCCGCTCGACATCGCCATAACCACAGCGGGGGGCAGCCTGACGGGCACCCAATTCATCAACGGCGTGAAGGGCGGCGTGGATGTCTCCGGCATCGCCAATCCAGCCTTTGCCGGGCGCATCCAGGGCTTTCAGGCCACCTATGGCGGCGTGGCCGACCGCATCGACGTCTCGCTGCAGGTGGGCGATATCACCTACCGCGTCCAGATCACCAACACCGCGCCCGGCGCCAACACCACCGTGCGATTCAGCGCGCAGGACGGCCAGTATTTCGACGTGACGCTGCAGGGCGGGCAGGGGCAATCCGTGACGTCGCAGGCGGACGCGGACAGCTTCGCCAACCGCCTCGACGCCGCGTTCTCCTCGCTGAATTTCACCCAGACGCGCGACGTGAGTTTCACCGGTACCGGCTCGCTCATCGGCGCGTCGCTGCAGATCACCGGTGAGCGCTTTTCGCCGCTGCGGCTGCAGGAAGTGAACGTCACCAGCAATCTGCGCGGCAATGCGCAGCTGGAAGTGCGCATCAACGGCGAAACCTACCGCGTCAACAGCCTCGGCAACACCATCGGCGCGGGCGAGCGGCTGACGATCACCAGCACGGTGGACGCCACGCGCAGCCTCACGTTCGTCAATGGCAGCACGCGTTTTGACCTCTCCACCGATGCGGGCGCGGCTTCGCTGCAGGCGGCGCTGGAGGGCAATCTGGGCATTCCGGGTGGCGAAGGCGCGCGCTTTCAGGTGGGAGACGCGACGTCCGACGTGGTGAACCTGAAGCTTGGCGATATTTCCAGCCGCAGCCTGTTTGGCGGGCGGGATCTCAATCTGCTCTCCGCCGATGCCGCGGCGCAGGCGCTCTCCTACCTCCGCGACGCGCAGGATTACCTGACTACGCAGCGCGCCGATGTGGGAGCCTACGCGCATGCGCTCGATTATACCGGGGCGCAGCTGGACTCCGCCATCCAGAACCAGGAAGCGGCGCGCGCCGTGCTGGCCGATACCGACATCGCCAGCGAATCGACGCGTTATGCCCTGATGGCCTTGCAGCAGCGGGCGCAGATCGCCACGCTGGTGCAGAGCAATCGCCTGCAAAGTAACATCCTTCAGCTTTTGGGTAACTAGCCAAGGTTTGCGCTAATCGGCGGCTTGCCAAGGGGCGGGCCGCCGATTAGCGTTTTTGGATGAAAACCATCATTTGTCTGCAGCATGTGGCGCATGAAGGCCCCGGCTTCATCGCCGAGTGGGCCACCAGCCGCGAACTGGGCCTGAAAATCTGGCGCATGGATGAGCAGGGCCGCGCGCCGGAGGTGACGGAGAATTACCCGCTCATCGTCGTGCTCGGCGGGCCGATGAACGTGGCGGATGACGCGGCGCATCCTTGGCTGCGCGAGGAGAAGCGGTTCCTGTTCCGCCAGCTCAATCGCCGGGCGCGCATGCTCGGCATCTGCCTCGGCGCGCAATTGTTGGCCAATTTGCTCGGCGCGGATGTGGGCCCGCATCCGGAGCGTGAGATCGGCTGGTTCCCCGTCACATGGACGGATGAAGGCAAGGCGCATCCGTTTTTCGCCGGGCGGGGTGCGGGCATCACGCCGCTGCACTGGCACGGCCAGAGCTTCGGCATTCCGCAGTCAGCAATGCGCATCGCGGCCAGCGAGGCCTGCACTAACCAGGGATTCGTTTGGAAGGAGCGCGTCGTCGGCCTGCAGTTCCATCTGGAAGCCGGCGTGGAGGACGTGCGCCGCATGGCGGAGCATGGCGCGGAGGATCTGGCCGCCATCGGCCGATGGGTGCAGGGTAGGGACGCCCTCCTCACCGCCGCGCACGAAGGCCCGAACAAGGCGGCTTTGTTCCAGTTGCTCGACGTATTCTTCCTGCCGTTCAAAGATGCGTAGCCGCGTCATTCCAGGACACGCTGCGGCGCCTCGAACCTCTCACCTTTCGTCATCCTCGCGCTCGACGCGAGGATCTCATGCGACGGGCGAGGAAATCCTTGGGTCAAGCCCGAGGTTGACGAATACTCAGAGGGCGGTCCCCCCTCCCTCCGCCCTCATGGTGAGCCTGTCGAACCATGATCTGTGGCGCGGGGACGGGCCTCTTATCCTTCGACAGGCTCAGGATGAGGGGCGAGGTCGGTGGGTGAGGAAAGCATGTCACCCCGCACTCGTTGCGGGGTCTCCTCGCATCACGGTGTAGATCCTGCGCAGCCTTCGGCTCGCAGGATGACGACTTCCCCCCACGCATGTCACCTCGGCGCATGCCGGGGTCTGGGGTATCCTTACCCGGAGACCCCGCGTACCACGTGCGGGGTGACAGTTCCATGTCATTCCAGCCTGCGCTGGAATGAAAAATCCTGGCATCCTTCATGGCGAGCGACAGCGAAGCCACTCAGCGGGCGTATGGATTGCCGCGTTGCTGCGCTCCTCGCAATGACGGCTCCTCATTCGTCATGCTGAACTTGTTTCAGCATCTTTCATAAAGGCCCTGAAACGAGTTCAGGGCGACACCATCTATTTACCCAAATAAAAACCCCGCCAGTGTGATGGCGGGGTTTTTTACAATGCTTGAAAAATCTTGAATTAAGCCGTTTTCTTCAGCTTTGCACCCGCCGCGATCGTGCGTGACGTCGGGCCGGTGTAGAGCTGGCGGGGGCGGCCGATTTTCTGCTGCGGATCCTCGATCATCTCTTTCCACTGCGCCACCCAGCCGGCGGTACGGGCGATGGCGAAAAGCACCGTGAACAGCGCTGTCGGGATGCCCATGGCGCGGTAGATGATGCCCGAGTAGAAATCGACGTTCGGGTAGAGTTTGCGCTCGATGAAATACTCGTCCTCCAGCGCGATGCGCTCCAGTTCCATGGCGATCTCGAGCAGCGGCTCGTCCTTTACGCCCAGCTCCTCCAGCACTTCCTTGCAGGTCTCGCGGAGCACTTTCGCGCGCGGGTCGTAATTCTTGTACACGCGGTGACCGAAGCCCATCAGGCGGAAGGGATCGTTCTTGTCCTTCGCGCGCTGGATGAATTCTGGGATGCGGTCCTTCGAGCCGATTTCCTTCAACATGTGAATCACCGCCTCGTTGGCGCCGCCATGGGCCGGGCCCCACAGGGAGGCGATGCCCGCGCCGATGCACGCGAACGGGTTGGCACCGGACGAGCCGGCGAGACGCACGGTGGAGGTGGAGGCGTTCTGCTCATGGTCGGCGTGCAGGATGAGCAATTTGTCCATCGCGCGGGCGCAAACCGGGTTCACCGTGTATTTCTCCGCCGGGGTGGCGAACATCATGTGCAGGAAATTCTCGGAGAATTTCAGCTCGTTGTTCGGATAGATGAAGGGCTGGCCGATGGAGTATTTGTAGCACATGGCTGCCAGCGTCGGCATTTTCGCAATCATGCGCAGCGCCGCGAGTTCACGCTGCTTGGCATCGGTAATGTCGAGCGAGTCGTGATAGAAGGCGGAGAGCGACGCCACGGCGCCGACCATCACCGCCATCGGGTGGGCACGGCGCGGGAAGCCGCGGAACATGAAATGCAGCTGCTCATGCACCATGGTGTGCAGCGTGATGGTGCGGTCGAAGCGGGCCTTGTCCTCGCCTTCCGGCAGTTCGCCGTAGAGGAGCAGGTGGGCGACGTCGGTGAACTCGACATTGTCGGCCAGCTCGTCGATGTCATAGCCGCGATAGCGCAGGATGCCTTCCTCCCCGTCGATGTAAGTGATCTTCGACTCGCAGGACGCCGTGGAGAGGAAGCCGGGGTCATAGGTGAAATAGCCGGATTCCTTGTACAGGCTGCTGATGTCGAGGACGCTCGGGCCTTCCGTGCCGTCGAGCACATTGAAGGCAACGGTCTTGCCGTTATCCAGCGTCAGAGTGGCTTTCTTCTCGGTCATGTTGGGTCCTTTTTCCATTCAGGGGTCGAGTTGCAGAAGATGAGCACAACTTCGCAGAAATATTTTGCGAAAAGGTTAATTTGGCTGTGCGGCTGCACAAAAAGCTGCACGAGAGATAGGGCAGGCGGCGATAAAAATCCATGCCGCCTTGAAAAGCGAGTAAAAACAGTAGGTAAAAAGCGAGACGTCACAAAAGTTTCACACCCTTTTGTCCGCGAGGCATGGTAAAGTACACAATGAGAGGAGTGTTTCATGCCCGAAATGCCGGAAATTGAGCGCGAAGGAAACGGTTACCGCGTACGTCCGCGCGGCCCGCTGCCGCGCAGCTGGCTAAATGCGGGCACGCTCACCGGTATCTCCGTGGCGGCCACGGCGCTGCTGGCGACCACGCTCATTGGCGCTGCCCCTATCTCTTTCCTGAGTAATCTTGGCATTGCCGGCTTCATGGCCAGTGCGGGGGGCGTGGCGCTGTCTATGGGATCCGTGCTGACGGCAGCAGTGGCGGGAAATTTCTTCTTCCAGCGCGCGCAGGACCGGGCGGAGCGCGAAGGGGTGCAGATTCAGGATCCCGGCCGTATCAATCGCGGGTTGTTCAACGGAGCGATGCAAGGCTTCGGCAAGGCAGGCTGGATTTCTCTCGGGGCAACCCTCGTTGGAATGGGAGGCTTTGCGCTGGGTTGGTCCGCATTGGGCCCCACCCTTTCCGCTGCCATCGCCACCTGCCTCGGTACCGTGGCTCTGCCAGCACTGGCTATTGGCGGTGTGCTCGCGGTGACGGGTGCGCTGCGCGGCTCAAGCGAATACCGTAGCGCCGTGCAGCAACAGATGCAGAATATCGAGAACGGCATCATTTACCGCGAATCAGCCCTTGCGCGCGGCCAGCAGCCGGATTTGGAGATTGCCCGTTCGGCCGCGCTGGGCAATAGCCTCGGCGTTGCCGCGAATGCCAGCCCGACCGTAGCGGCGAAGGTCAATGGTGTCGCCGGCGCTATCGGCGCTGGAGCGGCCCTGCCTTCCCAAGAGCCACAATTCACTGATTACGCCTATCAAGGGCCGGCCCACGCCCACCCGGCTTTCAACCGTGACCCCAATTTCCGCTTCGCCGATCAGGTGCGCCCGCGTCGTGCTCAGGTGCCTGCTGCGGCACAAACGGCCGCTGCGCCTGCGCCCGCCTCGCCGGAGACGCAGGGCTTTGCCGACCGTATTGAGGCGCTGCGTCAGCAGCTCGCCAGCGCCAACGTACAGGCGCGGCCCAATTAGTTTTTTGCCAGGCTTACGAACGCACTCTCTTCTGTCGACGTTTTCGTTCCTGAAATATCTGGCTACGTTGGGCGTCAGATTTCAAGTTCACCATATCGCTCGTCATCTTGTCTAAATAGGGCGCAATTTGTGCCACCATCAACTTTACGCCGTCTGGATTGGGGTGAATGCCGTCACGCTGGTTATATTCAGGCTGCCCGGCCACGCCTTCTAACAAGAAAGGATAAAATGCCACCTTGTGTGCCTCGGCTAGTTTGGGGTAGATGCGATTAAAGCGCGATCCGAAGTCGAATCCCATGCTGGGTGGGGCCTTCATGCCTGCTAGCAGCACATAGATATTGTTGCGCTTGAGTTCCTTAAGCATCATGTCGAGGTTGGTGAAGGTAATGTCCGGATCAATGCCACGCAGCACATCGTTGCCACCCAGAGCGAGCATTACGATGTCCGGCTTTGCGGCAATCAGCGCCGGCAGACGGCTCAATGCGCTTGATGTGGTGTCTCCGGACACACCCATGCCCTCGACAATGGCTGATTTACGGTTTTTGCCGGAGAGAATGGCGTCGCGGATGCGGGGAGGAAGAGAGTCCTGCTGGGGATTGGAGAGACCATAACCCGCTACAATGCTGTCTCCGAAAAGGATGATTTTCACCTTTACATCCTCCGCCCTTGCAGCGGGTGAGAATGCGACACATATCAGGGCGAAGATGATTATCAGCGCCTGTGGCAACCCCCGTCCGCTAACTTTTGTCCCCATGATTTTGTCCTCCATGCATCCTGTTACCCCCGATGACGCGCTCCAGCTTGATCATGTCAATCTGTCGCTTCCGTCAGCCAGTGGCTCTGTCACCATTTTAGATAATGTTTCCCTGAGCATAATGCGAGGGGAAAGCGTGGCGCTGGTGGGGCCGTCCGGTTCCGGCAAGACGTCGCTGCTGATGGTGGCGGCCGGGCTGGAGCCAGCCAGCAGCGGCGCGGTGAGCGTAGCCGGGCAACGCATTGACGCGTTGCGGGAGGATGCAGTGGCCCGCTTCCGGCGCGACCATATCGGCATCGTGTTCCAAGCCTTTCACCTCATGCCGACGATGACGGCGCTGGAGAATGTGGCGTTGCCGCTTGAGCTTTCCGGCTTGCGCGACCCGTGGAGCCGCGCGAAGGAGGCGTTGGAAGCCGTGGGGCTATCGCATCGCCTGACGCATTACCCGGCGCAGCTTTCCGGCGGCGAGCAGCAGCGCGTGGCTGTGGCGCGCGCGATCGTGATGAAACCGCCCGTGCTGATGGCCGATGAGCCCACCGGCAACCTCGACCGCGAGACGGGGCGGCACATCATGGATCTGTTGTTTTCCTTGCAGGCGTCTTACGGCGCGACGCTGCTGCTGATTACCCATGACGCGGAGCTCGCCAACCGCTGCCACCGCACGGTCAGCATGCAGGATGGCCGCATCCGCGACATCAAGGCGGCGGCGTGAGTGAGAGCGAGACAGAGTGCAGCTAAAAACTCCAAACCCATCTGATTCTTTTGCTCCCCCCTTGAGGGGGAGCCAGCGAAACCAAGCGTCAGCGTCGGTTGAGCGGTGGGGGGACACCCCCCACGCTTCGCGCGACGGCTCAGCCTTGCGCTCAGCCGCTCCCCCTCAAGGGGGGAGCAGGGAGGACGTGTGACACCCCTCCCACTTCTTCTCCGCATCGCCTTGCGCGACCTGCGTGGCGCGTTGCCGCAGTTTCGGGTGTTCCTCATCTGCGTGCTGTTCGGGGTGGCGGCGATTGCGGCGGTGGGGCTGATCATCCGCGCGGCGGAGCAGGGGATTGCACGGGATGCGCGGGCGCTGCTCGGCGGCGATCTGCTCATCCGCACGCTCTACCAGCCCTTGCCGGAGGAGGCGCGCGCCTACATCGACGCGCGCGCCCGCACCACCGAGCATCTGCAGATGCGCACCATGGCCTCGGCGAACCGGCCGGACGCGGGAGACTTCCCCGCCCGCAGCCTCATCGAGCTGAAGGCGGTCGAGGATTCCTACCCGCTGGTGGGGGAGCTGCGCTTTGATCCGCCACTGCCCCGCGCGGACGTGTTTGGCGAGCGCGATGGCCGCTACGGCGCGGCGGTGGAGCAGGACCTGCTCGACACGCTCGGGCTGAAGATCGGCGACACGCTCACCATCAACGAAGCCACCTTCGATATCCGCGCCCGCATCGCCAATGAGCCTGACCGCCTGAACGCCAGCTATTCCATCGGCCCGCGGGTGATGATTGTGCGCGACGCACTGCCCGCCACCGGCCTCGTGCAGCCGGGCAGTCTCATCTATTACCGCGTCGCGGTGGCGGTGCCGCCGGGCGTGGTGCCAGGCCTTTTGGAGCAGGATATCCAACAGCGCTTTGATGATGGCAGCTGGGAAATCGGCAACCTGACCAATGCCGCGCCGGGGCTGCGCCGCGCCATCGACCGCATGGGCGATTTCCTCGGATTCGCCGCCATCGCCACGCTGCTCATCAGCGGTATCGGCATGGCGAACGCGGTGAATGGCTATCTGCAACAGCGGCTCGTTTCCATCGCGCGGCTGAAATGCCTGGGCGCCGGGCGGGCGGGCATTTTCATCATCTATCTCTGCCAAGTGCTGCTGATGGCCATACTTGCCATTGCGCTGGGACTGGTGGCTGGCATCGGGCTCGAATACGCATTGCTGACTGCCTTTGGCGATCGCCTGCCGGTCGGCGCGGTGCCCGGCGTCTATGCAAAGCCACTACTGGTCGCCTCGGCGTTCGGCTTGGTGACGGCGCTGGCCTTCAGCCTGCCGCTGCTGCGCCGTGCCACCCGCGTCAGCGCGGCGCTGCTGCTGCGTGATGCGCTGGCCCACGCGCCTGCACGCCGCTCCGTGTGGGAGGGGCTGATGCTGCTGGCCGGGGCGGCGGCGCTACTCGGCCTCACGGTCTGGTTCACGGGCAATTTGCGGCTCAGCCTCTATTTCGCTGCCTGCACGCTGGGGGCGATGCTGTTCTTTCTCGCTCTTGCTTGGGCCGTGCAGAAAGGCGCAGGCTGGCTGGCCAAGCCTGCGCGCGGTCTGCGTCCCTCGCTGCGGCTCGCCATGGCGGGGCTGAACCGCCCCGGCGCCATTACCCGCAGCGTGCTGCTCTCGCTGGGGCTGGGGGTGAGCCTGATGGTGGCGCTCGCGCTGGTGGCGCTGAATTTCCACCGCCAGCTCAACGCTGACCGCACGCAGGACATGCCCGCCTTCTTCCTCATCGACATCCTGCCGCACATCCAGCAGCCGATGATGGCCGACTTGCACGCCATTCCCGGCGTCGGCGAGATCGAGATCATGCCCATGCTGCGCGGGCGCATCGTGAAGATCAACGACGCAGCCATCGATGTGGAGAAAATCGACCCCAATTACCGCTGGGTGGTGGAGAATGAGCGCGGCCTCACCTATGCCAACACCCTGCCGCGCGGCAATACCATCACCTCCGGCACGTGGTGGCCGAAGGACCATCAGGGCAAGGCGCTCGTCTCGCTGGCGGAGGATGTGGCGAAAGCCATCGGCGTGAAGGTGGGCGACCGCGTCACCTTCGGCGCGCTGGGCCGCGAGATCGTGGCGGAGGTGGCGAATATCCGCGAGGTGAACTGGTCCTCGCTGCAGATGAATTTCGCCATCGTGCTCTCGCCGGAAGCGTTTGGCGATCTGCCC
Organism: Alphaproteobacteria bacterium UBA998; assembly: GCA_002291925.1. Classification (GTDB taxonomy): domain Bacteria; phylum Pseudomonadota; class Alphaproteobacteria; order Rickettsiales; family UBA998; genus UBA998. Next base: position 6,546 of record DBAY01000054.1, on the reverse strand, counting down.
GCCAACTACCTCGCCACCGTGATGGCCGAGGACGCCTCGCACGGGGCGGTGCTGCGGCTGCTGGCGGAGAAATACCCCTCCGTCACCGTGGTGCGGCTGAAGGATGCGCTGCGGCAGGTGGCCTCGCTGTTTGATGCGGTCTCGCTGGTCATCATCACCGTGGCGGCGTTGACCATCCTGATCGGCCTGTTCGTCATCGGCGCGGCGCTGAATGCCACGCTGCAGACGCGCATGTATGAGAGCGTGATTCTGAAAGTCCTCGGCCAGACGCGGTGGGACGTGCTCGCCATGCTGCGGCGGGAGCTGACGCTGCTCACCGCCATCACGGCGCTTCTGGCGCTGGTGATTGGCGGGCTCATCGCGCGCGTCATTGGCAAGCTGATGATGCTGCCGCGCTTCGAGATGGCATGGGAAGTGCCCGCCGTGGCGCTGGCGCTGGCCTTTCCGGCGGCATGGCTGCTGGTCGGCGTGGCCTCGGGCAAGCTGACCGCCGCGCGGCCGCTGGCGTTTCTCAGGAATGAGTGAATTAGCGGCGGCGGGCCCGTTGCTGCTGGCAGGCGGTCTCCAAGGGGCTTGGCCTGCCATTCAGGGGAATATCCACCATTATGCGCATATTATCGGAGAGTCCGCGAGTGGCTTCCCCAGCGAGGCGAAGCACTTCATCATTCAAACGATTCAGTCGCACCGTCTCAGCAGGTCCGCCGCCATAGCCCTGCCGCATCATCGTGGCCAACTGGTTCCCCGAGCCATCGCACGTGAGGCCGCGGTGAGTGAGGATGTTGGGACCGTCGCTTGCCTGATCGATGACGGGCCGGCCATCCGATTGGAACAAGAACAGGCGTAGATTATCGCGGCTCACGGGAGCTCCTTTTCGTTGACGCTGCCTGTTCTAACCTGTCTATGTGACAAGCCGGTGACAAAATAATGAAGAATGCCCGACAATCTCCGCCCATCCGCTTGCAGGGCTGGTACGAAGCCCATGGCCGCCGCGACCTGCCCTGGCGCAACACCCGTGACCCCTATGCCATCTGGCTCAGCGAGATCATGCTGCAGCAGACGCAGGTGGCGACGGTGCTGGCGCGGTTCTACTTCCCGTTTCTGGAGCGGTTTCCCACGTTGCAGTCCCTCGCCGATGCCTCGGAGGAGGAGGTGCTGAAGGCGTGGGAGGGGCTGGGCTATTACTCGCGCGCCCGCAACCTGCACAAGGCGGCGCAGATGGCCGCGCCGGAGCTGCCGCGCAACGTCGAAGGGCTGCTGGCGCTTCCCGGCATCGGCCGCAACACGGCGCATGCGGTGGCGTCCTTCGCGTATGGCATCCCGGTGCCGGTGATGGAGGCGAACGTCAAGCGCGCGCTGCACCGCGTGTTTGCCCGCGAACGCATGAGTGAGGCGGAATTGTGGGAGGCCGCCGAAGCGCTGCTCGACCGCGACAACCCCTTCACGCACAACCAGGCGATGATGGATGTCGGGAACTACGTCTGCACGCCGAAGCAGCCGAAATGCCTCCTCTGCCCGCTGAATGCCATCTGCGAGGGCAAGACGGCGTGGGAGCGCTACCCCGCGCCGAAGGAGAAGAAAACGACGCCGGTGCGCGAAAAAATCATCCTCGTGCCCGCCACCTTGGATGGCCGCTACTGGCTGTCGCCGCGCGAGACGAAACTGCTCGGCGGCCTCTACGGTTTTCCCGAATTCGCCAAGGGGGAGGCGGTGGCATGGAAAGGGCAGGCGGTGGACGTGGCAACCCTCCGGCATCTGGGCCCGGTGACGTGGGTTTATTCCCACTTCAAGCTGGCCGGGGAGGTGTATCTGCTGCCCACCACGCCTCTGGGTGAAAATAGCTGGTACACACTGGAGGAAATCACCCGTCTGCCACTGGCCGGGGTGGATTTGAAGATTGTGGAAATGCTTCGCTCTCGCGAGCGCTAATGAAAAATCACATGCTGAACTCGTTTCAGCATCCACACTTCAACGCGCTTATCGGTTATGTGGCGCTGTGGACCCTGAAACAAGTTCACGGTGTGCATTGCCTCAAATCTTACATCCCCTCGCGGTGCTTCGCCCAGTCATTGGCGATGGCGACGCGGCGTTCCGGGGATTGCGTATTCATCGCCAGTCGTAGCCAGCCATAGCCCAGCAGCGTGGAGGCCAGGGTGCCGAGAAGCACGCCAAGGCGGGTTTCCACCGTGAGCAGCGGGTCGTTGAACGCCAGCCCGGCGATGAAAAGGCTCATGGTGAAACCGATGCCGCACAGGATGCACACGCCATAGAATTCCCGCCACGTCGCATGTTCCGGCAGGCGGGCGAAACCTGTCTTCATCAGTAGACCGGAGGAGGTGAAAATACCGATCTGCTTGCCAAGGAACAGCCCCAGCGCGATGCCGAGTGGCACGGGGTCGGAGAGCTGATGCAGCGAGATGGCGCGGAAATCAATCCCTGCATTGAAAAAGGCAAACAGTGGTAGGATGCCATAGGTCACCCACGGCAGCAGCGTGTGCTCCAGCCGTCGCAGCGGTGAGCGTTCGCCTGCGCATTTCAGGGGAATGCAGAAGCCGAGCAGCACGCCGGCAATGGTGGCATGGATGCCCGAAGACAGCACTGCCTTCCACAGGCACGCCCCAACCAGCAGGTACAGCCACAGCTTACCCATGCCGCGGATGTTCATGAACAACAGGATGACCAGCAGTCCCGCCGCCTGCAACAGGGCGGGCACGTTCAAATCCGCCGTATAGAACAGCGCGATGATGATAACCGCGCCCAGATCATCGATGACCGCCACGGCGGTGAGGAACACTTTCAGCCCCAGCGGGACGCGCGAGCCGAATAGCGCGAGGATGCCGAGCGCGAAGGCGATATCGGTGGCGGTGGGGATGGCCCAGCCGCGCAGGGTGGGCAGGCCCGCGTTGAAATGCCAGTAGATCAGCCCCGGCACCAGCATACCGCCCGCCGCCGCGACGAAGGGCAGCAGCGATTGCCGGATGCTTGCGAGGTGGCCCTCCATCATCTCGCGCTTGATCTCCATGCCGACCAGCAGGAAGAACACCGCCATCAGCCCGTCATTCACCCAGAAATGCAGTGGCTCATCGAACACCGTGTCGCCAAGGCCAATTGTGAGATGCAGGTGCAGCAGCCCCTCATAAAGGTCATGCAGCCCTGAATTGGCGCAGATGATTGCCACCAGCGAGGCGAAGATGAGGAGGATGCCTCCCGCCGATTCCAGCGCAAGAAACCGCTCCAGCGACTGTGCTGCACGCTTGCCGATGCCGCCTTCGGTGAGGGCTCTGGGTTCCATGCCTTTTCCTTTGCTGGCGGTACTATAGCGGCGGGTGACTGGAGGGCAAGTCTTCGTCATTGCGATGAGTGAAACGACGAAGCAATCCAGACCGGCCCGCTGGATTGCTTCGGCTTCGCCTCACAATGACGAAAAAAGCCGGGTTTCCCCTTGGCAATCGGCGGGTTTGCGCGTATGTGTGAAGACCCGTTTTAAATCCTACTTTTGGAGTCGGTTATCATGTCTCGCGCCGCCACTGCCACCAAGCCCATCACGGCTGCTGAAATCACCACCGGGCCGCTGCCTGGATCGAAGAAGGTTTATGTGCAGAGCGAGAATTTTCCGGATGTGAAAGTGGCGATGCGGGAAATCCAGCTCTCCGCGAAGGCAGGTGAGCCGAACGTGACCGTCTATGACCCCTCCGGCCCCTACACGGACGCCAGCACGAGCATCGACATCCGCCAAGGCCTGCCGAAGCTGCGCGATGCGTGGATTCGCGCGCGTGGCGACGTGGAGGAATATGACGGCCGCGAAGTGCTGCCGCAGGATAATGGCTTCAAGGATTATGAGCTGAAGCCCTCCCCTGCCAGCGGGGGAGGGTCGGGTGGGGGTGCTGCTTCCGCCAATGCAAACGGTACAGAGGGCACCCCCCTCCCAACCTCCCCCCGCTCGCAGGGGGAGGGGTTTAAGGGCGCGCTCGTTGAGGCCTTCCCAAACGTCAACCGCCGCCCGCTGCGCGCCAAGGCGGGCATGGCCGTCACCCAGATGGCGTATGCCAAGCGCGGCATCGTGACGCCGGAGATGGAATACATCGCCATCCGCGAGAATGAGGGCCGCCGCGAAGCGATGGAAGCCGCCAAGGGCGGCGAGGGCTTCGGGCTGAAGCTGCCGGGGCTCATCACGCCGGAATTCGTGCGTGACGAGGTGGCACGTGGCCGCGCTATCATTCCCTCCAACATCAACCACCCGGAAGCCGAGCCGATGATCATCGGGCGGAATTTCAAGGTAAAGATTAACGCCAATATCGGCAACTCGGCCATCACCTCCTCGGTGGCGGAAGAGGTCGAGAAGCTGGTGTGGGCCATCCGCTGGGGCGGCGACACGGTGATGGACCTTTCCACGGGCCGCAACATCCACAACATCCGCGAGTGGATCATCCGCAATTCGCCGGTGCCGATTGGCACGGTGCCGATCTATCAGGCGCTGGAGAAGGTCGGCGGCGTGGCCGAGGACCTCACCTGGGAAATCTTCCGCGACACGCTCATCGAGCAGGCGGAGCAGGGGGTGGATTACTTCACCATCCATGCGGGCGTGCGGCTGCCCTTCGTGCCGCTCACCGAGAAGCGCGTCACCGGTATTGTGTCGCGCGGCGGCAGCATTCATGCCAAATGGTGCATCGCGCATCACATGGAGAACTTCACCTACACACATTTCGAGGAAATCTGCGAGATCATGCGTGCCTATGACGTCAGCTTCTCGCTGGGTGACGGGCTGCGCCCCGGATCCATCGCCGATGCCAACGACGCCGCGCAGTTCGCGGAGCTGAAGACGCTCGGCGAGCTGACGAAAGTCGCGTGGAAACATGACTGCCAGGTGATGATCGAGGGCCCCGGCCACGTGCCGATGCACCTCATCAAGGAGAATATGGAAAAGCAGCTGGAGGCCTGCGCCGAAGCGCCGTTCTACACGCTCGGCCCGCTCACCACGGACATCGCGCCGGGTTATGACCACATCACCAGCGCCATCGGTGCGGCGATGATCGGTTGGTTAGGCACCGCCATGCTGTGCTACGTGACGCCGAAGGAGCATCTCGGCCTGCCCAACCGCGACGACGTGAAGGACGGGGTGATCGCCTACAAGATCGCCGCCCACGCCGCTGACCTCGCCAAGGGGCACCCGTCGGCGCAGCTACGTGACAACGCGCTCTCCCGCGCCCGTTTCGAGTTCCGCTGGGAGGATCAGTTCAACCTCTCGCTCGACCCCGACACGGCCCGTGAATACCACGATGAGACGCTCCCCGCTGACGGCGCGAAAGTGGCGCATTTCTGCTCCATGTGCGGCCCGAAATTCTGCTCCATGAAAATCACCCAAGACGTCCGCGACTTCGCCCAGACCGACTTCGGTCAGCAGGTGATGGCCGACGCTAAAGCTATGGCCGAAGCGGAAGAGGGTATGGCGGAGATGTCAAAGAAATACGACGAGACGGGAAGACAATTGTACCGCAAAGTAGGGTAAACTTAAACAGATATGGAACATTTCATGAGAAGTTCCATGTCTGTTTCAATTAAGAATTGTTTATGGAGGGCCATACTGGGTCGTGATTTTGCAGCATACGATGTAGGATTTGATGCATGCATCATTAACCCAATCCGGCTGGAATGAATCTGCCCCATAATCTCTAACTGTCATTGGAAAAGCTGACGTTAAAAATGATGGTTGCTCGGAGCAGAATCCAACACCGGGAACTTCCGTTTGGGCGCCGAAACCTATGGCGATTTCATCCGCATTACAGCTGGCCCCTCCGCTCCATAAGTACGGAGAATAAGATGGTAAGTTTGGAGACGTCACCCCAGGTCCCGTAATATTACTTCTTACCTGACATGTGCCAACATCAATAGAGCTGATCTGTTTGAAATTCTGCGCAGGATTTACACACGTTAGTGCAGTTCCATTTGACGTCACGACCTCACCAGGCGCGCAGGTAGGAAGTGTTCCATTACTGGAATTGATAGGTATAACCGAGCTGTATTCAATATCAGGCAAAACGCCACTTAAACCGGGGAAGAATGATGGGCTGACCACTTTTGTACGCATTGCGACATAGTAAGGGCCTCCGGAGGGCAAGCCAACCGGCGGTGTTGTTTCCCAGGTTGTTCCCGAACAGCCTAATGCAGTAGCCGCTGCTTGAGACGTGTAGGATTGCGCGCAGAAGAAATTGGGTGCCGAAGCGACATCTATAATGCCCGCGCCGGTTTGCATAGCTGTATTGAGGTTATTGGGATCACTAGGATTATTTTGAACTGCGCTAGAAGTTACTGTGAAACCTCTATTAATAATTTGTGAGCGCCAGAAGTACACTCCAAGTTCAGTCATGCCCCCAAGAAGCAGTAGAATTATAGGAAGTACAAGAGCCGCTTCAATGGCTGCAGCGCCAGTTTTTTCCGTTAAGTACTTTACAAAAATGTTCTTCATGGCGTAACCCAATTTTATTTATTATATATTATTAATTAAAAATTCTTAAAAATTTATTAGAAAATTAATTTCTTAAGAAAATTTGT
>DBAY01000035.1 GCA_002291925.1 Alphaproteobacteria bacterium UBA998 | reverse complement strand
TCGAGTCCTCTAGTCGGCACCACTCTGAGCCAGCAACCTGCGAAAGGCCGCCCGTGAGGCACCTTCAGGATCACGAACTGGCCCGCATGGCCGCCGCCGGGGATGCCGGGGCGCTCGATGTTCTCATTTCCCGCCATTACCTCCTCATCTACCGCGCCGCCTATCGCTGGTGCGGGCACAGGCAGGATGCCGAGGACATCGCCCATGAGGCCTGCATCAAGGTGGCGCGGCAAATCCGCTCCTACCGAGGCGATTCGGCCTTCAAGACGTGGCTCTACCGGCTGGTGGTGAATGCCGCCAAGGATTTCCAGCGCAAGGACCGTCTAATGGACAGGACGGAAGCGGAATATCTGCGGGAGGCAGTCGAGACGGTGAGCGGCGGGCAGGAGGAAAAGGAAGCGGCGCGGCAGGTGCTGCACCTGCTCGATCAGCTGCCAGAGGGCATGAAGGAAACGGCGTGGCTGGTCTACGCCGAGGGCCTTAACCACCGCGAGGCCGCCGAGGCGCTCGGATGCGCGGAAACGACGGTGTCGTGGCGCATCTTCCAGTTGAAGAAGAAACTGAAACCGCTGCTCAAGGAGAGCGCGTGATGGACGATCGGCAGCTGCATAAACTATTCTCCGATATGGAGATTCCTGCCCCCTCCGCGCGGGCGGAACAGGAGGCGCTGGCCGCCGCCCGGGCCGAATTCGCGCGCGCGGAAAAAATAAATGAAAAAAATCTCCAAGGGTTTTCCCACCACGGTCGTCTCAAGGACAGAACAACGACCACAAGGGAGATCATCATGTCGGTTCTGTCGGGTAAACATAAGGTATCACTGGCCCTCGGCTCGCTGGGCGTACTCGCCATCGGCGTTAGCCTGACGATGCATCTGCAGGAGACGTCCTCGCTTTCTTCTGGCTACCAGGGGACATCCGTGCCGGAGAACGCGCAACCGCTTGAGGCGAAGCAGCCATCTGCGGCAACGGATGCTTTGACGATGCAGGCGCCTCCTGCCGCACCGCCTGCGCCCCAACCCATGCCTGCCCCACTCATAAAGCGGGAAGGGCCCATGATTCAGATGGAATCGGCGGATGCGGCAGTAAACAGCACCACGTCGCGTGCCATGATTGCGCCCGCTCCCCCCCCGGCAGGCATCGCCGCTCCCATGCCCTCGCCAGAGACCTATTACCAGGCTCTACAGGAAAACCGCGATGAGTTCGCAGAATACAAGCCGAACGCTCTGAAGCTGGTGTCACAGGAGCCGGTTTCGACCTTCTCCATCGATGTGGACACGGCCTCCTACGCTACCGTGCGCCGCGCGCTGAATAATGGGCAACTGCCACCCGCCGAGGCCGTGCGCATTGAGGAGATGGTCAATTACTTCGATTATGACTATCCACGCCCGGACAGCCGCGAGAAGCCGTTCGAGCCCACCGTGGCGGTCTATCCGACGCCGTGGAACAAGAATACGAAGCTGATGCATATCGGCCTGAAAGGATACGAAATCCCGCAGGCGAAAAAGCCGCATTCCAACCTCGTGTTCCTCATTGATACCTCGGGCTCCATGCAGGAGCCAGACAAGCTGCCGCTGCTGCAAAGCGCCTTCAAGATGCTTGTGAACTCGCTGGAGGCGGGCGACACCATCAGCATTGTCACCTATGCCGGGTCGGCGGGCGTGGTGCTGGAGCCGACGCAGGTGAAGGACAAGGCGAAAATCCTTGCCGCCATCGATAATCTCTATGCCGGTGGCTCCACGGCCGGGGCGGCGGGCATTGAGCAGGCTTACGCGCTGGCGGAAGCGCATTTCGACAAGGAGGGCGTCAACCGCGTCATGCTGGCGACCGACGGCGATTTCAACGTGGGCGTAAGCGATCCCGAAGCACTGAAAAAGCTTATCGAGAAAAAGCGCGAAAGCGGCGTGTTCCTCTCCGTGCTCGGCTTCGGGCAGGGCAATTATCAGGATGACACGATGCAGGCCCTCGCCCAGAACGGCAACGGTACCGCGGCCTATATCGACAGCCTGAACGAGGCCCGCAAGGTGCTGGTGGAGGAAGCGGGCGCCACCCTCTTCCCCATTGCCAAGGACGTGAAAATCCAGGTCGAGTTCAACCCGGCGCAGGTGGCCGAATACCGCCTGCTCGGCTACGAGACGCGCCTGCTCAACCGCGAGGATTTCAATAATGACAAGGTGGATGCGGGCGACGTCGGCAGCGGCCATACGGTGACAGCGATTTATGAAATCACGCCCGTGGGCAATGCGACCAAGGTCGATCCACTGCGCTATGGCAATGAGGATACGAAGGCAGAGACGAAAAAAGGCGGCGATGAGTACGCCTTCCTGAAGCTGCGCTACAAGCTGCCGGAGCAGAGCAAAAGCCGCCTCATCGAACGCCCGGTGACGACGAAGGACAGCTTCGCCACGCTGGAGAAAGCGCCGAGCGATATTCGCTTCGCGGCGGCGGTGGCAGAGTTCGGCCTGCGGCTGCGCGGGGACGGTGACGTGAAGGACGTGCCCTACGCCGACATCGTGAAGCTCGCCGAGCCCGCCCGCGGCGAGGACCACTTCGGCTACCGCTCGGAGTTCCTCAATCTGGTGCGGTTGGCTGATTCGCTGGACACGAACCAGTAGGAAAGCTGCAGTAAAAGGAAGGGCCGGATCACATGATCCGGCCCTTCTTGTTAGTTAGTCGAGGACAGGATGTCCGAGTCAGCCATGAGCCAGCGAAGCGTCGCCTATTGCGTAGGCCAGCAGGCCGGAGCAGGGGCAAAACTAAAAACTCCTAATCCGTCTGCGGCTCGTGCTCGTGGGTGACGAACTCGGCGTCGCCGTCGAGGGGCTTGTCGCCATGGGCGAGGCGGCTGTGTTTGTAGCCGTAGGAGAAATAGATCACGAAGCCTACCGCGACGAAGCCTGCCATGAATTTGGCGATGTGCGCACCGCTTTCGGACGCGAACATGCCATACAGCAGGCCACCGCAGGAGATGAGTCCACCAATCGGCACCCACGGCATGAAGGGGGTGCGGAACGGACGGTGCAGTTGCGGCTGCGTCTTACGGAGAAACAGCACGCTGATGCACACAATGGCAAAGGCCGCGATGGTACCCAAGCTGACCAGATCCCCCAGCACGCCAATGGGGGTGAGCGCCGCAGCGAGGGCCACGAGGATGCCGACAAAGATGGTATTGATGTAGGGCGTGTGGAAGCGCGGATGCACCTTGCAGAAGGGCTGCGGCATCAGGCCGTCGCGGGCCATGGTATAGAAGATGCGCGTCTGGCCGTAGACCAGTACCAGCATCACCGAGGAAAGCCCCATGATGGCGCCCACCTTGATGATGAAGGAAAACCAGCCAAGGCCGATATGATCCACCGCCACGGCCATCGGGTCGGGGACGTTGAGGTCACTGTAAGGCACCACGCCGGTCAGCACGGCGGAGACGCCCATGTAGAGCAGCGTGCAGATCACCAGCGAGCCGATGATGCCAAATGGCATGTCCTTCTGCGGGTCTTTCGCCTCGGCGGCGGCGGTGGAAACCGCCTCGAAACCAACATACGCGAAGAAAATAATGGAGGCCGCGCGGAAGACGCCGCTCCAGCCGAACTCGCCGTCCACGCCGGTATTTTCCGGGATGAAGGGCGACCAGTTATCCGGGTTGACGTAAAAGAAGCCGATGATGATGAAAGCCAGCACCACGGAAACCTTTATGGCGACTATGAAATTGTTTACCTTGGCCGACTCGCTCACGCCGATGACGAGCAGCGCGGTGACCGCCAGAATGCCAAACAGCGCGGGCAAATTGATGATGCCATGAATGATGCTGCCATCTTCCAGCATGATCGGCGCGCCCATGGGCTGGGTAAATTGTGGCGGGATGACGATGGAAAAATCCTTGAGGAAGCTCACCACATAGCCCGACCACCCGACCGCCACCGTGGAGGCCGCCAGGCCATATTCCAGCACAAGCAGCCAGCCCATCACCCAAGCGAAAATTTCGCCGAGCGTGGCATAGGCATAGGTGTAGGCGCTGCCGGAGACGGGGAGCACGGAGGCCAGCTCCGCATAGCAAAGGCCGGTGAAGGCGCACACGATGCCCGCCAGCACGAAGGAGAGGATGATGGCCGGGCCGGCATGGTTGGCGGCAGCGGTGCCCGTCATCACGAAAATCCCCGCCCCGATGATGCAGCCGATGCCCAGACTGACGAGGTTCCACGGCCCGAGCGTGCGTTTAAGCTGGCTCTGCATCCCTTCCTGCTGGATGCGCTGCACGGATTTTTTCAGGAAAAGCTGGGACGACATCAGGCGCTCTCGGTAAGATGACCGTAAAGTCGAAAGCAGTAGCAAGCGCGCCGTCTTCACGCAAGTTTCTCGCACCCTTGGGGTGTAAAAGAAATTAACGGTTGTCGCCCCTACGTAAAGTTTCTACACCTGATGCCATGACCGCACCGGCCTACACTCCGCCGCCCGCCCTGCAGGACGCGTTTACGGCGCTCACCGACGGTCTTTCGGCTATCCTGTTCTATCCGCTTCCCCTGCCCTTTGCGCCGGAGGGATTTCCGCTGCTGGTGCTGTGGATGATGGCCGGGGGGCTGTTTTTCACGTTTTATCTGCGCTTTGCCAATCTGAAACTGATCCCCCACGCGGTGAGGCTTTTCTTCCGCAATCACGAGGGCAGCGGCGAGATCAGCTCACGTCAGGCGCTGGCAGCGGCGCTGTCTGGCACCGTGGGGCTCGGCAATATCTCCGGCGTGGCGGTCAGTGTGGCCATCGGCGGCCCCGGCGCGGTGGTGTGGATGATGCTGGCGGGCTTTCTCGGCACCGCGACCAAGCTGGCGGAAGTGACCATCGGCCATATGTATCGCGTCACGGACGCGCAGGGGAAAATCTCCGGCGGGCCCTTCCATTACCTGCAGGACGGGCTGGCCGAAAAAGGCATGCCGCGTCTGGGGCGCTTTCTCTCCGTGCTGTTCTGCATCTGCTGCATCCTCGGCTCGCTGGCGGGCGGCAATATGCTGCAATCCAACCAGACCGTCGCCTCGCTGGCCGACAGTTTCACCTTCCTGCGCGGCTATGAATGGATACTCTCCGCCGTCATCGCGGTGATGATCGGCGTGGTACTGATCGGCGGCATCAAACGCATCGCCACCATGGCCTCGGCACTGGTGCCGCTGATGGCGGCCATCTACATCGTGGCCTGCCTCGTGGTGCTGGGCGTGCATGCGGCGGAAATTCCGGCGGCGTTCGCCGAGATGTTCCGCCATGCCTTCACGCCAGAGGCCGCCGGCGGCGCCATGGTGGGCGCCATGATCATGGGTCTGCGCCGCGCCTTTTTCTCCTGCGAGGCGGGCATTGGCTCCAGCCCCATCGCCCACGCCGCCTCACGCGTGCCCTACCCGGCGCAGGAAGGCTGCATCGGCCTGCTAGAGCCGCTGATCGACACCGTCATCATCTGCACCATGACCGGCCTCGTGCTGGTGACCACGGGCGTGTACAAGGACCCTTCCGTGGGCTCCGGCGTGGTCATGACCGCTGCCGCCTTCGCCACCGTGATCGACTGGTTCCCGCAGGTGCTGGCCGTGTGCGTCCTGCTGTTCGCCTTCACCTGCATGGTGACGTGGAGCTTCTACGCGGAACGCGCCTGGCAATTCCTGTTCGGCCCGAAATTCATCGTGCTGTTCTATCTCATCTTCTGCAGCTTCACGTTCCTCGGCGGCATCCTGAGCCTCGGCCCCATCGTCGATTTCGGTGACCTGCTCATTCTGGTGATGGCCTTGCCCAACGGCATCGGCCTCTACCTCATGTGCCGCACAATTCGAGGAAAGATCGAGGAATACCGGGCACTGATCCGGGAGTGATTTCTTTTCATTCCGAAGGCCTGAAGAATAATGGAGAAAATCCTACGGCTCCGTTCCCGGCGCAAGGGTGACTTTCAGGCCGTTCAGTTCAGCGTTTAGCAGTATCTGGCAGCACAGGCGTGAATTATCCTGTATATCGAACGCGTCATCCATCAACCGGTCTTTTTCCTCATCCAGCATGGGAGGCAATTTCTCGGCCCACGCGGCATCGACATACACATGGCAGGTGCCGCACGCACAGCATCCGCCGCACTCGGCTTTGATGGGCAGGCCGTGATCGCGGATGATTTCCATGATCCGCCAGCCTTCGATGCCTTCGATGGTACGGGTCTCGCCCTGCTGATCGGTAACGGTGATGGTGTAGATATTCACTTCTTCTGATCCCGGATCAGCACGCCGCCGATGGCATAATCATGCGGCGCCATGTCGGAGAGGATGATGCGCACCGAATCCGACGGCACGCCCAGCGAATCGACCACGGCCTGCGTAACCTGTTTGACCAGCTTGGCTTTCTTGGCCTCGTCGCGGCCTTCCATCAGATGAATTTGCAGGATGGGCATTATTTGACTCCCAGTTTTTTCTGAAGATCGGTGGAGGACGTCGTGTACTGAAACCGCAGCTTTTCGTTGGGGCGGCAGTAGCGGAAGGCTTGCTGGGCCATGAGGGCGGCCTCGTGGAAGCCGGAGAGGATGAGCTTCAGCTTACCCGGATACCAGTTGATGTCGCCGATGGCGAAGATGCCGGGCTCGCTGGTCTCGAACTTCTCGGTATCCACCGGGATGAGGTTCTCATGCAGGTTCAGGCCGAAATTAGCCACGGGGCCCAGCTTCATGGTGAGGCCGAAGAAGGGCAGCATCACGTCGCAGGGGATGCGCTCTTCCGTGCCGTCATTGCCTTTCAGCGTCAC
>DBAY01000002.1 GCA_002291925.1 Alphaproteobacteria bacterium UBA998 | reverse complement strand
ATCTTAATGGAACAATGCCAAAGAAATTTCTAAAGATTTGTTAGGCTTAATTTAACCACCCTGCTAGATAATGCAGCCTTGGTGAACCGTTTGAGTCAATTGCCCAGACTTTTCCGCATGATGGCTGCCTTTTCTACCCCGGCCCGCAGGATGGCCGCATGAGCCTGAGCAACGCACGCCGTCCGAGCCGTGCGCCGCGCGTGCGCAATCTGCTGGCCTTCAGCAGCTTCATCATGCTGCTGTTCGGCATGATCGTACTCTATCAAGCGTTTCGTGAGTATGATCACGCCATCGAGCGCGGCCGCAAGGACGCCGAACGGCTGGCCACCATCCTCACCGACCAGATCAAGCTCACCTTCGTCACGGTGGACCTCTCCCTGCAGCGCGCGGTGGAGCGGCAGTACCTCAACCTGCTCTTCGGCGGCCATCTCCCGAAGGACATGGAACATAACCTCACGCTCTGGGTGCGCGAGATTCCGCAGCTCATTGGCATGATGGTCATCACCGAGAACGGCGAGGTCGATACCGCCGTGCATGACAAGAAATATGACGGCTGGCTCGATTACCGCCGCAACATGCGCCACACCCTGGCCTTCTCCACGCTGGAGCACGACGCCTCGCTCGGCCTCTATATCGGCCCGCTGTCGCAGAACCGGAAGATGAACCCGGACGTCATCCTCACCGCCCGCCGCATCAACAAGCTCAACGGCACGTTTGGCGGCGTCGTGATGGCGGCGGTGCAGAGCCGCTATTTCCTCGATTTCTTCGACTCCATCGATTCCGGCGCCAACCGCTACCTCTCGCTGATGCTGGAAGACGGCACCGACCTGCTCGGCGGCGTCAAGCATCCGCGCGCCAACACGCTGCTGTCGCAGCAGTTCCTGCTCGATCACAAGAAGCAGCTGGCCACGGATGCACCCCTCAGCGAACTGCGCAAGGTGGGCGACAGCCTGAAGATCATTGCCATGCGCGAGATCCCGGAGCTCGGCCTGACCGTCTCGGTTATCGTGGATGAGGAGGATTTCCTGCGCGCCTTCTGGCAGGACCGCTTCAAGGATCTCTCCTTCCTTGCCATTTTCACCGTGTTCGGCTCGGTGCTCTCCTTCTTCGCCCTGACCATGGCGCGCCAGATTCTGCGCGTCGAGGAATCCGAGGCAGCGGCCATTCTCGCCAGCCAGGCGAAGTCCGAGTTCCTCGCCAACATGTCGCACGAGCTGCGCACGCCGCTGAATGCCATCATCGGCTTTTCGGAGATGATGAACTCCGGCTATTTCGGCCCCATGAACGCCAAGCAGAAGGAGCGCATGCAGGATATCTATCTCTGCGGCAACCACCTGCTGCACCTCATCACCGACATCCTTGAATTCTCCAAGGGCGAGGCGGGCAAGCTGGAGATCGTCGAGGAGAAGGTCGATGTAAGCGCCATCATCGAGGAAACCATCCGCATGATGAACGAGAAGGTGAAGTCCAAGGGCTGCCACCTGCGCCTCGAAGTCAGCCAGAACCTGCCCAAGCTCTTCGCCGACAAGCGAAAGCTGAAGCAGATTCTCATCAACCTCTTCTCCAACGCCGTGAAATTCACGCCGCCCAAGGGCGACATCACTGTGGGCGCGAAACGCGAGCCGAACGGCGCGCTGGCGCTGTGGGTGAACGATACCGGCATCGGCATCGCGGAGGAGGATATCCCAACCGCCCTCTCTGTCTTCGGTCAGGTGCATCGCAGCCACAGCCACGAGGGCACCGGCCTCGGCCTGCCGCTCTGCCGCATGTTCGCGGAACTGCATGGCGGCAAGCTGATCCTCACCAGCACCGTGGGCGAAGGTACCAACGTGCGCATCACCTTCCCCGCCAACCGGGTGATCACGGACGAGTAGCCGGTTCCCTGCGCCTGCTTAGGCCGTGCTGAAGCGGCAACGCTGGCCCGCCGCGCGAAAACTTAGCCATGGTTGTGTAACCCTGTTCCTTCGCCGCGCTTCATGCGGCGTCCATTGCCCGGCGTTCCTCACGAACGCCTTTTTCTTCCCATTCATTCAACCCCACAGGAGACTCACATGGCTGAGAACCGCAATCCCGCCGACAATATCCCACAGGAAAAGAAATCCGAAGGCGGCCGCAATTCCGGCGGCAACTTCGCCAATGACCCGGAGCGCGCCGCCGAAGCCGGCCGCAAGGGCGGACAGGCCTCGCATGGCGGCTCGTCTGAAGGCAACTGCTAGTCTTTTCTTCTTCAGGTAAGCAGTCTTTGGCCGCCCCGGTTCTGCCGGGGCGGTCTTTTTTCAGGCCTCGTATTCTTCCCGCGCCGCCGCCAGCATGGCGAGACGGGCCACGATGGCCATCGCGGGCGGCACCTCGCCGGGCAGGGGCAGGAATTGCATGCCAGCCGCGTTGAGGTTATTCTCCTCCCCGCGCTCCGCATTGACGCGCCAGAACGCCCCGACCGGCGTATGATCCACGAGGTACACCACCGGCTCGGCAAAGGCGTCACCCACCCGCTCCAGCGTCGGCACGCCTTCCTGGATGATCACGTCGGTGGAGTGCGCCCCTTCCTTGATGACATCCATCTTGTTGCGCGTTTTCTTGTTCATCTCGGTGACGTCATTGCCGGAGCGCGCCGTCATGATGCCCATGCCATAGGTGCCCGAATCCGCCTTCACAAACACATACGGTTCACGCGTAATGCCATGCGCCGCATATTGCTCGCGCAGGCGGCGCAGCACTTTCTCCACGTTCAGCGCCACGCACTCCAGCCCGCTGCGCTCACCGAAATTGATGCGCCCGCACCGCTCGAACTCGGCGGACAGGCGCCATGGCTCCAGCCCGAACGCCTCGGCAAATTCCTTCGCCAACGCGCGGTACGCTTCAAAATGCACGGATTTGCGCCGCTGGTGCCAGCCGAGCGTGGGGGGCGGCGTCACCGGCTGGGCGAGGCCGTTCAGCAACTCCGGCACCCCGGTGGTCAGATCATGATTCAGCAGGATGACATCCGGGTTGAAGTCACCGGCGAACAGCCGGTCCCCCTCACGCCGCAGCCCATGCGCCTCGCAGGCCGTGCCATCCTCGGAGGTGAACATAAAATGTTCGCCGGGGGCCAGATCAAACCGCCCGAGAGCGACGGCGTAACCCGCCCGCGTGACCAGATCCATCAGCCGCGCCAGATTGTTCAGGTAGCCTTGGTTGCGCGTGTGATTCTCAGGAATGATCAGCAACCGCTGCGATTTCGGGCAGCAGCGCTTGAAGTGGCGGCGGAACGCCTCGGCGGCCCGCGCCTGCCCTTCGGCATCGAGATTGTTGAAGCCACCGGAAAACAGGTTGGTATCCACCGGCACGCGCTTGTCGCCGCTGAAGCGCAGATCCACCGAGCCGTAAGGCAGGCGCTTGACGGCATCCTCACGGGCGGCGAACCAATCCTCCAGTTCGGCGCGGCGGGACTGCCAGAGCGCGGTAAGAATGGCGTCCACGCCCGAAACGTCGCTCAGCATGCGGTCCCCTGTCAGGCGCCGGTGGTCCGGAACGCCGGTTTTTCGTCCCAGTCCCCGAGATGGAGCTGCAGGCAGGTCAGCGCGGCGATGGCCGCGGTATCCGCCCGCAGCACGCGGGGACCAAGCGTCATGGGAACAACGTAGGGAAGCGCGCGCAGGCGTTCAAGTTCCGCCTGAGTGAAGCCTCCCTCCGGGCCGATGAGCAGCGCTGCCTTCTGCCCCCGGTGCGGCGGCAGCGCCACGGACGGGGTCTGCCCGCTGCCCGTCTCGTCGCACACCACCAGACGGCGCGACACGTCCCAGCCATGCAGCCAGCCCTCCAGCGGGCGGTAGGCAAACAACTCCGGCACCTCGACGCGCCCGGTCTGCTCCGCCGCCTCGATGGCATGGGCGCGCAGCCGCTCCTCGTTCACGCGGCCCACCACGGTACGTGCCGTCTTCACCGCGCCGAAGCCGCGCACGCCGAGTTCGGTCGCCTTCTCCACCACCAGATCGATACGCCCGCTCTTGATGGGCGCGAACAGCAGCCAGTGATCCGGCGGCAGGCGGTGCGGGCGCAGGCATTCCGCCACCTGCACCGTCACGCCGCGCTTGGCGACCATCTGAAGCGTGGCGCGCCATTCGCCGTCGCGGCCATTGAACAGGGCCACCGAATCGCCCTCTTTCAGACGCAGCACGTGGCTCAGGTAATGCGAGGGTTTTTCGTCCAGCGCCAGCAGCGCCCCGGCAGAGAGCGGAGCCTCGATGAAAAGCCTTGCCTTGGGCACAGGGTTCGGGTTCATGGGAGAAGACTTTACGCCCCTGACGCCCGGATGCAACCTTTCCCTTGGATGCTCTATGCCCGCCTGATGCGGCTGGACAAGCCCACCGGCATCTGGCTGCTCTACTGGCCCTGCGCCTGGAGCCTCACGCTGGCCTCGGGCGGCGAGGCGCGCTGGGGCCTCCTGTTGCTGTTCCTGCTCGGTGCCGTGCTGATGCGCGCGGCGGGGTGCATCATCAATGACATGACCGACCGCCACCTCGATGCACAGGTGGAGCGCACGCTTGACCGCCCGCTGGCGAGCGGCGCCGTCTCGATGCGCGAAGCCTATGTGCTGCTGGGCGGGCTGCTCACCCTCTCGTTGGCCGTGGCGCTGGCGCTGGGGCCACACGTGGTGGCGCTGGCGGCGGTCTGGCTGATTCCGGTGGCCCTCTACCCGTGGACGAAGCGCATCACCTGGTGGCCGCAAGCCTTTCTCGGCCTCACCTTCAATGCCGGGGCGCTGTTCGGCTGGCTGGCTGTGACGGGAGAGGTGCCCATACCCGCCTTTCTGCTCTACGCGGGCGGCTTCTTTTGGACCCTTGGCTATGACACGATTTACGCGCACCAGGATCGCGAGGACGACGCGCGCGTCGGCATCAAGTCCACCGCCCGGCGGCTGGGCCATGCCACCCAGCCCGCGCTGGCGCTGTTCTACCTGTTGTTCGTGCTCTGCCTCGCATGGGCAGGCTATGAAAGCGGGGCCGCCTATCCTTATTTCGCGGCGCTGCTGCTGCCCGCCGTCTCGCTCGCCGGGCAGGTAGCGCGGGTGCGGCTGGACGACCGCCCCAGTTGCCTGCAGCAGTTCCGCGACAACAGCCTGACCGGGGCATTCGTCTGGGCGGCCTGTATGCTGGCATAAACCCCTGAACCACCAAAACTATAAGAAATTCTGAACCTGACTATTAAGTTTTTTAGCTTGCCTTATGGACTTTTTTCCGCCAAGGCAGGTAGTATGAACGTTTCCGCCGACCTGCTTGCCAACCTAACCTCGCCGCCCATTCTGGCGTTTTTCCTGGGCATCCTCGCCTATTTCCTGCGCAGCGACCTGCGCGTGCCGCCGCAGGTGCATGAAGCTGTCTCCCTGTTCCTGCTGCTCGCCATCGGCATCAAGGGCGGCATTGCCCTCTCCGCCGCGCCGCTGCATGAGTTCCTGCCCGCGCTGTTCGCCACGCTGACGCTAGGCGCGATCACCCCCGTCGCCGCCTATCTGCTCGCCCGCTATGCCGGGCGGCTGGAGCGCGAGGACGCCGCCGCCATCGCTGCGCATTATGGTTCGGTCTCCGCCGTCACCTTCATGGCCGCGCTGGCGTTCCTTGACCGCGCGCAGGTGCACCCCGAACCCTTCATGCCGGCCCTGCTCGCCATTCTGGAGGCCCCGGCCATCCTGATCGCCCTCGTCATCCTGCGCGTCGGCCAGCGCAAGGGTGAGGGCGGCGCCCCGCTCTCCACGCTGTTTCACGAGATTTTCTCCGGCAAGACCATGCTGCTGCTGTTCGGCGGCCTCATCATCGGCTTTGCCGCCAGCCCCGGCGACCAGGCGAAGATCAAGCCGTTCTTCGTAGAGCTGTTCTTCGGCATCCTCACCTTCTTCATGCTGGAGATGGGCCTGCTCGCCGCCGCCCGCCTGAAAGACGTGCGCCGCAACGCACTGTTCCTTCTCATCTTTTCCACCACCGTGCCTGTCGCCTTCTCGCTGATCGGCGGCTATCTCGGCCTGATGGCGGGCCTCAGCCTCGGCGGCATCGCCATGCTCGCCACCATGGCGGCCTCCGCGTCCTACATCGCCGCGCCCGCCGCGGTGCGCCTGACCATCCCGCAGGCCAGCCCGGCCATTTACCTCACCGCCTCGCTTGGCCTGACGCTGCCCTTCAACCTGCTGATCGGCATCCCGCTTTACCTCCGCCTTGCGCATGCGCTCTCCGAGCACACGCCGCTTTCGCTGGCGCTGCTCGGTCTTTAAGTAAAATTTTAACCACTCCCCCGCATACTGGGACGGTGAACCCGTTTTCGCCAACCCCATGCCGACCATGACGCAGCCGACCCCGCCCTCCTCCCTTGGCCTCGACCGACAGGCCATTCCCCAAGGGCTGCTACTTGGTCAGGGTCAGGCAGGCTACCCGCCAGAATTCCTGGACGCGCTGGACGTGCTGCTACGCCGCTCTCACCATGGCACGCCTGCCGGAGCGCTTATTATCGTTGGCATCGAAAATCTGGCGATGATCATGTCCGGCTACGGTCCCGCCGTATCAGAGGATATCTGTCTCGCCATCATGGAACGGCTGGCCGCGCTGCTCTCTCCTGCCGACCGTATCTGCCGCTTGCATAAGGACCAGTTCGCTCTGCTTCTGGCAGAAATGCCGGAGGGCGGGCTCTCTTCTCTCACCTGCCGCCTGAGCGAGTTAGTGCAGCAGTTCGGCTACCAGTCGGAATTCGGTTCCCTGCACGTGCTGCCGGCGATCGTCAGCATTGATCTCGCTGACCCGCGCCTGAGCCTAGAAGATGTGCTCGATAAATCCTTCATCGCCCTGCGCACCGGACATGGGGTGATTCAAGGGTTAAGCGAGGAGACGGCCCAAGACTCTGCCAATTCGCGGCAGGAAATGGGCCTCGCCAACTACCTTGGCCGTGCCCTGCTCGAACAACGGCTGCGCCTTGCCTACCAGCCAATCATCGAGAGCAAGACCGGCCGGGTGGCGCATTACGAGGCGCTGCTGCGCATCGTCGGGGCGGACGGCAAAATCTCCTCCGCCGGCACGCTCATTCCCGTCGCCGAACGCATGGGGCTTATCAACCTCATCGACGAGCAGGTGCTCGACATGGTGATAGCCGAGCTGGCCCGCGCGCCGGAGCTGGTGCTCGCCTTCAACGTCTCCAACCTCACCACCAGCAACCGCCAGTGGCTGGCGCAGCTGAAACAGCGCCTGCGTGAACATCCGGATGTGGCCGAACGGCTGATCGTCGAGATCACCGAGACCGCCGTCCACCGCGACTTGAAGAAAACTGCTTATTTTGTCGCCGCCGTGCAATCCATGGGCGCGCAGGTGGCGCTCGATGATTTCGGCTCCGGCTACACCTCGTTCCGCCAGCTGAAATCCCTCTCCGTGGACATGGTGAAAATCGACGGCGTGTTCGTGCGCGACCTCGTCGACAACAACGACAACCGACTTTTCGTAAAAACCATGCTCGATTTCACCAACGGCTTTGGCCTGAAAGCCGTGGCCGAATTCGTGGAAACGGGCGAGATCGCCAAAATGCTGATGGAGCTCGGTGTCGAATACATGCAGGGCTATTATTTCGGCAAGCCGGAAAACCATCGCAGCTGGCTGAAGGAGAGCTGAGCCACGGCTTGACGCCCGGCAGCGGGAAGCCTACAAACGCCTCATGTGCCGCTTTAGCTCAGGGGTAGAGCAACCGCCTTGTAAGCGGTAGGTCGTCAGTTCGAATCCGACAAGCGGCACCATTTCCCGATAGACGCGACGCTCAGGCTCAGGCCACGTCGAAGAAATCGACGCTTCCCGTATCGAGCGAGTAGTAGGCACCGACCACTTTGAGTGTGCCCTCGCGTTGCGGCTTCAGCAGCAGCTCGTCAGTATCCTCGCGCAGGGTACGCACAGTGCGGCGCACGTTCTGGCGGATGGCATTCTCGGTCTTGTCGCCTTTCTTGTCGCGCGCTTCCAGCACGGCGGGGATGATCGGCTCGATCATGTTATCGATGGCGCCGGGGAAGCGGGCGTTTTTCTCCACCACGTCCATGGCGGCCTTCACGGCGCCGCAGGATTCATGCCCCATCACCACGATGAGCGGCACCTTGAGCACGGCCACCGCATATTCCACCGAGCCAAGCGCCACGGTGTCGAGCGTGTTGCCCGCATTGCGCACGATGAACAGCTCGCCCAGGCCGCGGCCGAACAGCAGCTCCGGCGGCACGCGGCTGTCCGAGCAGGTGATGTAGGCGCAGAACGGGGACTGGCCCTTCGCCAGCTCCAGCCGGCGCTTGGCGCTGGTATCGGGCATGGGAACTTCGCCGCGCAGGAAAGCGGCGTTGCCTTCCTTCAGCACATTCAGTGCCTCATCCGCGCTCATCGGCATTTTCGGTAAGGGCTTGGCGCCCGTGGGGGAAGCATGGGCCGGCTGTGCGCCCATCAGCGGCAACGCGGCCCCAGCGGCCAGCATACCCTGCACCATTTGACGACGGGTAAGGTCCATGAATCAGTCTCCCACGCGATGAATTGACGATTTGTTTATAACCAAACCGGCGTGGTCTGTATAGCGGAGGATGGACGGATCCTAGCCCTTCATCTCCGGATCATGCGTGTGGTGGCTGTCGCGCTCACCGCCCCCGCCGGAGGTGCCGCTGCGCTGCGGGTTGCGCTGGCCATCGGCGGTTTTCTTCTGCCCCGCCTCGCCCAGCACGGTATGCACATCGGGCTTGTCCGGCCGGGTGGCATCCTGATGGCTGCTGCCAGGGCCGCCGTGATGACGATCGACGTGCTCACGCTTGTCGCTCATGTCAGCGATCCTGCTGGTAACCCTGGTGAGTGGTGTTCTGCGCCGTGTTGCCCTGGCGGTCCTGCTCCCGCAGGTTCTGCGGCACCGGGCGCTGGCTGCCCTGGGCCTGCTCCGGCGTGCGCGGGGTCGCGCCGGACGTGGCATGGCTGACGGCTTCCTTGGGGAGGGGCGGGGGCGTGGTGGACATGGGCAACACTCCGAGAATGGGAAGGCCCATCTTTCGCCAAGCCGTGCAAATTCTCCATACCCGGTGAAGAATGCTTGGCATTGTCCCATTAAGATA
>DBAY01000068.1 GCA_002291925.1 Alphaproteobacteria bacterium UBA998 | reverse complement strand
CTATCTTAATGGGACAATGCCAGGAACTTATGTTGATTAACATTTAGCCTATGCATACAAAACCCCTTTATTCTGGCGACTCGGTTGCATCCAAAAACTTTTCGGGCACCGGTGTTTTTTTGCTCTTTTCACTGACACGGTTGGCGCTTGGGCTTTCCGCCACTTCGAACAGGTTGCGCAGGAAGCCGGGGGTGAGCAGGGAGAGAGGGTTGACGCCCACCTCCGGGTCGCTCGCCGGGCCTTTCACGCTGAAGCGGGCGGCGAAAATGCCTTCGCCTTCGCCACCCACCAGCGCCTTGCCAAGCAGGGGGATGTTGCCCAGCAGCGAATTGGCTGTATAAGAGGGCACCAGTGTGCCGGTGAGGGCCAGTTGTTTGCCCTGATTGGCGATTTCGCCCTCCAGCGTAACACCCAGCGCCGGGCCAAACGCCTTGGCGTTCCTGATAATCAAATCGTCTTTCTCATAGGTGACATCGCCGGTCAGCTTGCGGAAGGCGATCCCCTTGCCGGTGACAGTATCGCGCAGGCCGGTGAGGGAGAGCAGGCTGAGCATCTTGGTGAGGGCGGGGGCGTTTTCCAGTGCGAAATCCTCCATCACGACCTTGGCTTCCAGCGGCTGGCCCGGCTTCTGCGCGTTGAAGGTGCCGTGCACGTTGAGGGTGCCCTCGCGGACATGTTCGGCGATTTTCAGCACGCGCAGCACTTCGCCCGCATCCTCGGCGCGGATATGCAGGGTGCGAGCCCCCTCTGCTTGCTCGACATTGTACTTCAGCAGCTTGCCCGCGTCAGTTCGCGCGGAAAGTGAAGCGGACTGGCAGCTATCGCCCCGGCAGGTCATGGAGCCCTGCCACGCATTCAGCGCCCGGTTAGCCCCCAGCAGCACGCGGCCCACATTGACCTCAAGCGCCAGGTTAAAAAGTGGGTCCGGCGCCACCTCGGTGGCTTTTGCGGGGTCTTCGGGTTCTTCCATCCACGGCGCGGCATTCAGCAGCGGGCCGCGCAATTGCAGGCGGCGCAGGCCGTCCGGCTCCAGCGCATACTGCGCCGCGAGGTCATTGCCGGCAATCCGCATGATCGGCAGATCAACCGCCTGCACCCGCTGCCCTTCGCCCAGCTGTGCGGTGCCCTGCAACGTTTCCTCCCCGTATTTATAGAGAAACGCTAGGTTATGCGGCGCATTTTTCGCGGCGACATGCGACAGTTCCAGCGTGCCGGGCGTTCCGGCGGGCTTGCGGTAGCCAAGGTCCGGCACCAGCAGGTCCGTCTGGGTCACGTCAAGCCGCACGCTTGCCTCGTCCAGCCCCTCGCGCTCGCGCAGGGTGGCATCCATGCCCGCCACGCCCGTGACGCCTTCCGGCAGCGGGAGTCCAAACGCGCCCATCTTGCCGAGCGGCATATCGGCCTGCCAGCGATAGGTGGTGTCCGCCGGTGCGTGCTGCATCGCCACGCTCAGCGTGCCCGGCACCCCCTGCAGGGAGGTGGTGCCTTGCAGGGAAAGCTGGGTGTTGTCCGCCTCGAAATGCCCGTTCAGCCCCTCCACGTCCCAGCGGCCCATCAGCTTCTTTTGCGCCGCGCCGGTAAGATCGGCGCGGATGCGGTAATTGACGATGCTGGAGGCATCCTGCACCGGCCCCGCTTCCTCCGGGTAGATGATGAGACCGAGCGCTACGCTGCCCTCGGCTGTGCCCTGGATGGTAGCCGGGTCCAGATGCAGCGTCGGGGCGAGGTTCAGATGCTGCGGCGAAAGCAGGGTGGCCATGTCCTGCGCGGTGGTGGAGAGTTGAAGTTCCAGATTCACTGGCGTCGTCAGGTCATTGAAATTCGGTATTTCCAAGGTGGAGGCGTTGGTGCTCGTGGCTGAGAGCGAGGTGGCGTGGCTGATCTGCGCGCGCAGGGTTTCACCGGTGATGTGGATGTCCGCCTGCACGTCCTTCGCCGGGGGCAGGTGGTCGACATACTGGATAGTAGCGCCTTCCAAGCGCAGGTCGGCCTCTATCGCCGCGTCCGGTAGGGTTGGCGCGGCGAGGTCGGCGGGCGTGAAGCGGAAATGAACGCGGCCCTGTGGCACCCGCCCGTCGCGGATGCGGGTGGTCACCCATTCGCGCGTCTGCGGGGCCAGCGTCAGCGGCCAGTATTTAGAGAGCGCGTTCGCAGCGAGCCCCTCGGCCTCGGCGGTGAGGTCGCCATGCAGCCCATCGGTTTCTGCTTGCAGCGTACCCGCGATCTTGATAGTGACGTCCGGGCTTTGCAGGGCGAATTCCTTGATCTCCCAGCCTCCACTATGCCCCGCCACCCCCACCTTGAACGACTCAATAACAAGCGGTTTCGCAAAGAGCGTGGAATTCTCAAGGCTTCCCCGGCTTCCTTCCAGTGATGCTTGAATTTGCTCCAGTTTTCCATCCGAGCTGAGCATCGCCTCCGCCTGGCCGGTCAGGGCCAGTGTTAATCCCTGCGCGGACGCCAGTTGAGGTATCAGATGAACTAGCGGCGCGGTGGGCAGGCGCGTGGCCTCCACATGCAGGCGGGTGTCGCCATCCTTGTCGGTCGTGGCATCAAGGCGCAAGGTTGCAACTTCGCCGCCGTTGCGCAATTCCAGCTCCGCCTGCCGGTTCCTGGCGCCATTGCGCACATAGAAATGTGGCAGGTCAAACGCCGCGAATCCGCGTGGGCTGCTGACAATCATGCGCGCATTTTTCACGCGCACTTCGCGCACCGGCAGCCGCGAGAGGTCAAAGCCCGTGGGCGCCGCGCCGCCCGTACTGACCGCTTCCGCCGCCGCTGGCTCGCTGAACCCGAGTGAAAGGCGGCCATCCTCGCCGGTTCGCATGGCGACCAGCGCGCCCTCCAGATCCAGCCGCGTGAAGCTGAGCGTGCCGAGGACGAGCCGGGCCAGCGACAGTTCCACATCCACGGCGGGCAGGCGGGTGGCGGGTTTGCCATCCGCATCGAGCAGCGCCATGTCGCGCACATGCAGCGTCATATGCGGCAGCGGCGTCCAGCGCAGGCCGAGCAGGGCCTCCCTGGCGGTGACGCGGTGGGGGGCGAAGGCAGTGGAGAGGGCGTTCTCGAGGTTTGCTTCCAGCAGCGGTACGTGACGGGGAGAGAGGGTCACCAGCCCAGCGAGGGTGGCCAGCAGAAGCAGCAGGGCCGGCAATGCGCGTCGGATGATCCAGCGGACCTTGGACATGGGCAGGCGACTCCAGCAACAGAACATGCTGGTCTTAGCAGGATGCACCGAAATGAAAACCGAAAATCGGTGTTGGATGGACGGGGGGCGGACGCTAGTCTGGCGGCATGAAGATCATCGCCCCCGCCACTGCGCCCCATCCCGATGCCCATGATGCCGGGTGGGTGGAATATTGCCAGAAGTTGCAGGCCTGCGCCCCGCTCGCGGTCTTTATGGAGGATGAATCGCTGCGGCGTTTCCTCGCCCACCTGCGCCGCCATTCGCCCTATCTCTCGCGGGCGCTGGAGGCATGGCCGGAGGTGCTGGCCGATCTGCTGGAGGCGGGGCCGGGCGAGGCCTTCCGGCGCGCCGGGGAGCGTTTTGCGGAGCTGAAGATTTCAGCTCGCCTGCGCCGCCGCAAGCAGCAGGTGGCGCTGGCCGTGGCGCTGGCGGATATTGGCGGGCGGTGGGGCTGGGAGGAGGTCACCGGCGCGCTGTCCGATTTCGCCGCGCGGGCGGTGGAGGGTGCGCTGAGCCATCTTCTCGAGAAGGCTGTGCAGCAGCAGATGCTGAGCTCGGCGGAGAATCACGGCATTTTCATCCTCGGTATGGGCAAGCTGGGCGGGCGGGAGCTGAACTATTCCAGCGACATCGACCTTATCATCCTCTACGCCCCCGAACGGCTGGCCTATACGGGCCGCCAGTCCCTGCAGGGCTTCATGACCCGCCTCGCGCAGGAACTCACCGCCCTACTGCAGGACCGCACGGCGGACGGCTATGTGTTCCGCACCGACCTGCGACTGCGCCCGGACCCGGCCTCCACGCCGCTCGCCGTCACCACCCACGCGGCGCTGCGCTATTACGAAAGCGTCGGCCAGAACTGGGAACGCGCCGCCATGATCAAGGCCCGCGTGATTGCCGGGGATATCCATACCGGCGCGCAGTTCATGGAGGATCTGCAGCCCTTCATGTGGCGCACCCATCTTGATTACGCGGCGGTGGCGGATATTCTCTCCATCAAGCGCCAGATGCAGGCGCGCTATGAGGAGGCAATCAACCCCTACGGCCACAACATCAAGACGGGCAAGGGAGGCATCCGCGAGATCGAATTCCTCGCGCAGATTTACCAGCTCATCTGG
The DNA here is from genome assembly GCA_002291925.1 of Alphaproteobacteria bacterium UBA998. Classification (GTDB taxonomy): domain Bacteria; phylum Pseudomonadota; class Alphaproteobacteria; order Rickettsiales; family UBA998; genus UBA998. Next base: position 52,692 of record DBAY01000068.1, on the reverse strand, counting down.
GGCGGGCGCGACCTCGCGCTGCGCACGCGCAAGACGGTGGAGGTGCTGCGGGAGCTGGTGGCGCACGGCTTGCTGGATGCGCGTATCGCGGGGCGGCTGACACGCTCTTACGCCTTCTTCCGCACCGTGGAGCACCGGCTTCAGATGCGCGCCGACCAGCAGACGCATACGCTGCCCTCGGACGAGGTGGGCATGGCGGAGCTGGCCGAATTCATGGGCTATGCCAGCGTCACGCGGTTCACGCGCACGCTCAGCCGCCATCTGCGGCGGGTGCATCATCATTTCACGCGGGCGTTTGAGCATACGGCGGCCCCGCTTTCCGGCGGCTCCAAGCTGGTCTTCACCGGGGTGGAGCATGATGCCGACACGCTGGCCGAGCTGCGCCGCATGGGCTTCTCGCAGCCCGAGACCATTTCTTCTGCCATCCAAGACTGGCACAAGGGCAACCGCCGCTGCACGCGCACCAAGCGCTCGCGCGAGCTGCTGACCGAGCTGGTGCCGGAGATTCTCGCTGCGCTCGCCGCCACGGTGAACCCGGATGAGGCCTTCCAGCATTTCGACGGCTTCATGACCAACCTGCCCTCGGGCGTGCAGCTTTTCTCGCTGTTCGCCTCCAACCGCGACTTGCTGACGCTGACCGCGGAGATCATGGGCAGTGCCCCCTCCTTGGGCAAAACGCTCAGCCAGACGCCGAGCCTGTTTGATGCCGTGCTCTCCGGCCGCTTCTTCGAGCCGCTCCCAGACAAGGAAGTCCTGCGCGAGGAGCGCGCCTTCTGGCTGAAGCTGGGGCGCGACGAGGAAGACCGTCTCGTGCGCCTCTGCACCATGCAGAAGGAGCGCATTTTCCAGGCGGGCGTGCAGATGCTGAAAGCCATGGCCGATGTGGTGCAGGTGGGGCATTTCCTCTCCGATCTGGCGGACGTAATTCTGGAATGGGTCGCCCAGCAGGCGGAGGAGGAATTCGCCGCGCACTATGGCCGCGTGCCGGGGGGCGAGCTGTTCATCCTCGGCATGGGCAAGCTGGGCAGCCGGGAGCTGACCTTCGGATCTGACCTTGATCTGAATTTCCTTTATCAGGCGGATGACGACGCCGCCTCCGACGGCGGGCGGCCGCTCAATGCCAGCGCCTATTTCAACCGGCTCGCGCAGCGCATCGTCGGGCGGCTGACCGCGCTCACCAGGGCCGGACGTCTCTATGAGGTGGATACGCGCCTGCGTCCCTTCGGCAAGGACGGGCCGATGGCGGTGAGCCTGACCGCCTTCGAGCGCTATCACACCGAATCCGCGTGGCTCTTCGAGCGGCTGGCACTCACGCGGGTGCGCATCGTGCATGGGGTCGCGGGCGGGCAGGCGGAGCTGCAGAAGCGGCTGGCCGCCCTGATGGCGCGGCCCATCCCGGCGGCGGATATCGGCCAGGCCATCGCGGACATGCGCCGCCGCATCAACGAGAACTTTCACACGACCTCGCCATGGGATGTGAAGCACGTACCCGGCGGCCTGATGGATGTGGATTTCATCCTGCAGGCGCAGGTGCTGGCGCATCCGGGGGTGCTGGCCGGGCGGCCTGCCGGTGATCTGCGCAGCGTTGCACCCGCGATGCGTCAGGCGGGGCTATGGCACGGGGCGGAAGCAGGCCAGCTGGAAAATGCGCGGCAGCTCCAGACCATCCTGCTGTTCTTCCTCCGCCTGTGCAGCCATGGCGTGCTGGAAGAAGCCACCGCCCCCGCCGCCTTGCGCCGCCTGCTGGCCGAGGCGTGCGGCATGCAGAATTTTGATACATTGCGCCAGCATCTGCTGGCGCGGCAGGCCGAGGTGCGGCGCCTGTTTGAAAAAACAACGTCATGAACCTCTTGCTTTTTTGTTGCAGCGCACATTATGTCAGTAGGTCATAAGTTTATTTCATTGCTCACGTATCTGATGGAGGCTCACATGGCCAAAACTGCTGCTGTCACTTCTTCCTCTGCCCTGTCCGAAGGCGAAAAGGCGCCCGCCTTCACCATGCCCGCCAATGGTGGTGCGACGGTGTCCCTTGCCAAGCTGAAGGGCAAGAATGTCGTGCTCTATTTCTACCCGAAGGACGATACGCCCGGCTGCACGCTGGAGGGGAAGGATTTCTCCGCGCTGAAGAAGCAGTTTGAGGCCGCCAACACGGAAGTGATCGGCGTCTCCAAGGACTCGGTCGCCAGCCATGACAAATTCTGTGGCAAGTACGGCTACACCATCACGCTGGCTTCCGACGAGGAAGGCTCGGTCTGCGAGGAGTACGGCGTGTGGGTGGAAAAAAGCATGTACGGCAAGAAATACATGGGCATCGAGCGCTCCACCTTCCTCATCGACGCCAGCGGCAAAATCGCCCGCATCTGGCGCAAGGTAAAAGTCGAAGGCCACGCCGACGAAGTCCTCAAAGCCGCGCAGGCGCTTTAGTTTTAGTTGTCATTGCGAGGAGCACAGCGACGCGGCAATCCAGCACCGACCTCTAGATAGCTTCGCTGGCGCTCGCAATGACGAACCTAAACCACCCCGCCTGACAGCACCTTCTCCACAAACACCGGCACAACCTCTGTCGCGGGGCCGTGATGGGCTTCGTGGAAATGGCGGGTGCCGAGGGAGGGCTCCAGATTCAGCTCCACCGTATGGGCGCGGCCGGAATAGCGGAGCATCTGCACGAATCCGGCGGCGGGGTAGACGTTCCCCGACGTGCCGATGGAAATGAACAGGTCGGCACGCCGCAGTGATGCCTCGATCTCCTCCATGAACAGAGGCATTTCGCCGAACCAGACGATATGCGGCCGCATCGTGCCGATGAGCCCGTCCGAGGAGGTGGAAGCATCGCCGAGGTCGCCCTCCCAGTCATAGACGCGGCCGGTCGCCGTGCAGCGGGCCTTCTTCAGCTCGCCATGCATGGTGTAGAAACGGTAGCGCAGCAGGGGCTTTCCCGCGGCCGCCCGCTGGTGGAGATCGTCGACATTCTGCGTCACCAGCACCACCTCTCCGGGCCAGTGCTGCGCCAGCTTCACCAGCGCGTGATGCGCCGCGTTCGGCTCCACCTCGGCCAGCTGGCGGCGGCGGAGGTTGTAGAACTCCTGCACCAGCTCCGGATCGCGCTCGAACGCTTCGGGCGTCGCCACATCCTCCACCCGGTGCCCGCACCACAGCCCATTCGACGCCCGGAAGGTCGGCAGGCCGGATTCAGCGGAGATGCCCGCGCCGGTTAATATCACGATGGTGCTATGCGTCATCGTTCCCCCATTGCATTACATCCAAAAAGCCTAATATAAGGAGAGTATCCATTCGGTATATCAGGATTCATCACAGCATGCGTGTCATCATTCTTGGAGCAGGAGTCGCAGGCGTGACCGCCGCGTATGTGCTGGGCAGCCGGGGGCATCAGGTGGAGGTCATCGAGCGTGAGGCTGCGCCGGCGATGCAGACCTCCTACGCCAATGGCGGGCAGCTCAGCTACACCCACGCGCAGCCCTGGGCCAACCCGGACGCGCTGCCGAAGGTCATCAAGTGGATGTTCCAGGAAGACGCGCCGCTGGTGCTGAAATTCTCCACCGACCCGCACATGATCACGTGGGGCCTGCGCTTCCTGCTCAACTGCAACACCAGGCGCGCCAACCTCAGTACCAAGATCATGCTGCGCCTTGGCCTCTACTCGCGCGACAAGCTGGCGAAAATCCGCGAGGAAACGAAGCTGGAGTATAACCATCTCTCCAAAGGCATCCTGCATATTTTCGGCTCGCAGCTGGGGCTGGACGGCGCGTTGAAACAGGCGCGTTTTCAGGAAACGCTTGGCGCGAAAGAGGAATTGCTGACGCGTGAGCAATGCTTTGCGCGTGAACCAGCGCTGAAAAACGCGACGAAATCCATCGCGGGCGGGCTTTATTCAGACCTCGATGAATCCGGCGATCTGCACGTCTTCACCCAGAAGCTCGCCGCTTACTGCATCGACAATTTCGGCGCGCGCTTCACCTATAACGCCAACATCACGCGTTTGCGTATCGAGGGCGGCCGCATCGTGGCGGTCGAAACCTCGCAGGGCGACCGCACGGCGGATGCCTACGTGATGGCGATGGGCTCCTACAGCCCGCTGCTGCTGCGTCCCATCGGGCTGAACATGCCCATCTACCCGATGAAAGGCTACAGCATCACCATCCCCGCGTGGGAGGGTGCGCCGCAGGTGAGCATCACGGATGATGAGAAAAAGGTCGTCATCAGCCGCCTTGGGGACAAGGTCCGCGCGGCGGGCACGGCGGAATTCGCCCGCTACAACACCGATGTGCGCGAGGTGCGCATCACGCCGATTGTCCGCTGCCTGAGCGATCTCTTCCCCGACGCGCAGTTCGGCAATATGAGCCGCTGGGCCTGCCTGCGCCCGCAGACGCCGGACGGCCCGCCCATCATCGGCCGCACGAAGATCGAGAATCTGTTTATGCACACGGGCCACGGCACGCTGGGCTGGACGCAATCGCCCGGCTCCGCGCATCTGCTGGCCGACATCATGGAAAACCGGCCGACCGAAATCCCGTTGGAAGGGCTGGAAGCGTCTAGATACTGAGAAGAATCGCCTCGTGGCTCAATGCCACAGCGCGCTTTCCAGCGACCATGAGCCGCCGAATTTATTGATCGTCTCGATGGACACCTGCACCCGCGTGTCGCCATTGCGGTGCGGGATGGTGATGTATTTATCGCTCGCCGGGGTGGCTGACAGGGTATCGCATCCTTCCGAGGAGCCGAGGGAGAGGTTTTCGTAAGCGCTGTGCATTTTACTTCCTGTAATCTATGCTTGATGCACTAAGAATATCGCTAAAAAATTAATCTCTTCTTACGAACTCCTTTCCAAATCCTTGCCATGCGCTCAGAATTTCTCGTCCTGCCCGACCCCACGCAAGCCCCCGACGCCCAGCGGCGCCTGCATTATGCCAGCTTCGGCGAGGCGGGCCGGGCGCCGATCCTCTGCGTCCATGGCCTGACGCGCAACGGGCGTGATTTCGACGCGCTGGCGCAGGCGCTGGAGCCGTCACACCGCGTACTCTGCCCGGACATGGCGGGGCGGGGGCGCAGCGACTGGCTCACCACGAAGATGAACTATCATTACGGCACCTACCTCGGCGACTGCCTCGCCCTGCTGGCCAGCCAGAATATCGCGCAGGTCGGCTGGATCGGCACCTCCATGGGGGGCATCCTCGGCATGATGGCGGCGGCTTCCAACCCTACGCTGCTGAAATGGCTGGTGCTGAACGATGTCGGCGCGCGCATCCCGGCGGAATCGCTGCGGCGCATCGCGCAGTATGCGGGCAACATACAGACCTATGCCACGAAAGAGGAGGGCGAGGCGGCCCTGCGCGTCATTGGCCGCAGCTTTGGCCTACAGACGGAAGCCGAATGGCGGCAATATATCGATGCCACGCTGGAGCAGGCCCCAGACGGCCACTGGCGCTTCGCCTGTGACCTGGACATCATGCTCCCCGTGAAGCTGCAAAGCGACGGCTTCGCCAGCATGACCGACGTGGACCTCTCCGCCTTCTGGGACGCCGTCACCTGCCCGGTGCTGCTTCTGCGCGGGGCGGATTCCGATGTGCTGCCTTCCGACGTGGCGCACGCCATGGCACAGCGGACCAACGTGACGCTGGTGGAGTTCAGGGGCGTCGGCCACGCGCCCGCCTTGCTCAATGCGGAGCAGATACTGACCGTCACGCGCTGGATTGCGGAGCAGAATAGTATGTCATAAATAGTTAATGAAATTATGCTATCCTAAAATAAATCAGTAGGATGAATAAGATGGCATACAACGAGCACAAGTTTGATCCCCAAAAGGGGACCCCCAGTTAGAGCGCCGCGTAATCGCTGATTATGAATCCGCCGTATCAGTAATGAATATCCTCAACAAGTTTTCAAATACTGTCGTCATGGCGCGGGAAGTGGTGATGATGCCCACACAATTTTCCACGTCCTTTACCAATTTTCGTACGGATCCGCCGCCGGAGTTGGAAGGCCGTCCGATGTTGCGTGTACAATTCGTTGAAGTTATGGCGTTCGAAAAAGTAAGAAAACTTTTTAGGGACGCTGGGCTTGGAGACGCAGTTATCAATCCAAAATGGCAGGATAGCTGGAAAGAGGAGAAAGACGGACAAATTATCTTTCATTGGGGAAAGGTAGGACCGCTCTGTAACGATTCTGCCTGTCTGTATTTTGACCTGCCTTACCTGGAGAAGCATCTTGAAGCACTTAAAGTGCTTGAGCGTGTTGGCCCACGGAACGGAATGCAGCAAGGCAAGTAAAATGGCTTTTGACCCATGTCAAGAAATGGTATGGTAAAGCATGGTCAACATGCCAAATAATACCGTCCGCCCGCGCACTTCGGTCGTCACGACTACCCCGCGCCGGGTAGCGAAAGAAGCAGAAAAGAAGGTCGAGCGCGAAGAGCTGATGCCGCCGCTGCGGCGCGGTTTCCAATCCATTCCCGCAGAAGAAGTGCTGGCATCGCTCATCGAGCGTGCCGTGGCGGCGCTGAAGCACGGCATTTTCTGGGATCGCGGCTCGATCCTGAATTTGCTGGTGTAGTGGTTTTTGGTTTTGCTCCCACTCCAGCCTGCTGCGCTCACTAGGTAAGCGACTGCTTCGTTAGATTATAGCTGACTCAAGAGACGCTCTGTCGGCGTTTCACCTGCGCTCGATTAACTAAGTTGAAGTCGTCATCCTGCGAGGCGAAGGCTGCGCAGGATCTCTCCCGCATCGCGTGGAGATTTCGGGCACACTGCGCGTCCCGGAATGACGTAGCCAAAAGAATGTTACCCCGCAATGAATGCGGGGTGACAGCGTAACGGTCATTGCGAGCAACGCGAAGCAATCCAGCGGGCATATGGATGACCGCATCGCTGAGGCTCCTCGCAATGACGGGGAGAGGTTTCAGGCGGCCCTCACGTTCAGCAGGATATGCTTCTTCTTGCCGCTGGAGAGCTTCAGCGGGCTTAAGCGGAGCAACTCATCGCGGCTGTAGGCGCGGGTGGCGTCCTCGACCTTTTCGTCATTAATGCGCGCGCCGCCGCCCTGAATCAGCTTGCGGGCCTCGTTGTTGGAGCTGGCGAGCCCGGCCATCACGAACAGCTGGTAGGCGGGCGCGGAATCCGGCGCGGCGACCTCGACGCTCGGCAACGTATCGGCGGCCTGGCCTTCCTCGAAGGTCTTGCGGGCGGTCTCAGCAGCGGCGTCGGCAGCGGCGCGGCCATGCAGCAGGGCCGTTGCCTCGGTGGCGAGCATTTTCTTCGCCTCGTTGATGCCCGCGCCTTCCAGCGCTTCGAGGCGGCGGATTTCCTCCATCGGCAGCTCCGTGAACAGGCGCAGGAAGCGGCCCACATCGGCATCTTCCGTATTGCGCCAGAACTGCCAGTAATCGTAGGGCGAAGTTAGCTCCGCATTCAGCCACACGGCGCCGGACGCCGTTTTCCCCATTTTTGCGCCTGAAGAGGTGGTCAGTAGGGGGGTGGTGAGGCCGAACAACGCCGTCATTCCCGCGGAAGCGGGAATCTCCTCGCGGATCACCTCGGGATTCCCGCTTTCGCGGGAATGACACTTATGCGAAAGCTCAATCCCCTGCGTGATATTTCCCCACTGGTCGGAGCCGCCAATCTGCAAACGGCAGCCATAGCGCTTGTTCAGTTCCACGAAGTCGTAGGCCTGCAGGACCATGTAGTTGAACTCTAGGAAACTAAGATGGCTCTCGCGCTCGAGGCGTTGCTTCACGCTTTCCATGCTGAGCATGCGGTTGACGGAGAAGAGGCGTCCGTAATCGCGCAGGAAGGCGATGTAGTTCAGCCCGCTCAGCCAGTCGTCGTTATTGACCATCACGGCGGCGGAGGAGGTGGGATCAATCGCCCCCTCTCCCTTGGGGAGAGGGCGGGGGGTGAGGGTTCTTTCCCCTGGCGAAACCTCAGTGTATGGCACCGCCGCGCCCTCACCCAACCCTCTCCCAGAGGGAGAGGGCTTGTTGTCCTCAAACGCCAGAAACTGCGAAAACACGCGCTTGATGCCGGCCATGTTCTCGGCGATTTTCTCGTCGGTGAGGAGCTGGCGGGAGGCGTCCTTGCCCGAAGGATCGCCCACCTTCGTCGTGCCGCCGCCCATCAGCACGATGGGTTTGTGCCCGGCCTTCTGCCAGTGGCGCAGCATCATGATCTGGATGAGCGAGCCGACATGCAGGCTCGGCGCGGTGCAATCAAAGCCGATATAGCAGACGATGGGCGTCTTCGCCTTCTCCGCGCCGCTGAGCAGCGCGTCAAGCGCCGCATTATCCGTGCCCTGATAGAGAAAGCCGCGCGCGGAGACTTCCTGCAGGAAACGGGACTGGAATTCTGTCATTGCAACGGGCTTTCTGTCTGGCATAGTGAAGCGTCATTCATAGCGCGAAGCCACGGGAAATCAACATGAGCGAGCATAACGCGGTCTGGGCCATCGGGCTGATGAGCGGCACGTCGCTGGATGGGCTGGACGGGGCGCTGATCCGCACGGATGGTGAACGCGTGCGGGAGTTCGGCCCCCGCGTCACGCTGCCGATGCCGGACGGGTTGGCTAACGATCTGCGCGGTCTGATGCGCGGCAGCGGGGCAGACTGGCTCGCCATCGAGAAGCGCTTTACCGAGGCGCAGGTGCCGCTGGTGGAGCGCCTGCTGGCGGAGGCCGGGAAAACGGCGGCGGAAATTGGCTGCATCGGCTTTCACGGCCAGACCATCGTGCACCGCCCGGCGGAGGGCATCACCTGGCAGATCGGCAATGGCGCGTGGCTGGCGGAGAAGACGGGCATCGCCGTGGTGGCAGACTTCCGCCGTCGCGACGTGGCAGCTGGCGGGCAGGGCGCGCCGCTGGTGCCGCTCTATCACGCCGCGCTGGTGGCCTCCTTGAAGCCCTCTCCCTTTGGGAGAGGGTTGGGTGAGGGAGCGGTGGCGTCACCCAATGAGACCTCGCAGTTGGAAACAACCCTCACCCCCCGCCCTCTCCCGGGGGGAGAGGGAATGTACTCCCTCGCCGTCCTCAACATCGGCGGCATCAGCAATGTGACGCTGTGCGTGGAGCCGCAACAAGTGGCGACGGGGGAGATGACATCCCTGCCCATGCCCACCGTCTACGCGATGGATTGCGGCCCCGGCAACGCGCTGCTAAATGACTGGGTGCGCGTGAAAATGGGCTGGGAATTCGATGAGCACGGCCAGCTCGCCGCGGCGGGCCGGGTGGATGAGGCGGCGCTGGAGGCCTACCTCGCGCATCCGTTCTTCACCACGCCGCCGCCGAAATCGCTCGATCGTCATGATTTCACGCTGGAACCCGTCGCGCATCTGACGCCCGAGGATGGGGCGGCGACACTGGCCGCCTTTACCGTGGTGGCGGTGGCACAGTCGGTGCAATGGCTGCCGGAGGTGCCGAATGCCTGGCTCGTCTGCGGCGGCGGGCGGCATAACCCGGTCGTCATGGAAGCCCTGCGTCGCGCCCTCAATGCGCCTGTGGAGCCGGTGGAAGCGGTGGGCTGGAATGGGGATTCGCTGGAGGCGGAAGCGTTCGCGTTTCTTGCGGTGCGGATGCTGCGCGGGCTGCCCATCTCGACGCCGGAGACGACGGGTGTCAGCCGTGCGGTGACGGGTGGAGCGTTTTACGGGGCGTAGGTCAGAGAAACCCTCTCCCCCACGGGGGGAGGGAAGGGTGAGGGGGGGCATTATCAATACGCCTGCGGCGTTCCCCCTCATCCGGCTCCTGCGGAGCCACCTTCTCCCCGTGGGGGAGAAGGTTCAGGGACGCGAATCCCGCGGCAATTGGCGGCGCTTGCGGCTGGGCATAGCGCGGCGGGCTTCTTCGAAGGCGCGCATGCGATCGGCGATATAGTCCGTCATCGTGGTTTCCAGCTCGTCGAGGCTGTTGCGGAAGTAATGGTCCGCCCCGCCGAACAGTTGGTATTTCACCTGCGCGTAATTCTGGCCGCGGATTTTCTCGGCCAGGCGCGAGACGTCTTCTTCCTTCACAATGTCGTCCTTGTCGCCCTGCAGGATGATGCCGGGGGCGGGGCAGGGGGAGAGGAAGGAGAAGTCATACTTGGTCGCGGGCGGAGAAACAGCCACGAAACCCTCGATTTCCGGGCGGCGCATCAGCAATTGCAGCGCGATCCACGAGCCGAAGGAGAAGCCGCCGATCCAGCAGGTGGAGGCTTCGGGGTTCTGGGCCTGAATCCAGTCCATGGCGGAGGCGGCGTCGGAAAGCTCGCCAATGCCCTCGTCGAAATGGCCGAGCGAGCGGCCCACCCCGCGGAAGTTGAAGCGCAGCACCGAAAAGCCGTTCTTCGCGAAGGCCTGATAGGTGCGGTATACGATCTTGTTATTCATCGTGCCGCCGTAAAGCGGGTGCGGGTGCAGCACGATGGCCACCGGCGAGGTCGGGTTCTCGTTGTGGTGGTAGCGCCCCTCGAGGCGTCCTTCCGGGCCGGTAAAGATGATCTCAGGCATCAGGTGTTCTTTCTCTGGCGTGGAAAAAATAAGCGTTTGGCAGGGCTTGGCGGGCCGTCGTCCGTGACTTAAGTTGACGTAACTGCTAGACTACTCTACGGTCAATCCGGTTGAGAATCACTCGCAAACAGGCGCGAATCCTGTTTACACAGGCAGGATTCATTAATATAGCGGGGCCATTTTTGCAATGGTTCTGTGCGAGCAGGACATCAGGAGTCCATACGGCATGGCGTGGGAGCGCATCAAAGAAGATTTGCAGGGGTTTCTTGACCGCGACCCCGCCGCGCGCAGCCGGCTGGAGGTGGTGCTGTGCTATCCGGGCTTTCACGCGCTGGTACTGCACCGTGCCTCGCACTGGCTGATTGGTCACGGTTTCCGGCTCGCCGCGCGGCTCCTGGCGAGCTTTTCGCGGTTTCTGACCGGCATTGAAATCCACCCTTCGGCGCGCATTGGTCGGCAATTGGTGATTGACCACGGCATGGGCGTAGTGATCGGCGAGACGGCCCGCATCGGCGACCGCGTGACGATTTATCACGACGTGACGCTGGGCGGCACCTCGCTGAAGCGCGAAATCCGCCATCCGCAAGTGGGCCATGATGTCATTATCGGCGCGGGCGCGCAGCTGCTGGGGCCGATCTTCATCGGCAATGGCGCGCGCATCGGCTCCAATGCGGTGGTGGTGAAGGATGTCCCGGCGGGCGTCACTGTGGTGGGCGTTCCGGCGCGTCCGGTGGCGGTGCTGCGTGAGGCCGCCGCGGCAGCCGAATTGGCGGAACAGACTTTCGCGGCTTACGGCACGCCCTGCGATGAGGAAAATGCTGACCCGCTGCAGCGGGAGCTGAACCGGATGCGGCAGGAAATCGCCGCGCTGCGTTCGGAAGTGACGGCGCTGAACGATGCCAGCGCCATGGCCAATGACGCGGAAGGCACCGCAACCGGATGGGAGGCACGCCAATGATGCTCAGCACGAAAGGCCGCTATGCGGTCATGGCGATGGTGGATCTGGCCTCGAGCGGCCATGGAAAGCCCGTGACGCTCGCCGAGATTTCCGACCGGCAGGAGATTCCGCTGGCCTACCTCGAGCAGATTTTCGCCAAGCTGCGCAAGAGCGGGCTGGTAAAGTCGGTACGCGGCCCCGGCGGCGGCTACCTGCTGCTGCGCCCGGCCTCGGAGACGTGGGTGTCGGACATCATCATGGCAGCGGAGGAGCCGATCAAGATGACCCGCTGCGACAGCGGCCCCTCCGGCTGCATGAAGCCGAAGACACGCTGCCTGACGCATGACCTCTGGGAAGGCCTGGGCGCGCAGATTTATAATTATCTGCGCTCCATCTCGCTGGAGGATATCTGCGACAAGCGCCTGCGCCAGAAATTCCCCCTGACCGGCCCGCAGATTATGGTGCCGGAGCTGGGGATGGTGGAGCATTAAGCATTTTGCGTCATTCTCGGCAAGCGAGGCGTAGCCGAGCGCAAACCGGGAATCCAGCGCAAGACAAAACAGCAAAAGAGCGCGGCTAGCGCCCACTGGATTGCCCTAGAATTTGCCGGGCAAATTCGGGCAAGGACGAAATCAGATACAGCATATGAACAAATCCCCTGTCTATCTCGATTACAACGCCACCGCTCCGCTGCGACCGGAGGTGGTGCAGGTGATGGCCGAAGTGCTAAGCAGGCCTTCCAACCCATCTTCCATCCACAAGTTTGGCCGCGAGGCGAAGAAGATCGTCGAGGACACGCGGGCAGGGCTGGCGGATTTCGTGAGCTGCTTCCCACAGGAAATTGTTTTCACCGGCAGTGGTACGGAAGCCAACAACCTCGTGCTGCGCAGCTTTGCGGGGCTGGAGGTGTGGGTTTCGGCCATTGAGCATGCCTCGGTGCTGAAGACGGTGCCGCACGCCTGCCGCCTGCCGGTGACGCCGCAGGGCGAGCTGGATGTGGCGGCGCTGGCCGACCTGCTGAAAGGCGGCGCAGGCCCGGCGCTGGTATCCGTGATGCTCGCCAATAACGAGACGGGTGTCATCCAGCCGGTGCGCGAGGTGGTGGAACTCTGCCGCCCGCTGGGGATCAAGGTGCATTGCGACGCGGTGCAAGGGCTGGGCAAGATTCCAGTGGATGCGGGGTTGTTCGGCGTCGATTTCATGACGCTCGCCGCGCATAAAATGGGCGGCCCGGTTGGGGCGGCCGCGCTGGTGGTGCGCCAGGGCAGCGTCACGCTGCCGCAGATAACCGGCGGCGGCCAGGAACTCAACCGCCGCGCCGGCACGGAAAACGTCGCCGCGCTGGCCGGATGGGCCAAGGCGCTGGAGCTCTCCAAGGCCGAAATTCCGGTGGAGTTTGCCCCGCCGCCTTCCCATCACTGGCAACCCCGCCTGCGCGGCTGGCTGAATGCGTTGGAGGCGCGCCTGCAGGAGTCGGGGGCGGAGATCGTCGGGCAGGGGGCGCCCCGCCTGCCCAATACCACGACGCTGCGCATGCCGGGGATGAAGGCGGAAACCCAGCTCATGCATTTCGACCTCGCGAAAATCGCCGTCAGTGCCGGGTCGGCCTGCTCCTCGGGCCGCATTGAGCCCTCCGCCGTCATGCGCGCCATGGGGCTGGACGAGGCTGCTTCCGGGGAAGTTGTCCGTGTCAGCGGCGGATGGGCAACGCAGGAGGGGGACCTCCACGCATTTGCGGAATCCTGGCTGGCGCTCCGCCAGCGTGTGGGGCTGAAGCAGACGGCGTAAAATCCTGCTAAAAACGCCCTCGAAAATACTTGATAAAAATACTCGGATACTCTATTCTCTCCTTGCAAATGGGGCAGGATTCTTCCATATAAGCCCGCATAGAAGTAGATTAACGAAATCCGTAGAAAATATGACCGCGCTCTCTGCCAAGCCGATCGAGAAGACGATGCCTCTGCCGATCTATCTCGACTATCAGTCCACCACGCCGACCGATCCGCGCGTGGTTGAGGCGATGTTGCCCTATTTCACCCAGAAATTCGGCAATCCGCATTCGCGCAGCCATGCGTTTGGCTGGGAGGCCGAGGAGGCCATCGAAATCGCGCGTGAGCAGGTGGCCAGCCTGATTGGCGCCTCCGCGAAGGAAATTATCTTCACCTCCGGCGCGACCGAGTCCAATAACATGGCCATCAAGGGCGTGGCGCGTTTTCACAAGGAAAAGAAGAATCACGTCGTCACCGTCGTCACCGAGCATAAATGCGTGCTCGATTCCTGCCGCCATTTGGAGCGCGAAGGGTTCGAGGTGACGTACCTGCCAGTGCAGAAGAACGGTCTCGTTGACCTTGAGGTGCTGCGTGCTGCCATTACAGAGCGCACGGCGGTCGTGTCGGTAATGATGGTGAATAACGAGATCGGCGTCATCCAGCCGATTGCCGAGATTGGCAAGATCTGCCGCGAGAAGGGCGCTTACTTCCACACCGACGCGGCGCAGGCCTTCGGCAAGATTCCGATCGACGTTGAAGCGATGAACATCGACCTGCTCAGCATCTCCGGCCACAAGATTTACGCGCCCAAAGGCATCGGCGCGCTCTACGTGCGCCGCCGTCCGCGCGTGCGGATGGAAGCGCTGATGAATGGTGGCGGGCAGGAGCGTGGTATGCGTTCCGGCACGCTCCCCACACCGATGGTTGTCGGCCTCGGTGAAGCCGCGCGCATCGCGAAAGAGGAAATGGCCACCGAAGCCAGCCGCATCCGCTATCTCAGCGACAAGTTCTACAATGCTGTAGCGAAGAACATCCCGGACGTGTTCCTGAACGGCGACCGTGAGCATCGCTGGGCGGGCAACCTGAACCTCAGCTTCGCCTATATCGAGGGCGAGTCGATGATCATGGCGATCAAGGACCTCGCCGTGTCGTCTGGCTCTGCCTGCACCTCGGCATCGCTGGAGCCGTCCTACGTGCTGCGCGCCATTGGCGTTGGCGAGGATCTGGCGCACACCTCCATCCGCTTCGGCTTCGGCCGCTTCACCACGGAAGAAGAGGTGGATTACGCCATAGAGACCGTGACGAAAAGTATCAACCGCCTGCGCGAAATGAGCCCGCTCTGGGAAATGGCGCAGGAAGGCATCGACATCAATTCCATTCAATGGGCAGCACACTGAGAGGACTGACATGGCATACTCCGACCAACTGATCGACCATTACGAAAACCCGCGCAACGTGGGTTCTTTCGATAAGAATGCCGAAGATGTCGGCACCGGCCTCGTGGGCGCGCCTGCGTGCGGCGACGTGATGAAGCTGCAGATCAAAGTGAACGAGCAGGGCGTTATCGAGGACGCGAAGTTTAAAACCTTTGGGTGCGGCTCGGCGATTGCGTCCAGTTCGCTCGTCACCGAGTGGGTGAAGGGCAAGTCCGTGGATGAGGCCGTGCAGATCAAGAACAGCGAAATCGCGCAGCACCTCAGCCTGCCGCCGGTGAAGATCCATTGCTCCATCTTGGCCGAGGATGCCATCAAGGCCGCCGTGCGCGACTATAAGACCAAGCATGGCCTGCTCTCGCCGGAGGAGCTGGAAGCGCATCGGCAGGAGTCGGCTGCTTAGTTGTTCTGTCATTACCGCGAAAGCGGGAATCTCTCAAACCTAACCTCTGGATTCCCGCTTTCGCGGGAATGACGAAACGAAACAAATGCCCGCACCCGTCCAGATTTCTGATAACGCCGCCCAGCGCATTCAGGCGCTGATTGCGCAGCGTGGCAAGCCGACGGCGGGCATCAAGGTCGGCGTGAAGACGCGCGGGTGCTCCGGGTTGTCCTACACCATCGAATACGCCGACGAGGTCGGCAAGTATGACGAGGTAATCGAGGACAAGGGCGTGCGTGTGCTGATTGACCCCAAGGCCATCATGTTCCTCATCGGCACGCAGATGGATTATGTCGAGGAGAAGCTGAAAAGCGGCTTTGTCTTCGTCAATCCCAATGAAAAAGGCCGCTGCGGCTGCGGCGAATCCTTCCACGTGTGAGCGCTTTCGTGAAACGCATGCTTCTTGTTATGTTCGGGCTGGCGCTGCTGAGCGGGTGCTACAAGGCCTGGCATGTGGCAGGCGACCGCGAAGACACCAACTATACGTCCGCCAGCGGTTACAATTCCGACCGTTTCGATCTCACTGATTGGAAGATCACGCTGCCCATCCCGGATAAGAAGGGCAAGGCGCTCGAGGTGAAAAAGCTGAAGGGCTTTGAATCGCCCTATTTCTTCAATGCCAATGATGGCGCGATGGTGTTCCGTGCCCCGGTCGATGGCCCGACCACGAAGAATTCCAAATATCCCCGCTCCGAGCTGCGCGAGCGGATGAATGGCCGCGACGCCGCGTGGACGGTGGCGGAAGGCGGCGTGATGACGGCGACGCTGAAAATCGACAAGGCGCCGACGACCGAGGAAGGCACGCCGGGTCGCATGGTCATCGGACAGATTCACGGCGAGGATGACGAGCTCGTGCGGCTCTACTGGCAGGATAACGACATCTACTTCATGAATGACAAGTCCGGCGAAGACACCAAGGAGCATCGGTTTGAACTCACGGATGAAAACGGTCAGTCGCCGGACGTGGCTCCGGGTGAAGTCTTCGCCTACCGCATCGAGGCACGCGGTGACCAGCTCGAGGTGACCGTGCTGGCCGATAACAAGCGCTACGTCTCCCGCTCCCCTATCAATGCGTTCTGGCGGGGGCACCCGCTTTATTTCAAGGCAGGCGTCTATCTCGGCCTGAACAAGTCGCAAGGCGCCCGAGGGATGGGGCAGGTCTCATTCTATGCGCTGGACGTCGGCCACGCGCCGGGGTCGGGCGAAGGCGGGCTGAGGCTGCCCGCGCTGCATCCATGATCGATTATTTCGCCCTGCTCGGCTTCCCGCGCGCCTATGCGCTGGACGAAAAGGCGGTGCATCAGGCCTACCTCGCTGCGCAGCGGGCGGCGCATCCGGACAAGCAGACCGACGAGGCACGGCGCATGGCGGCGCTGCAGGCGTCGGCGGATTTGAACGAGGTCTACCGCGTATTGCGCGATCCACTGAAGCGCGCCGAGCATCTGCTGGCGCTGGAAGGGCTGCGCGTGGGCAGCCAGGGTGACGAGGTGAAGCCTTCCTCCGTCCTGCTCATGGAATCGATGGATATGCGCGAGCGGCTCTCGGATGCGTCCGGCGTGGCGGAAATCGACGCGCTCGATCAGGAGGCCCGTGCCGCTCGCAACGAGGCGATTGCGGCGTTTCTGCGCCATTACGAGGCGCGCGAATTCCCGCAGGCGGCGCAAGCGCTCATCCGCTGGCGGTTCCTTGTGAAGTTTTTCAAGGAAATTAATGCGGTGCGCGGGGCCCTGCTTCAGAACGGGAAGGCTGAGAGTGGGTTTTAGCTTTTAGGTTTCAGGTTTTAGCGTTATGAGAAACGACATTCAGACGATGGCCTCTCACGCCTTTGCCCTACTAAAACCTAACACCTAAAACCTAATACCTGACATGCTGCTGCAAATCCATGAACCCGGCCAGACGCCCGCGCCACACGACCACGGCGCGGCGGTGGGCATCGATCTCGGCACCACGCACTCCGTCATCGCTATCCTGAAGGATGGCGAGCCCATTGCCATCGAGGATGCGCAGGGCCGCTCAGTGATTCCCTCCGTCGTCTCCTACGGCGAGCACATGTACGTGGGGCATGCCGCACGTGAAAAACTGCACGCGGGCGATGCGGAATCCGTGGCGTCCATTAAGCGGCTGATGGGCCGGGCCTCTGCCGAAGTGGCGCGCATTGCACCGCCGCTGGCCGCCCGGCTGCAATCCTCTGGCACGGAGGTGCCCACGCTCACGCTTGGTGGCCGTGCCCGCACGCCGATGGAAATCTCCGCCGATATTCTCCGCCACCTGAAAGCGATGGCCGAGGACGCACTCGGCCGCCCGGTGGCCAAAGCGGTCATCACGGTGCCCGCCTATTTTGACGACGCCGCGCGCCTTGCGACCAAGGACGCCGCGCGCCTCGCCGGGCTGGAAGTGATGCGGCTTATCAACGAGCCGACGGCTGCGGCGGTGGCCTACGGGCTGGATGAAGGCCGGGAAGGGGTGTACGCCATCTATGATCTGGGCGGCGGCACGTTCGATATTTCGCTACTCAATTTGGAAAAAGGCGTGTTTCAGGTGTTGGCCACGGCGGGCGACACGGCCCTCGGCGGGGATGATATCGACCGCGCAATGGCGCTGAAACTCTGCGGCGGCACCGAGCCGACACCCGCCCAGCTCGCCGAAGCGCGTCGTATCAAGGAAACGTTGAGTGAGCAGGAGCAGGAAGCGGGACTCAGCCGCGCCGACCTCGCCACCCTTGCCCAGCCTTTCATCGAGCGCACGCTCACCATCTGCGCGCAGGCGATGGCGGACGCGGAACTCACCCCCACTGATCTGCACGGCGTGGTGCTGGTGGGCGGCTCTACGCGCATGCCTGCGGTGCGCGAGGCGGTGGCGCGTTTCTTCGGCCAGACGCCGCTTGCCGATCTCGACCCTGACCGCGTGGTGGCGTACGGCGCGGCAGTGCAGGCGCATCAACTCACACAGGGCGGGGATAATCTGCTACTCGACGTCATCCCGCTTTCGCTCGGGCTGGAGACGATGGGCGATCTGGTGGAGAAACTCCTGCATCGTAACTCGCCCATTCCCGCCACGGTGGCCCAGGAATTCACCACCTATCAGGACGGCCAGACGGGCATGATGATCCATGTCGTGCAGGGCGAGCGCGAGATGGCGAGCCAATGCCGTTCACTCGCGCGTTTCGAGCTGACAGGCATTCCGCCGATGGCGGCGGGCGCGGCGCGCATCTGCATCACCTTCCAGGTGGATGCGGACGGGCTGCTCACGGTCACCGCCGAGGAAACCACCACGGGCACCCGGCAGGAGGTGGCGGTGAAGCCCTCTTATGGCCTGCCGATTGAGCAGATCGAGCAGATGATTCTCGACAGTTTCCAGAATGCCCGCGCCGACATCACCGCGCGCCTGCTGGCGGAAGCGCGGGTGGAGGCTTCGCGCTTTGCCATCGATCTGCGCGCCGCTCTCAGCGCCGATGGCGAGCTGCTGGAGGCGAAGGAGCGTGCGTATCTGGAGGCGGAGCTGGCCTCGCTGGAAGACGCCATCAAAGGCGAGGACCGTGACGCTATAGACGGCGCTGTAATGCATCTGAAACATGCGACCGCCCCCTTCGCGCAGAAACGGATGGACAGAGCCATCAGCGTGGCCCTAAAAGGAACGCGGATTGAGAATATTAATTAACTAGCCGTCATCCGTCGCTGCGCGCGCGGTGACGAGGTTAAATGATAAGGAGAGCCTTTATGCCCAAAATGACCTTTGTTCACCCCGACGGCCGCGAGCAGGTGGTGGAGGCGCCCAACGGCATTTCCGTGCTGGAGATTGCCCACAAGAACGAAATTCCGCTGGAAGGTGCCTGCGAGGGTTCGCTCGCTTGTTCCACCTGCCATGTCATCGTTGACCCACAGTATTTCGATATGTTGCGGGAAGCCTCGGAAGATGAGGAGGATATGCTTGACCTCGCATTCGGGCTTACCCATACTTCCCGACTTGGATGCCAGATTATCATGAGCGATGAACTGGATGGGCTGAAAGTGTCGCTGCCCTCCGCCACGCGCAACATGATGGTCGACAAAGGCTGAACCCCAACCCTCTAGCGAGACTTCCATGCCCGACTCTGCCCCCACCTCCGAATCCCGCCTCAAGCGCCGCGCGGCGGGCAGCGGCATCGCCGTCTTCGTGGCGGGGCTGGTGGTGCTGGTGCTCATCGGCTTCTTTGCCTCCCATTCGGGCATTGACAAGAAGCTGGCGGAAAAACGCCTCGCTGAGTGGGTGAAGACCGCCTCGCAGATGGCTTCCGAGCAGGGCTATGTGTTGACGCTGCATTATGATGCCATCGAGATCGAAGGCAGCCTGTTCTCCAAGAAAGCTGCGGTGAAAAAAGCCGTGCTGACCGCTGCCCCGTCGGATTCGGAAGCCGCTGACAAAGTGCGCAGCCTTTCCACCGACGTACTCTACCTCGACCCGGACATGCTGGGCGGTGGCTTGAGCGTCATCTTCACCGAGCCGCTCCTCTACACCACGCCGGAAGGCCGCACCCGCATTGTGGCCGGTGAGCCGATCGAGATGGTGGTGGAGGATTACTCCAACAAGACGGGCAGCGGCCTGGCTTATACGCTGCTGACGCCGCCGCATCTTTCCATGGAACGCCTCGGCCGTCAGTCCGACGCCGTGATTTCCACCACCGACATCACCTTCGGCAAAGATTCGAAAATCTACGGCATGGTGGACCGCACGATGGGCACTTACCGTCAGGAGGCGCAGCTGAAATCGCTTGGCATCAAGCGCAACGATCGCACCCTCGCCGTCGCTGCTTTTGACAGCACGATGGAAACCGCCAGCCAGAACGGCGCGTTGCTGACCCATTACGAAATCGGCGTGAACGGCCTCACCACCAACGGCCCACTGGAGCCGCTCGGCGCGCTGAACGCCAGCCTGGATGTGGAATATGAGGAGCCGGCGCTGGTCAATGGCGAGCCGCTGAACCTCTCGCTCGGCCGTGACCGCAACATCACGCTGGAGAAGCTGCTGATCGAATCCTCCTCTGGCAAGATGCTGGCGAAGGCCCGCCTGCGTCAGTTGCAGAACGAGATCATGCCGTTTGGCAATGCCACGGTGCAGATCGAGCACCCGGTGCAGCTGCTCGAGGCGATTTCCAAAACCGGCTACCTCTCCAACATGCCCAAGGACATCGTCACCACGATGCTGACGCGCGTGACGCCGGAGTGGAAAGGCGACGATTCGCCCATCACCATCCCGCTCAAGCGCGAGCAGAACGGTCCGTTCTATGTGGGCAGCCTGACGTTTGAAGAATTCACGGCCGTGCTGCTGTCGCAGCTGATTCAGCAATCCGCGCCGGAGCTGCCTCTGGGTAGCCCGCAAACTCCGGCCCCCACGGATGGCCAGACGGCTGCGCCTGTTGAGGCACCTGCCGATGCGGCGCCGGATGCGAAGGCTCCGGAAGCGGCGCCGGCGGCACCCGCCACGGAAACGCCAATTGAAAATTCACCTGCTACTACCCCAGATGAGGCAGGTGACCCGATGAAGAAGCCGACCGCTGACATGCCGTCGGCTGATGAACCGGGAAGCAATGCTCCAGCGGAGGCCGGAGCCACCAAACCGGAATAAGGATACAACGTATGGCGGAGGCCCTACCGGCATGGGACTTAAGCGATCTCTATGCCAGCATCGAAGACACATCCGTCACGGGTGATCTGGAGAAAGCCCGCAAGCAGGCCCTCGATTTCGAGAAAAAATATAAAGGCAAGGTCAAGGCGCTCGGCGCGAAGGAGCTTGGCGCGGCCATTGCGGCCTATGAGAAGCTCAGCGATCTGCTGGGCAAGCTCGGCAGCTACGCGCAGCTGGTCTACGCCGCCAACATGATGGACCCGGCCATCGCGCGGTTCTACCAGAACACCAGCGAAGCGCTGACCGATATTTCCTCCCACACGCTGTTCTTCTCGCTCGAGATCAATAAGCTGAATGAGAAGAAACTGCAGGAGATGCTCGCCGCGTCGAAAGAGCTGGCGCATTACTGGCCGTGGGTGCGCGAGGTGCGCGCGTATCGCAAGTTCCAGCTCTCCGACGAGCTGGAGCAGATGCTCCATGACAAGCACGTCACTGGCCGCTCCGCCTGGTCGCGCCTGTTTGACGAGACCATTGCCAAGCTGGAATTCCCGATGAACGGCAAGAAGCTTTCCTCTGCGGAAGCGCTGCATCAGCTCTCCTCGCCGAAGCCGGAAGTGCGCAAGGCTGCCGCCAAGACCATTGGCAAGGTATTTGGCGAGAACGCGCATGTCTTCGCGCTCATCACCAACACGCTCGCTAAGGACAAGGACATCGAGGATCGCTGGCGCGGCTTCGCCCAGCCCATCTCCTCGCGCAACGTAAGCAATCAGGTTGAGGACAAAGTCGTCGACGCCCTGATCGGCACGGTGCAGAGAAACTATCCGCGCCTCTCGCACCGCTATTACGCACTGAAGGCCAGCTGGTTCGGCCAGAAGAAACTGGATTACTGGAACCGCAACGCCCCGCTGCCGGGCAAGGACGAGACCACCTACAAATGGGCCGATGCGCGCAGCATCGTGCTGGAGTCCTATGCAGCCTTCTCGCCGGAGCTCGCCAAGCTGGGCAGCGATTTCTTCGACAAGAACTGGATCGACGTGCCTGTGCGACCCGGCAAGTCACCCGGTGCATTTGCCCACCCGACCGTCCCCTCGGCGCATCCCTACCTGCTGGTGAACTATCAGGGCAAGACGCGCGACGTGATGACGCTGGCGCATGAGCTGGGCCACGGCGTGCATCAGGTGCTCTCCGCCAAGCAAGGCGCGCTGATGGCCGACACCCCGCTGACATTGGCGGAAACCGCGTCCGTCTTCGGTGAGCAGCTGGTGTTCCAGGAAATCCTCCGCCGCGAGAAGAAGGAGTCCCGCCGCAAGGTGCTGATCGCCTCCAAGGTGGAGGACATGCTCAACACCGTGGTGCGCCAGATTGCGTTCTGCGAGTTCGAGCGCCGTCTGCATGATGAGCGCAAGCAGGGTGAGCTGACCGTCGAGCGCATCGGCGAAATCTGGCTCGATATCCAGAAGGAAAGCCTTGGCCCGGCCCTCAAATTCGCGCCGGAGTATGGCTATTACTGGACCTACATTCCGCACTTCATCCATTCGCCGTTCTACGTCTACGCCTATGCGTTTGGCGATTGCCTGGTGAATTCGCTTTACAGCATTTACCAGAAGGAAGCCGCGGCCGGCAAAGGCAAGGCGTTCGAGAAGAAATACCTCGACATGCTGCGCGCCGGGGGCACGCTGCGTCACAAAGAGCTGCTCGGGCCGTTCGGCATCGACATCTCCAAGCCCGCCTTCTGGCAGGAAGGGCTGGACATCATCTCCGGCTATATCGACCAGCTGGAAGCCATGGCGTAGTATCCCGTCATTCCGGGATGCGTAAGCGTGCCCGGAATCTCCCTGCGATACGAAGGAGATCCTACGTAGCCTTTCAGGCTCGCAGGATGATAAAGGTAGAAATTCCGCGCTTTTTTCACTATCTATGAGAGATGCACTGGGAAGATGAAGGTCTGATTCTGGCCGTCGGGAAATACTCGGAAACGGCCGCCATCGTGACGCTGTTCTCGCGCTCTCACGGGCTGGTGCGCTCCATCGCGCATGGGGGCATTGGTCGGCGGCAGCGCGGGATCTACCAGCCCGGTAACATCGTCCGTGCCCGTTGGTCGGCACGCCTGTCAGAACACATGGGTAATGTACAGGCGGAGTTACTGCTTCCTGTCGCCGCCGCCGCGATGGCCAGCCCACTGGCGCTTTCCGGCATCGGGGCGGTCAGCAGTTTGCTGCAACTGGCCGTGCTGGAGCAAGACCCGCACCCGCGCCTCTATGATTACGCCAAGCACGTGCTGGAGCATCTCGCCCATAGCAGCAAGGATGACTGGCTGGCGGATTACGCGCATTTTGAACTCTTCCTGCTGCAGGATGCCGGTTTCGGCCTGGATCTCAGCCAGTGCGCCGCGACGGGAAGCCGGGAGAACCTCTGTTACGTCTCGCCCAAGTCCGGTCGCGCGGTGAGTGCGGAAGCGGGGGCGGCGTACAGGGAAAAGATGCTGCCGCTGCCCGCCTTCCTGACCTCCGACGAGCTGCCGTTTGATCGCGTGCAACCCGCAGAAATCCTTGACGCTTTGCGGATGACCGGCTATTTTCTGGAGCACTGGATGCTGGCCCCGCTGAGCAAAAAGATGCCGCAGGTGCGGCAACGGCTGATCGACCAGATTCCCGCCCCGGTGGCGGCGTGAGAAAGGTTGTCATGCCGCACTTGTTGCGGCATCTCCTTGTTAGTGGAGGGAGACCCCGCAACGAGTGCGGGGTGACAAAGTAGAAAGAGAAAGAAAAGCATGAAAAAAGACGCCACGCAGGAAACCATCAAGGCGGTGCCCTTCAAGGACGCGCTGTCCGAGCGCTACCTGGCCTATGCGCTTTCCACCATCACCGCCCGCTCGCTGCCGGATGTGCGCGATGGCTTGAAGCCCGTACATCGCCGCCTGCTTTACGCGATGCTGCAACTGCGCCTCGACCCGGATTCCGGCTACAAGAAATGCGCCCGCGTGGTGGGGGACGTCATCGGTAAATACCACCCGCACGGCGATGTGGCGGTCTATGACACGCTGGTGCGCCTCGCCCAGACCTTCGCGGTGCGCTACCCGCTGGTGGACGGGCAGGGCAATTTCGGCTCCGTCGATGGCGACAACGCGGCGGCCATGCGTTACACCGAGGCCCGCCTCACCGAAATGGCGATGGCGCTGCTGGAAGGCATCGAGTCCGACACGGTGGATTTCCGCCCGACTTATGACGGTGAGGATCAGGAGCCGATCGTGCTGCCTTCCAGCGTACCGAACCTGCTGGCCAACGGCTCGGAAGGCATCGCGGTCGGCATGGCGACGAGCATTCCGCCGCACAATATCGGCGAGCTGTGCGAAGGCCTGCTGATGCTGCTGAAGAAGCCCTCGGCCAGCGTGGCGGAGTTGCTGACAGTGATTCCCGGCCCGGATTTCCCCACCGGAGGCATCATCGCGGAGACCTCCACCGCCATCCGCAACGCGTACGAGACGGGCCGCGGCAGTATCCGCGTCCGCGCGCGCTGGGAGAAGGAGAATCTCAGCCACGGGCTCTACCAGATTGTGATTACGGAAATTCCGTATCAGGTGCCGAAATCGCGCTTGATCGAGCAGATCGCCGAGTTGTTCCGCAACAAGAAGCTGCCGCTGCTCGGCAATATCCGCGATGAATCGGCGGAAACCATCCGCGTCGTGCTGGAGCCGAAATCGCGTACCGTTGATCCGGACATGCTGATGGAGTCGCTGTTCAAGGTGACCGATCTTCAAACCCGCTTCGGGGTGAACCTGAACGTGCTCACTGCCAAGGGCATTCCGCAGGTGCTGAACCTGAAGCAGATTCTGGAAGCGTTTCTTGAGCACCGGTTCGAGGTGCTCTACCGCCGTTCGCGCTTCCGCCTCTCCAAAATTGCCGACCGGCTGGAAGTACTGGGCGGCCTGCTCGTGGCCTACCTCAATATCGACGAGGTCATCCGCATCATCCGCGAGGAGGACGAGCCCAAGCCGGTGATGATGAAGAAATGGAAGCTCACCGACCGACAGGTGGAAGCCATCCTCAACATGCGCCTGCGGAGCTTGCGCAAGCTGGAAGAGATCGAGATCAAGAAGGAGCAGGCGAGCCTGCTCGATGAGCAGGAGCAACTGCAGAAGATTCTCGATGACGAGAAGGAGGCCCGCAAGGTGATCCGCGGCGAGATCAAGGATGTGCAGAAGCGTTTTGGCGCCGATGATGCACTGGGCCGCCGCCGCACGGAATTCACCGAGGCGCCCGCCGCCGTGGAAATCTCCATCGAGGCGTTCATCGAAAAGGAGCCCATCACCATCGTCTATTCCAAGATGGGCTGGATTCGTGCCTTCAAGGGCCATTTCGACACGATGGACGATCTGAAGTTCAAGGAAGGCGACGAGCTTTCCTGCATGATCAAGGCGCGCACCACGGACAAGGTGCTATTCTTCGCCAGCAATGGCCGCTTCTATACGCTCACCGGCGACCGCCTGCCGCGCGGCAAGGGCTTTGGTGAGCCGCTGCGCCTGATGATCGACCTGCCCAACGAGGACGACATTGTAGAAATGCACGTGTTCGAAGGCGGGCGTAAAATGCTGCTCGCCAGCGATCAGGGCAAGGGCTTCCTCGTGGAGGAAGACAGCGTCGTGGCGTCCACACGAAACGGCAAGCAGATTCTCTCGCTTCCCGAGGGCAGCCGCGCCGTGGCCTGCCGCGTGGTGCAGGACGAGGACATGGTGGCCGTCATCGGCGCCAACCGCAAGCTGCTGGCCTTTCCGCTCTTCCAGATGCCGACCATGAACAAAGGGCAGGGTGTACAGCTGATGAAGCTGAAGGATGCCCGCATGTCGGACGCCAAGGTCTTCAAGCGCGAGGAAGGGCTGAGCTGGCTGATTGGCGACCGTGTGCGCACCGAGGCGGACATCACCCCATGGCTCGGCGACCGCGCCAGCCAGGGCAAGCTTCCGCCGGTGGGCTTCCCGCGTTCGAACAGGTTTGGATGAGTGGCCGTCAGGCGCGATGGAATTGGTTGCTCATAAGCTGAGCCCCATATTCCCCCTCCCCAGTAGGGGGAGGGTCGGGGTGGGGGCGTGAGGGTACGTTTGACGATTCTTCCGCCCCCCTCCCATCCTCCCCCCTACTGGGGGAGGGGGCAATGACGGGGGCTGACGCTAAACCGTCTTACGCCCTTCGTCCCGCACGAACAGCAGGTTCGGGAACCGAAGGAAGATGCGGCAGACTTGGTTATGCGAAACGGAAGACTCAATGCGCCCGTGATGCAGCGAGAGTAGCATCCGCGTAAGGGCCAGGCTGATGCCGTCACTGCGGCCCAGGCCCAGCCAGGCACTCTCCGCCACGTCGAGCGGCGGAGCATTCTCCCCTGCGCGCAGGTTGAACTTCAGCATGATGACGAAGTCCTCGCCGCCTTCCTGATTCTTATCCAGCATTGTCTCCAGGATAATGCTCGCGCCGGAGGAGGCGCGCGACGCCGCGCTCGCCAGCGTGTGCAGCAAGATCTGGTTTAATTTGTCTTCGTCGATGCGCAGCTTTGGCAGTTGGTCATCCAGCCGCAGCTTGATGTCGAGATGCTTGTGCAGCGGCTGCTCGGTGAAATGCCGCATCGCGCGGTGAATGGCGAAGGAGACGTCCACCGGCTGCTCGTTCAGCACCAGCGTGCCGTACTCCGCTTCGGAGATGGCGGCGATGTCATCCACCATCTGATGCAGCGCGCGGGCCTTTTGATAGATAAGGTTCGCCTGCTCCAGATATTGCCGGTTGGGCAGCGGGCCGAAATGCTGGTCCTTCAGCGCCTGCACGGCCTCCTCGATGGTGCCGAGCGGCTGGCCCAACTCGGCGGAAAGGCTGCGCAAAAATTCCATGCGCGCCTGTGCCATGCGCTGGCTGGTTTCCTTCACCCGCGTCAGGTAGCGGTTCTTCATCAGCAGTTCGTTTTCCTTGCGGCGGCGCTCCTCCAGGTAATCATCGATCTTTTTCACCTGCTGCGCCAGCATCTCGATTTCCACCGGGCCATGCTGCTCCAGCGGGCGGTAGCGCTTGCCGCGCGCGATGTCGGCTACCACGTCGCAGAGGTTCAGCACCGGCTTGATGATCTTGGCGCGGATGATCCACAAGATGGTCACCAGCAGCAGCGCCACCGAGAACACCTGCGCCAGCTTACCGCGCAGGGCGGAGCGCACCGTCTTCTCGCTCAATGCAGGGTCATGGCTGACGACGATCACATACGGATATTCGGTGGAGACTTCATAGAAGGTGTAAAGCTGCTCCGGCTTGAAGAGCGTGGCGCGGGTGAGGGCGCCGCTTGGCTTCTTGCCGAAGTCGATTTTCTTCAGGCTTTCCTCCACCGTCTCGCGCGGAGTGAAGATGCCCTTGCCGACGGTCTCGGTGAGCGGGTTCAGCGTGGTGCTGTAGATGGAGAAATCGATGCCCGCTTCGCGGATCACCTTCCGCAATTCATCGGTGAGGCCGATGATGTCGACGCTGGCGAGAATGGCGCCGACATGATTACCGCGATAGTCCGTGAGGCCAAGGCAGATGGGCAGCACCCAGCGCTCCGAGACGCGGCCCTGGATGGGGCGGCCGATCTGGATTTTCCACGGCTCGGTGAGGGCTTTCTTGATGTAGTCGCGGTCGGAGACGTCGATCGGCTTGCCGAGGATGCCGCGATTGCTGCTCACCACCACCTGCTGCCCGGCATCGATCCAGGAGAACACATCGTCACGGTGATTCTGGTCGTTGAAGGAGCGCAGCAGCCGCGCGATGCCGTTCAGATTGTCCGGCCCGATCTGGCTGATCTGGCGGGCGAGGGACTCGAGCAGGTAGGAGCTGTTCTCGATCTCGACAATCAGCGCGCGGTCGACGCGCAGCGATTCATTCTCGAGGTGGCTGACGATGGTTTCAGAATGGTCTTCATAGGTGCGGTAGGCCACCCAGACCGACACCGCCGCGAGGAACGCGATGATGACCAGCGACAGCAGCACGAAATCGCGCGAGAGAGAGGGATTGCTGGACGAAGCCTTCATGCGCTGGACGGGAGCGTTAACCGGAATGGAGTTTATTATACGGCAAGGCGTTGTTCAAACGCTCATCCGGTTTTGAGCTACGCGGGCGGAAAAAGCCGCCCACTGTGGGGCAAACGCCTCAGAGACGAGCCGGCTCGCCCGGTGAAACCTGCGACTGGGCGGCCAGATCGCGGTAGGACGCCATGGGCTGCGGCTGCTTCGTCGGCGCGCGCTCCGTCATCTGTGCCGCGCCCTGATGCTCCGCGCCGGAGACGTTCCTGCCTGGCTGGGCTGGTTGCGCCTCTGGCAGGGCGACGGCAGACACAGGCGCGGAGGGCGCGGTATCCATCGGCCGCGGCGCGTGCGGATTCTTGCGCGGCTTATCGCAATCCTTGCCGAGTACGCCGACCATGAACCAGCTCGCGACGAAGGTCATCACGGCCATGGCGGTCGTGTAGATGCCTTCCAGCATGGTATCGCTGACCAGCATCGTCATCCGTTTTTCACCAGAGAACTTTACGAAGTTCTTTTTGTATGTATCGGCGTGGTTTTCATACTCGGCGGCGCGGGCAGCCGGGCCTTTTTCAAGCAGCCGTTCCGCACCGCGCATGATGTCCGTCGTAGCGGAGGTCTGACGCAGCCAATCTGCCGCCTTGGTACCTACGCGCTCGGCGTAATGGTCAGCACCTTTGAAATTTTTCATGCCAAACCAGTTGCGGAACATGTTCCAGTGCCCGGCGGTCAACAAATACGTGCCCACGATGGCGACATAGGACACGCCACGTGAAGCCAGCACACTGCTCCAGGACTGTTTCGGTTCGGCTTCCAGTTCGCTATGGCGTTTTGCAATTTCCTGTTTTTCCTCGCCTGTCAGAAAATGATGCTTCTCATACTTGGCGTCATATTTCTTGACCAGCACCGGCTTTTTATCCTCCAGCCATTTGATGGGTGCCATCAGAACCCATCCGCCTGTGCTCAGCAATCCAAAATTGATGGCGTATTTTGCCCAGCCGCGCGTCTTCATCATGCGCAGGGAGAGTTCCTTGGCTTCCTGATAGAGTTTTGGGTCATGGCCGATTTTTTCAGCCAGTTTGGCTGCGCCGCCTGCCGTTTCTTCCAGAGCGGCAAACAGTTTGCCGGTTTCCTTCTGCGTGTCGAAATGGGCCGCGACTTCCGGCGCGAAACTTGTCGCCTTTTTAAGGAAATCATTTACCTCGTAGACATGTTCCGGCGTGAAGGTCGGCTGGCCGCGCAGCTTATTCCATGTATTGGCCAGACCGGTATACCATTTTTCGAAACGGGGCTGCAGGCGTCCGCTTTTGACGTAGCTCGCCGCACCGATGGAAATGACCGAATTGGCCGCCAGACCGATGCCAAACCAGTTTTTCAGGTTAAACTCACGCTCACCCGGCGTTTTGCCAAGCATGCGGTTCAAACCGCTTTCGGCGCGGACATACTTGGCGGGCGTGTCATCGTCGTAGGCGTCGGCGGAAGGCGTGGCGCGGGCCGGTTGCGGCTGGGGGGAGCGGCTGGCTTGGCGCAGGGCCTCGCGCTCGGCCCTGTCGGGGTCGAGGATGGCGTCCGGGGAGGCCATGCTGCGCGGCCGGATCATTACCGGGTCAGCGGGCAGTGGCGTGGCAACCGTGTCCGAGGCAGGCAGCTCGCTAACGGGAGACGCCTGCGCGGCGGAAGGCTCCACGGCAAGGGTGCGAACGCTATTCGGCTCGGTCTTCTCTTCGCTCATGCCAGATGGAGGTTGGTCGGTGGGCATAATGGTAATTTAACACAACCACCGGCTGCCCTGTATGAAGGTTCGATGACATTCGTCTTGCGAAACCGTTAAAAAAGTAAGGCCGGGAGCGGGCTCCCGGCCTTACTGGACTGTGTGGTCAAGTAACGGATTTTATTAGAAATCCATGTCACCCATGCCGCCCATGCCACCCATTCCGCCACCGGCGGCCATCGGCTTTGCATCTTCGGGCTTGTCGGCAACCAAGGCTTCGGTGGTGATCAGCAGACCGGCCACGGAAGCGGCATCCTGCAGCGCGGTGCGCACGACCTTGGTCGGGTCGATGATACCGGCGTCCATCAGGTTGACATACTCGAGGTTCTGGGCATCGAAACCATAGTTGGTGTCTTTGCTTTCCAGCAGCTTGCCAGCCACCACGGCACCGTCCAGACCCGCGTTTTCAACGATCTGACGAATCGGGGCCTGCAGGGCGCGGCGCACGATGTTGACACCGGCTTTCTGGTCTTCATTGACCGGCTTCAGGCCGTCGAGGGCTTTCGCAGCGTAGAGCAGGGTCGCACCACCGCCCGGTACGATGCCTTCTTCGACGGCAGCGCGGGTGGCGTGCAGGGCGTCATCGACGCGGTCCTTGCGCTCTTTCACCTCGATTTCCGTCGCACCGCCGACTTTCAGGACGGCCACGCCACCGGAAAGCTTGGCAAGACGCTCCTGCAGCTTCTCGCGGTCATAGTCAGAGGTGGTGTCCTCGATCTGCGTGCGGATCTGCTTGCAGCGGGCTTCGATGCCGTCTTTCTTACCAGCGCCGTCGACGATGGTGGTCTCTTCCTTGGTGATGACCACGCGCTTGGCACGGCCCAGCATGTCGATGCCGACCGTTTCCAGCTTCATGCCCAGTTCTTCGCTGATGACCGTACCGCCGGTGAGGATGGCGATGTCTTCCAGCATGGCCTTGCGGCGATCGCCGAAGCCCGGAGCCTTCACGGCAGCGACTTTCAGGCCGCCGCGCAGCTTGTTGACCACTAGCGTGGCGAGTGCCTCGCCTTCGACGTCCTCAGCAATGATGAGGAGCGGACGGCCGGACTGCACCACGGCTTCCAGCAGCGGCAGCAGGGGCTGCAGGCCGGAAAGTTTCTTTTCGAACAGGAGGATAACCGGGTTTTCCATCTCGGCCACCATCTTCTCACTGTTGGTGATGAAGTAGGGGGAGAGATAGCCGCGGTCGAACATCATGCCTTCCACGACGTCGATCTCGAACTCGAGGCCTTTGGCTTCTTCCACGGTAATGACGCCTTCACGGCCCACGCGCTCCATGGCTTCCGCGAGCTTGCCGCCGATTTCCTTGTCGCCGTTGGCGGAGATGGTGCCCACTTGCGCGATCTTCTCTTTCGAGTTGCCGATCATGGTGGACTTCTTCTTGATTTCCTCAACAACCGCCTCAACGGCCATGTCGATGCCGCGTTTGAGGTCCATCGGGTTCAGACCCGCCGCCACGGCTTTCGCGCCTTCTTTCACGATGGCGTGCGCCAGTACGGTGGCGGTGGTGGTGCCGTCACCGGCGAGGTCGTTGGTCTTGCTGGCGACTTCGCGCAGCATCTGGGCGCCCATGTTCTGGAACTTGTTGGCCAGGGTGATTTCCTTGGCAACGGAGACGCCGTCCTTGGTGATGCGCGGTGCGCCGAAGGATTTCTCCAGCACGACGTTGCGGCCTTTCGGGCCGAGGGTGACTTTCACCGCGTTGGCGAGTTTCTCGACGCCGACGAGGATCTGCTCGCGGGCTTCGGTGCCGAACTTCAGTTCTTTAGCAGCCATTGTATAACTCCTTCGCTATCTTGGGGATTGATTAGGCGGCTTTCTTGCCGGCTTTGGCGCCGGTCAAGATGCCGATGATGTCAGACTCTTTCATCACCAGCAGCTCTTCGCCGTCCAGCTTCACTTCCGTGCCGGACCATTTGCCGAACAGGATGACGTCGCCTGGCTTTACAGACATCGGCAGCGTTTTGCCGGATTCGTCACGCGCGCCGGGGCCCACGGCGAGTACTTCCCCCTGCTGCGGCTTTTCCTTGGCGGTGTCCGGGATGATGATGCCGCCGGCGGTCTTTTCGTCCTGCTCGATGCGGCGAACCAGTACACGATCGTGCAACGGTTGAAGATTCATAATGATGCTCCTAAAAAGTTCTAGGTTTCAATGATTTAAAACCTGCTTTGACAAGCATTGCAGGGTAATTTAGGCGTCGTCTCAGGCCTTTCAAGGGCCAAAGACTAACTTTTTTAATGCCTCGTTTATTAACGGGGCGAAGGAGGAGGGGTTTAGCATCGCAAGGCGCGGAAATCCAGCCTTTTTAGGTGGTGTCACCCAAATAAATTTAGAAAAGCTGCTTCAGGCTGCGCTTGGCGCTGTACCAGAAGCCATCCAGCCCGCTAGGCGGCTGGATTTCGCAGGTGCGCGCACTGCCGGGGCGCAGCTTGCACCAGCCGCCCTCCAGTCGCTGGCAGGCCACGCCATTCATGCGCTGGGCCTTGCCGTCCACCACCAGCAATTCCTGGAACGGGCGGCAGGTGATGCCGCTGTCCTGCTTATCTACGCCGCCGGGGGTGATCCGGCCAAACATACGGTTCTCCCCCGCTTCATAAAGCCATTGATGCGTCTCCCCGGAAGGGAGCGTCTGCAGCGCATGATAAAACACGCGAGAGTACCATTGCAGTTCCATCGGTGACATGCGTTGCAGCAGATTGGCGGCAAAACGGCTATTGCCGTCTTTTACCTTGGAAGGAATCTCTGGCAGGGTGGTGGGGTAAGAGACGGGCACACGTGGCCCACGCGGTTTTTGAGCTTGATCGTTCTTTCGCGCCGCTTGTGGTGAGGCCTGAAGCTCCTTCGGGGCGGGAAGGCCCGGCGGCGCAGGCGGAGCGGCCGCGGGCGGTGGGGGGACGACTTCCGGCGCATCCGGCGCGTTCCAGATGCCATAAGTGCTGACGCAAAGAAAACCAATGATGGACAGCATCAAGAGCTTGGGACGCCATAACAGGTAGCGTACGCTTTTCCAGACGATCCGCCAGAGCGGCTTGCGCAACAGGTAAAGGCACGTGGCGACAAGAAGGAGCTGAACCCAGATGCTCATGAAATACTTTTCCTCACCACGCGTTTATGGCTTCAGGAAGCCCACCAGGCGTTTCGCCTCGGCCAGGTGCACACTGGCGATGGCGGCGGCGCGCTCGGCCCCTGATTGCAGGATGAGGTCCAGCTCCTCCGGCGCTTTCAGTAGCTCTTCCAGCCGCGTACGGATGGGGGAGAGGTGGGCGATCAGCGCATCGGCCAGCCGTTCCTTGAAAGCGGAGAAATTGAGCGAGGCGCATTCAGAGGCGGCCTTTTCGACGCTGCGCCCGCTCACGGCGGCGTAGATGGTGAGGAAATTGGTGGCTTCCGGGCGGTTTTCCGGGTCCCACGTGATGCCCTCGATGGGGTCGGACTTGGCCTTGCGGAGTTTCTGGCGAATCAAATCATCGGAATCCGAGAGGTTGATGCGCGCCATGTCCGAGGGGTCGGATTTGCTCATTTTCTTCGTGCCGTCGCGCAGGGACATCACGCGCGTGGCTTCGCCCAGAATCATCGGCTCGGGGAGAGGGAAATACTCGGTCCCGTACGCCCGGTTGAACGCCCCGGCAATGTCGCGCGAGAGTTCCAGATGCTGTTTCTGGTCCTCGCCGACGGGCACGTGTGTCGCCTTATAGAGAAGAATGTCCGCCGCCTGCAGCACCGGGTAGCCATAGAGCCCGAGCGAGGCCTTTTCCTTGTCCTTGCCCGCCTTTTCCTTGAACTGCGTCATGCGGTTCAGCCAGCCGAGCGGGGTCAAGCATCCGAGAATCCAGCCCAGTTCGGTATGGCCGGGCACCGCCGCCTGATTGAACAAGATGCTCTTTTGCGGGTCGATGCCGCAGGCGATCAGCGCCGCCGCCATCTCGCGGGTGTCGCGGCGCAGCTGCTCCGGCGCGCGCCCCACGGTGATGGCGTGCAGGTCCACCACGCAATAGAGGCACTCATACGCCTCCTGCATGCCCACCCAGTTGCGAATAGCGCCCAGATAATTGCCCAGTTGCGGCACGCCGGTGGGTTGAATGCCTGAAAAAACACGCGATTTGGTCATGAGCGGAGTCTATGCGAGGAAGGTTATTTTGCGGTGCAACATATTCTTTTGGCGACATTTTCAGTGGCGGATTTCATCATATTGTCACACAAGAGGCGCGGCCAAGTTGCTAGAATAAAAATGCCAGAAACCAGCTTCTGACAACGCCGCCCACCCTATATGACGCCAAGCGCACCGCAAGAAAAAATTGAGACCCCGCCGCAGGATGCGCCCGCGGCCGCTGCCCCGGCGAACACCACGGCCACACCGGGCGCGGCGGCGGCGCCCGTTGCCCAGCCGCTGACGGGCATGGCAAAATGGGTGCATGAACACCGGGCCTCCACCGACAAGCCTGCCGGGTTCCTCGGTTATCAGGTTGTCCGCAACATGCTGGCCGCCGTGCCCTATGGCTTCGCCACCATCGCTACCTGGGCGGGGTTTGAGAAAGCCGCGAAGCTGACGGAAGGCAAGGCCGGCTATTTCACCCAGGGCACCAACAAGCTGATGAAGTCGCCGCTGCGCGACATCGCGATGATTGCCACGGGCTTCACCTTCTATCGTGGCACGCTGAAGCTGGTGCGCTACACCAAGGAGCGCCTGTTCGATCCGGATCATACGGAAGAGCAGACGCGGCAGGCGGTGGAGAATTTCGGCAGCAACCTCGCCGCCGACTTCAAGGAGATCGCCCCGGCCGAAGTGAACTCCACGCCCTATGGCGCCATCGCGCTGGGGCTGGGTCGCCGGTATCTGGATGGCATGAAGGATTACCAGAACCGCGAGGCCGAATATAAAATCGGCCATTCCGTCTTCCGCAATTTGGAAACCGGCAGGCTCGAATTCGGCGGCAAGAATTTCAAGGCACTGTTCAACAAGGTCCTGCACCCCAAAAGCATGCCGTGGGCGGAGGCGGGCGTGTTCATTGCGTCGTTCCTCGCCTTCTTCGAGCTGTCTGATCGCCTGTTCAAGGACACGCAGGTGCGGCGCGGTATCTGGAATGGCGAGCATAACTCGCTGGCCCGCATTTCGCCGGAAAAGGAAACCGTGCGGGCGGAACAGGAAAAAGAGCAGGGCCTCGACAAAAACGTCGATTACCAGCTCGCCAAGCATGGCGTTGGCAAGAATCCAAAACTCTTCACGGGCGATCCCAACCTTGGCCGCCTACTGATGACGCGCGTCGTTTCCACCGCGCTCGGCATCGGCGCCTACACGCTCACCAAGCGCGCGGCCTATGCCTCCATGGGCCATTTCTCGAAAGCGCCGACCTTCCTCGGCAAGGTGGCCATCGAGGGCGCGGCCACGGCCAACTTCTTCGCCATGTCCACCGCCAATGACGTGGTGGAGAATCTCTGC
Organism: Alphaproteobacteria bacterium UBA998; assembly: GCA_002291925.1. Taxonomy (GTDB): domain Bacteria; phylum Pseudomonadota; class Alphaproteobacteria; order Rickettsiales; family UBA998; genus UBA998. Next base: position 17,790 of record DBAY01000068.1, on the reverse strand, counting down.
AAGAAGTTCACGGCACCGAAGGAAAAGACGCCGCTGCAGCAGAAGAACCATGACGCGCTCATCGCCCAGCTCAATAGCAAAGAGCGCGGCCCGGCCATGGCCTGACGTCCTTGGCCGTTGCTTTTCGGCCCGTTTCGTATTACCTCGTCACCCCATGAAATCGACCACTGACATGATGCATCTCGGCGCGTTCCCGCATGTGCGCATGCGCCGTAACCGCAAATCCGCCTGGTCGCGCAACCTCGTCGCCGAAAACCGCCTGAGCGTCCATGACCTGATCCTGCCGCTCTTCGTGCAGGAGGGGGAAAATCTGCGGACGCCCGTGGAATCCATGCCGGGGGTGGAGCGTTTCAGCATCGACCTGCTGGTGATGCAGGCCCGCCGCGCCGCCAATATGGGCATCTGCGCGGTGGCGCTGTTCCCGGTGGTGCCGGCGGAGAAGAAGTCCGAACTGGCAGAAGAGGCTTATAACCCCAACAACCTGATGTGCCGCGCCATCCGCGCCATCAAGAAAGAAGTGCCACATATCGGCATCATCGGGGATGTGGCGCTTGATCCCTACACCTCGCACGGGCAGGACGGGCTGGTGATGCAGGGCGACGTGGCCAATGACGAGACGATCTCCGTCCTCATCCGGCAGGCCTTGTCGCTGGCCGAGGCAGGCTGCGATATCATCGCCCCCTCGGACATGATGGACGGGCGCATCGGCGCTATCCGGCAGGCGCTAGATACGGCCGGCTATCCGCTGGTGCAGATCCTCGCCTACGCCGCCAAATATGCCTCCAGCTTCTACGGCCCGTTCCGCGATGCGGTGGGCTCCGCCGTCAACCTTGGCACCGGCAACAAGTACAGCTACCAGATGAACCCCGCCAATGGCGAGGAAGCCATCCGCGAAGTAGCCCTCGATATTGAAGAGGGCGCCGACATGGTGATGGTGAAGCCCGGCATGCCCTACCTCGACGTGGTGCGCCATGTCTCCGAGCATTTCTCGCTCCCCGTCTTCGCCTATCAGGTGAGCGGCGAGTACGCCATGCTGAAAGCCGCCGAAACCCTTGGCTGGCTGGATTACAAACGCGCCATGATGGAAGCCATGATTTCCTTCAAACGCGCCGGGGCCACGGGTATTTTCACCTATGCCGCTCTTGACATTGCCGAATGGCTCTTCGAGCACACCACCAAGCACACGGCGCTGATGGAAGCGCGCGAGAAGGCTTAGGTTTTAGCTGTCAGGTTTCAGGTTTTAGCCTTTCCGTCATTCCGAACGACCAGCGGTAGGAGGAATCTTTCTACAGGGCACGCTAAGAGTATCCCTGCATAAAGATTCCTCACCTCCTGTTCGGAATGACGAGTAACTGTCACCCCGTATTCATTGCGGGGTCTCCCGGTGGGGATACACCAGACCCCGGCATGCGCCGGGGTGACATTCTGTTTCAGCCACGTCATTCCGGGACGCGTAGCGGGCCCGGAATCTCTGCGCGTGACGATGGAGATCCTGCGCAGCCTTCGGCTCGCAGGATGACGGCTAAAACCTCAAACCTAAACGCTAAAACCAGCCTCACATCGGCTCGTAGCTTTCCACCACGATCAGCCCGCGGATGATGCGGTCCTTGGCGTCCTCGACCTTGTCGATGACCTGCTTGGTGACAAGGTTCTTGTTGTTGACGTCCACCGCGTAATCGAGCGCGTTTTCGCGGATGCCGAGATACTTGATGCCCGGCTCCCAGCGGCCGGAGAAGCCGTTGGTCAGCGTATCGTAGACGGCTTTGTCCACGCGCTTGACCATGGAGGAGAGCACCGTACCGGGGAAGAGGCCGTTCTGGTTGGTGTCGACGCCGATGGCAAAGCGGCCCATTTCCTCCGCCGCCTCCAGCACACCAACGCTGGAGCCGCCCGCCGCCGCGAAAATCACGCCGACGCCGTTATTAAATTGCTTCTTCGCCAGAGTCTTGGCGCGCTCCGGATTGCTCCATGCCAACGGCGTATCTCCGACATTGTCGCGCAGCATTTCCACATCCGGATTGGCGTAGCGCGCGCCCTGGAAGAAACCGAGCGCAAAATTATTGATGAGCGGCACGTCCATGCCGCCGATGAAGCCAATCTTGTTGGTGGGCGAGAGGTACCCCGCAATCATCCCCACCAGAAACGCGCCTTCCTGATCCTTGAATACGATGGATTGCACGTTCTGAAACAGCGGCGGCACGATGCCGTCAATCACCGTGAATTTCACTTCCGGGTGCTGTTCCGCCAACGCCAGCACGGGCACCACGTTCTGAAAGCCCACCGCGATGATGTGCGTGACGCCCGACTCCGCCACCTGTTTGATGAAGGCCGTGCGGTCGCTGCCCTGCGGCAGGCGCGCCTCCTGATAATCGATGCCCACCTCGCTGCGGGCGCGCTGGGCACCTTTTTTCATCATGTCGATGAAGGCCCGGTCCCCATCCTCTCCCGTCTCATAAATGATGACGGGCCGGAAATCATCCGCCGCCAGCGCCGCGCTGAAGGGCGATATCAAAAGGAAAAGAAGGGCAATCAGGCGCATGGCGTTCCACGAGTCACGGTTGCATCGCGTATACTATAGGCCATGGTTTTCCCGCAATGAATTTGCTTTTGGCGCCCCCCTCGCGCTACATTAGTGGCATGACACGTGACACCACATCTCATGCTGACCGGCTGACGCGCCTGCGTGAATGGCTGGCGTGCGAAGGCTTGGGCGGCTTCCTGCTTCCCGTAACGGATGAATATCAAGGCGAGTATTCCGCCGACTATGCCCGGCGCGTCACCTGGCTCACCGGCTTTGACGGCTCGGCAGGCATGGCGATCATTCTGCAGGACAGGGCGTTTCTTCTGGTCGATGGCCGCTACACGTTGCAAGCGGCGCAGGAAGTGGATGCGACGCAGTACACCATTTATAACAGCGGGGAGCGCAGCATTGCCGATTGCCTTAAGGACGCCGCCCCCCCAAGGCCAGTAGGCTATGATCCTTGGTTGATGACGCATCAGCAACTGGAGCGCTTGCGGCAGGCCTGGCCTGAAGGCACGCTGCAACAGGTTGCCACAAACCCCATTGATGGCTTGTGGGCTGGCCAACCGGCGCGGCCTTGCCATCCCATTGCTCCCCATGCCAAGGAATATGCCGGAAGGGACTTTGAGGACAAGCTTGCTGAAATAACGCTTTCATTGCAAGCCAAAGGCGTGGATGCATTCGTGGTGACCTTGCCTGACAGCATCTGCTGGCTGCTCAATGTCCGCGGCGAGGATGTGCCGTACAATCCGCTGGCGTTGGTCTATGCGGTGCTGAGCGCCTCCGGCGCGTGCACCCTGTTTGTGGAGGAAGGACAAGTAACGCCGGAAGTGGAGGCGCATCTTGGTGGGCGTGTTTCCTTGCATCCGGCGCAGGGCATTGCGCCTTGGCTTGCATCCTTGAGCAAGGGAAAATCCATTGGCATGGATGCGGCCACCGCGCCTGTATGGTTTTATGATACGGTGGTAGCCAATAGCGGAAAGGTTGTGTGGATCCCTGACCCTGTCATTGCTGCCAAGGCGGTCAAGAATATGGCTGAGCTGGTCGGCATGCGCCGCGCGCATGCGGTGGACGGCGCCGCGGTGACGCGCTTTCTTCATTGGTTTGAGTGTAAAGCCCCGGCAAATGTCACCGAACTGGATATCGTCGAGCATCTGGAGCGCTTCCGCCAGCAGCATTCGGACTATCGCGGCGGCAGTTTCGCTACCATTGCCGGCAGTGGCCCCAATGGCGCCATTGTGCATTACCGGGCGGATGAGCAAAGCAATCGCACCTTGCTAAGCAATGATATTCTATTGCTCGACTCGGGTGGGCAATATCCCTATGGCACCACGGACATCACCCGCACCGTGGCACGGGGTGAGGTAAGCGAGGAGTTTCGGCGCCATTTCACCTTGGTGCTCAAAGGGCATGTCGCCCTGGCGCAGGCGCGGTTCCCGGAAGGCACCTCGGGTGGACAATTGGATGCACTGGCACGCTTGCCCTTGTGGCAGGCGGGGCTGGACTATGATCACGGCACCGGGCACGGGGTAGGGGCCTATCTCTGTGTGCATGAGGGGCCGCAGCGCATCAGCAAGAAAGGCAGTGATGTCGCCTTGCGTCCCGGCATGATTCTCTCCAACGAGCCGGGCTATTACCAGGCGGGTGACTATGGCATCCGGATTGAGAATCTAGTGCTGGTAGTGGAGAAAGCGTCGCAAGGGGAACGGCGCTTCCTAGGATTCGAAACGCTCACCCTATGCCCCATCGATACCCGCTTGGTGGATGCCGCGTTGCTCTCCATGGAGGAGCGGGCATGGCTCAATGAGTATCACGCGCGTGTCTGGGGAGTCATCGCACCGCAGCTGGAAGCGGAGCAAGCGGAATGGCTGCGCGCACGGACATTGCCCCTGTAGTTGTGATTCGTCACCAAATTGTCATGTGTGTTGCATTGACACATCCTTGATGCGCTGACTAAAACAAAGTCATACGCAAGAAGGAGCGCCTCATGAGCAAGAATTTTCTGGACGAAGCCCGCAAGGAATATGCCCGTTTGCAAGCGGAACTGGAAGCAACGGAATTGTACCAGCGCATGATGCTTCTGGAGCAGGTCATTGCTGCCTATGATGGTCAGCCTACACCGCGCCGCGCCCGCGCTCTACCGGAAGGGGTCACCAAGGAGCAGGAGATTGTAAGGCTTGCCTTTGAATGCATTGACGGGCAGGGGGGCTTTGCGTATAAGCGTGCCATCCACCAGCGCATTGGCGAGCAAGGCATCCATGTCTCGGACGCGGCCCTGAGTGCGTATCTCTCCAAAGCGGACGGGCTTGCCTTTGACAAGACGCGCGGTTGGCGCCGAGCGGGCGAGGTTGCTTCCTCCATGCCGCGTGCCACGAACATTGTGCCGCTTGACGTATCTGCCAAGAAAGCAGACGGCATGGCGGAGCAAGCGCCGATCAATGTGCAGCAGCTTTGGGCGGCGGATGGCGGTTTCTAGGCCTTAGCCTTTGACCAGTTCGACATAGTCGGCCATGACCTTCTTGCGTCCGGCCTTGTCGAAGAAAATGTCCAGATTGCCGGACTGCTCGGCCAGCACCACGCCATAGCCGAACTTGACGTGAAACACGCGCTTGCCCTTCATGGCCGCAGCGGATTGCGCGGGCGGGGTGTAACGCTGCGCTTCGCTCAGGATACTTTCGATACCCTTTTGAAAAAGGCTCGGCCCGCGCGCTTGCGGGGCGCCATCCAGATGCTCGATATGCGCAGGCGGCAGCTCGCTCAGAAAACGTGAGGGGACACTGGATTGCCACTGATTGTAAATGCGCCGGCTCGATGCATGGGTAATATATAATTGTGTTTTTGCGCGGGTAATTCCCACATAGGCCAATCGACGCTCTTCCTCCAGTCCCGCGGTGCCTGACTCATCCAGCGCGCGTTGATGCGGGAACAGCCCTTCTTCCCAGCCGCCGAGGAAGACCGTATCGAACTCCAGCCCCTTGGCCGCGTGCAGGGTCATGATGCTGATCATGTCGTCGGTGCGTTGATCGTCGACATCCATTACCAGGCTGACATGCTCAAGGAACGCATCGAGCGAAGGGAACTCGCCCAGCGCGCGGAACAATTCGCGCAGGTTTTCCAAACGGCCCTGGGCTTCCTGTGTCTTCTCCGACTCCCACATGCGCCAGTAGCCGGATTCCTCCGTCACCAGCTCGCACAGCGTGCCGGGGCCGATGTCACGCGCCGTCTCGCGCCAGCGGCCAAGGCATTGCATCAGCTGCGCCAGCGAGCCCTGCGCCTTTCCGCGAATGGCGCCTTCGCCAAGCAGCAGCGTGGCCGCTTCCTGCAAAGAGCAATTATTGTCCCGCGCCCGTCCGTGCAATTGCTCCAGCGTTGACTGGCCAATGCCCCGCTTGGGCGTATTGACGATGCGCTCAAAGGCGAGGTCATCGCGCGGCTGGTGAATGGCGCGCAGATAGGCAATGGCGTCGCGAATCTCCAGCCGTTCATAGAACCGCAGGCCTCCCACGACGCGGTAGGAAATGCCGAGCGTCAGGAACCGCTCCTCGAAGGCGCGGGTCTGGAAACCGGCGCGAACTAAGATGGCCATGTCGGAGAGCCGCACGCCGCTGCGCTGCCGCGCCTCCACTTCCTCGCCGACGAAACGGGCCTCCTCGCCATCGTCCCACACGGCCTTGATGCGGATCGGCTCGCCGCCGTCCTCGTCCGTCCAGAGCGTTTTGCCGAGCCGTTCCTTGTTATGGGCGATGAGCGCGGAGGCGGCGGAGAGGATATGCGTGGTGGAGCGGTAGTTCTGCTCCAGCCGGATGACCTTGGCGGAGGGGTAATCCTGCTCAAATTTCAGGATGTTGCCCACCTCGGCCCCGCGCCAGCCATAGATGGACTGGTCATCGTCGCCTACGCAGCAGATATTCTGATACTCCATCGCCAGCAGGCGCAGCCAGAGATATTGCGAGACATTGGTATCCTGGTACTCGTCCACCAGGATGTATTTGAATTTAAGGCAATAATCGCGCAGCACGTCCGGCTGTTTCGAAAACAGCGTCAGGTTATGCAGCAGCAGATCGCCGAAATCGCAGGCATTGTTGGCGAGCAGGCGCTGCTGGTAGGTGGCGTAGATGCTGTGCGTCACCTCGGCGGCCGGGTTGTCGAAATAGGCCGCGGTGACCTTCTCCGGCGTCAGGCCGCGATCCTTCCAAGACTGGATCACCGCCATCACCGCCTTGGGCGGGAAGCGCTTATCGTCGATATCCTTCTCGCCGATGATGGCTTTCAGCAGGCGCAGCTGGTCGTCGGTGTCCAGGATGGTGAAGCTGGAGGTCAGGCCCACCGCCTCGGCGTGGCGGCGCAGGATGCGCGCCCCGATGGCGTGGAAAGTGCCCAGCCACATGCCGCTGGTCATGTCCTGCGGGCTGGTCGCCTCATCCCCGGCGGGGGCCTGCGCCACCAGCAGTTTCTGCACGCGCTCGATCATCTCGCGCGCGGCCTTGTTGGTGAAGGTCACCGCCAGAATCTGCCCTGGCCAGGCGCGCCGGGTGGCAATCAGGTGGGCGATGCGCGTGGTGAGCACGCGCGTTTTGCCGGTGCCTGCGCCGGCCAGCACCAGAAGCGGGCCTTCGGTGGCCAGCACGGCGTCGCGCTGGGGCGGGTTGAGGCGGCTGACGTAATCCGGTAGGGTTTCGCTCAGCGCGGAGGTGGGGCGGGTAGGAAAGGTCAAGACGGTCATGGAATACGTGATGAGGCGGGGAAATGATTAAAGACCATCCGGACATGGCTGACAAGCCGGAACTGGTCATCCGCGCCGCCAATAGGATGGACGCGGAGGCGCTGGCCCGCTTCGCGCAGGCTTTGGCGCGGGAGGAGGGGCGTGTCAGCCGGGCCGATGCGGCGTCGCTGACGGCGGCCCTGGAGGCGGGGCGGGCGGCGTTTCTGCTGGCTTTGGTACAGGGGAAGCCCGTGGGCATGCTGATGCATTATGCGGGCTATGATCTGGAAAGCGCCAGCACGGGCCGGCATCTGGCGGATATTTACGTGCTGCCGGAATGGCGGCGGCAGGGGGTGGGGAGGCGGCTGATTGCGCAACTGGCCGAGCGCTGTCTGGCGGAGGGCGGGGCGTGGGTGTCGCTCACCGTGCTGCGGGAGAATGCCGGGGCGCACCGTTTTTACGCCTCGCTGGCGATAGTGGAGGTGCCGGTGCGTTTCATGGCCATCGGCGCGAATGGGCTGGAGGCGTTGATGAAAACCACACTGCGCGATTAAAGCTTTCTTCACGCTTGTATGCAAAAATACCATACTTGACACAGATGGACGCTTATCGCAGTTTCGTGAGGAAAGCCGCCCCAGACGGCTCACGACGGCCCGATACAGAATCTCAGGAGGAGCAACCCTGCATGCGCGTCTTTTTTTCAGCGCTGATGGCGTTCATTTTTGTTCTTTGCCTGATGCACCCGTCGGCACAGGCCGCCGCCACGAACCCGCGCTACGCCGCGCTTGTCATGGACGCCGATACCGGTCAGGTGCTGTTTGAAGCCCAGTCGCGCGCCAAGCGCTATCCGGCCTCTCTCACCAAGATGATGACCCTTTACATGGTGTTCGATGCGCTGGAGAACGGCGTATGGAAGCTCGATACCAAGCTGACCGCCTCGAAGAAAGCCGCCTCGCAGCCGCAGACCAACATTGCGCTGCGCCCCGGTGACCAGATCACTGTTGAGCAGGCGATCAAGGCGCTGGTGACCCGCTCCGCCAACGATGCCGCCGTGGTGCTGGCCGAGGGGCTGGGCAAGACGGACTGGAATTTCGGCGTGATGATGACCAACAAGGCGCGTGCCTTGGGCATGAAGGATACGGTGTTCCGCAACCCGAACGGACTGCCGGATTCGCGCCAGCACACCACGGCCTACGACATGGGGCTGCTCGGCATTGCGCTGCGCCGTGATTTTCCGCAGTACTTCCACTATTTCACCACCCGCAGCTTTACCTATAAGGGCCGCACCTACGGCACGCATAACCGCGTGTTGGACCGCTTCCCCGGTGTGGATGGCATCAAGACGGGCTATATCAATGCTTCTGGCTTCAACCTCGTTTCGTCGGTGAAGAAAGACGGCATCACCATGGTGGCGGTGGTCATGGGCGGCGTGACGGCGGCGTCCCGCGACAACCACATGGTGCAGCTGCTTAAGAAACATTACCCGCAACTAGCGGCGCTGAAGCAGCAGCAATCGCCGCAATATGCCGCGCTGACGCCGGCATCGGCCCCGGTGCCGGCCCTCAAGCCTGCCAGCGTGCCGCCGGTGAGCCCGACCTCCACGGCCGCGGTTTCCGGTGCCGCGATCAACGCGCAAATGCTCGCCAAGGCGCGTGCTGAGCGATTGCAGCCGAGCGCCAGTGTCGCCTTTGCGCCGGTGCGTACTGCCCCGATTGCGCCCGCCGCGCGTCCTCAGACCGAGCGAGAGGACGCCCAGCCAGCCACCGGACGGGCCCCGGTGTTCGATGTCTCGTTTGTCTCCACGGCCAATGCCGCCGTGCGCTCCGGCACGCTGGATTACCAGTATTCTCGCCTGAGTAATGGAGCCAGCCGTACGCCGCAGGTCGTTTCGGAGGAGAAGGAGTGGGGCATCCAGGTGGGGGCGTTCCGCAGCGAAAGCCAGGCCAAGGAAGCCCTTGTGCGCGCCATGCGGATGATGGAGGCGGAACTGAAGGACGCCTACATGAACATCACCTCCGATGGTCAGGAAGCCGCCGCCATTCACCGCGCCCGGCTGGGGAACCTCTCCAAAACCGAAGCCGAGACGGCCTGCCAGAAGCTGAACGCCATGAACGCGGCCTGCTTCCCCCTGCGTATTAACTAAGCCCATTACTTGCGATTACTGTTATTGTCTGACGTTTGATGAGAATGTCATCAAACTGTCATGTTCTTTTTCCGGCGAACATGATATGTTAAGAAAAAGATAAATGGGGGTTCCCATGCCTTTGCTTAGCTCAGCGTTTACCAGTGGCATACGCCAGCAGATTGATGACAACATCAATGCCATTATCTTTGGTGTTGGAGATTTTTTTGGTGCTGGCATTAGTAAAGTGGCGAATTTTGCCGGTTCCGCTTTAGAAGGCGCCTCAGATATTATTGATCGCGGTGCTAGCAGGCTGGCAGATGCCGTGACGCCAAGCCTGCCGGCACTTCCCTCTGATAACACACCTTCTCAGGCCGTGGGTATTGCCATGGAAGGGCCATCCCTGTCGCCGCAAAGCATGACGCAAGTGGCGGCCATTTCGCAGGCATGTCAGAATATCAGCATGCAGGATTGCTCGCTCTCGCAGCTTGGCTCGGGACTTGAAGCCCCCACCTTTGCGATGAATCATGATTTCTATCAAAAGCAACAGTCCGCCGGTGTTGGCATGATGGCCTAGGCCTGCCCTTGGCGATAACCGGCACATCAACAAAAAACCCCGCCGCGGCGGGGTTTTTTGTTGGTAGCGGCCAGACGGCTTAGAACGGTGAGAGCACGTCGAGCAGTTCGGTGCCCCAGCGCTGCTGGGTGCCGCGGGTGAGGACGCCGCGTCCGCCGTACGAGATGCGGGCCTCGGCGATCTGCGAGGAATCGACCGTGTTGCTGGAATCGATGTCCTGCGGGCGCACGATGCCTTTGACTTCCAGTTGGCGGATGTCGTAGTTCACACGCACTTCCTGCGTGCCCTCGATGACATAGTTGCCGTTGGGCAGGACCTGCGTGATCACGGCGGAAATCTGCGTCTCCACCTTGTCCTGACGGTTCAGACGGCCGATGGTATTGGCGTTGGTGTTGGTGGTGATATCAAGCAGCTGCTGCGGGTTGGCGCCGAAGGGAAACTTGTCTTCCAGCCCGAACACGGCGGGGGCCTGCACATCCTCGCCTGCACGGCGCTGGCGCTGGAAGTTGCTGACCAGCTGTGCCTGGTCGTCGATCTGCACGCGCACGCGCAGCACATCACCCACGCGGGCGGCCCGCTGGTCCCGGAAGAAGGCGCGCGCACCCGGCTGCCACAGCGAGTTGGAATAGCGGCGTGACGGCGGCTCCGGATCCGGCGACGGCCAGCTCATCGGCTGGTAGCCGATTTTCTGGGTGGGGTCTTGCACTTGCATATGTTTCGGCGGCTGGCCGACCTCCTCCAGCTGGTCCAGCTTCATGGCGCAGGCGTTCAGCATGCTGCTGGCGGCGAGGGCGAGGAGGAGGCGGGAATATCGGGTCGGGTGCATGGGGCTCTCCTACCGTCGCGAGGCCACGCGGCGATCGCGGGCGGGCTGGGCGCTCACCTGCACTTCGTCGGCCGAGAGCACGGTGCCGTAAATGGTCATGCCGCTGTCACGGTTGCGCACGCGCACCGACTGGCCCACGGCCCCGCCTTCCAGCGCCTCGCCCAGCGTGGAGATTTCCATGTAGGGCGTCTGGTAAAGCATCTTCACCATGCTGCCTTTCTGCAGCACGTCCGGGGCCTGTACTTCATCCGCGCGGATGGGGCGGTTGACCGAGATGGTCCGGCGCGGCGTCTTGCCAATCAGTTCCTTCTCGTCCGTCACCATGCCCGGCCGTATGCGCGAGCGGGGGAAGGGCTTCATCACCACGTGTTCGGCCGTGATGGTCTCGCCATGCGCGATGCGCTGGGACAGCACTGGCAGGCGCTCCACCTCATCATAGCGCCCGCTCACCGGCATGGCGGAGACGACTTCGCCCTTGGCGACGAAGAGCAGATTGCCGCTCCAGGTCCGCCCCGCTTCTTCGGTCTTGAGCGATTTCACGCGCACTTCCAGCGGCTGCTTGTACTGATAGAGCAGGGGCTGGCGGGTGCTGACGATCTCGACCTTCACATCGTCCGCCACGCCCTCGGCGATGAGCGCGGCGGCCACGGAGGCCTCCGCTTCATCGAGCGTCACGGAGAAAAGCGGCGTGTTGCCGCTCATCTGCGCGGCAGCGGGCCATGCCAGGCACAACGCCACCCATCCGATCATCCACGCCTTGCTGGCCATATGCTGCTCCCCACAAATATGCCCGTCTGTTGCGGGCTTTACATTAGTTTACGCCGACTGGTTCAGTGCCTGCAACATCTCATCCGACGCGGTGATCACCTTGGAGTTCATCTCATAGGCGCGCTGGGCGACGATGAGGTTGGTGATCTCCGACACCGGGTTGACGTTGGAATTCTCCAGGTAGCCCTGCAGGAACACGCCGAAGCCTTCCTGACCGGCGATGCCTTGGAAGGGAGGGCCGGAGGCGGCGGTTTCCAGATAGAGGTTGTCGCCGATGGCGCGCAGGCCCGGTTCGTTGATGAAGGTCGCGATATCCAGCTGGCCGACGATCTGCGGCTCCACCTGGCCTTGCGTTTCCACCTGCACCTGCCCGCTCTGGTTGACGCTGATGGCGATGGCATCCTGCGGGATGGTGATGTTGGGGGAAACGACGTAGCCGTCCGAGGTGACGAGCTCGCCCTGCGGGCTGAGCTGGAACGTGCCGTTGCGCGTGTAGGAGTTGGTGCCGTCCGGCAGCTGGATGACGAAGTAGCCCTTGCCGTTGATGGCGAGGTCAAGCGCGCCGTCGGTCATCTGCAGCGTGCCTTGCGACATGTTGCGGTAGATGGCCGCGGTTTTGGTGCCGAGACCGAGCTGCACCCCGGTAGGCACGATGGTGCCCACGTCCGAGGAATTTGCACCCACGCGGCGCAGGTCTTGATAGATCAGGTCCTGAAATTCGGCGCGCTGCAGCTTGTAACCGGTCGTGGTCATGTTCGCGAGGTTGTGCGAGATCACATCCACGTTGGTTTGCTGGGCCTGCATGCCGGTGGCGGCGATGTTCAGCGATCTCATGGGTTCATCCTCCTGCGTGATTCGTCATTGCCTGAATTGCGTCAGCAATTCTAAGGCAATCCAGAGTCGGCCCCTCCGCCGGACTGGATTCCCCTAGAATCTGCTGCGCAGATTCGGGGAATGACGAGATTGTTGGTTTTTTTATGGTCATCTGCTTATCCATTCGCGCCCTGGGCGTAGACGTTGCTCGCCTTGCGCTGCAGGTCGTACATGACTTCGATGAATTTCGCGGTGGAGCTGGCGGCGCGGTTGACTTGCGTCATCTCCACCAGCTCGGTTACCGGCTCCACGTTCGATTTCTCCAGCACGCCCTGAAGCACGCGGGAATTGGTGGCGGCCAGCGGCTGCTGGGTGGCGCGGAAGAGGGAGCCGGACTCATGCTCCAGCACCTGCCGGTTGGGGAACTCGACGATGCCAAGGCGGCCGATGTCCTGCCCATCCACGCCGATGCTGCCGTTCTGACCGATGCGGATGTCGCGCGCGGTGGGTTCGAACTGAATGCGCTGGCCCCCGTCATCCAGCACGAAATTACCGGTGGGGGTGACGAGGTAGCCCTGCGCGTCGATGGTGAAGTTGCCCGCGCGCGTGTAGCGGCGGTTGCCGCCGGCATCCACGGTGAAGTAGCCATCGCCGGAGATGGCGAGGTCGAAAAGATTGCCCGTCTCCTGCATCGGCCCTTCGCGGGTGTCGAGGTAGGAGGCGCGGTCGCGGGCGAACGCCATCTTGCGCTTGTTGCCGTCATCAACGAGGTAGTCGGTGAACATGTTCTTCTCGGCCTGGTAGCCCGTGGTGTTCACGTTGGCGATGTTATGGGCCGTGCTGTCCATCTTGCGGAAGAGCGCCGTCTGGCGGGAGAGCATAATGTAGATACTGTTATCCATCGTCCGGACCTCTTGGTTGGCACGAGTAATGATGCATAAAGCGTGCCAACTTGTTGCCATGGCCTGAAAGCCGCACTTTTCCAGCAAAATGCCGTGGCTGGCGCGGACCTTGCATAAGGCCGGTTGTTCATTTGCAATGGAATTTTTATAACAGTGGGAGCGCAACCCACAGGAGCATAGCAGATCATGGCCTCGGACGACGAGAACGATACCCCGGAAGCCTCAGGCGAAGAAGAGGGCGGTAATCGCAAAGGCAAACGGTTGATCCTGATCATCGTCGGCCTGCTGGCGCTGCTGGGCGCGGGTGGGGCTGGTCTTTATTTCAGCGGCATGCTTGGCGGTAAAAAAGAAGAGGCCGTCACGTCGGATGAAAAGAAGGATGAAAAAACAGCTCCGGCTAAATCCGTCGAAGAGGCAAAAAAGGGAGACCCGGTCTTTTTTGAACTTCCGGAGTTTATCAACAACCTCAATACCGGCAGTACGCAGGCGAGCTTCATCAAAGTGACCGTAATCCTGGAGCTGGCCTCGCCGGAAGACCTCAAGCGCGTGGAGCAGATGCAGCCGCGCGTGATCGATGATTTCAACACCTATCTCCGCGAGTTGCGCGCCAGCGATCTCGCCGGTTCGGCAGGGCTGGAGCGCTTGCGCGAGGAGCTGCTTCGGCGGGTCAATAAAGCCGTAGAACCAGCGCTGGTGAACAATATACTTTTCAAAGAGATTATAGTACAGTGACGGTTCACGGGCAGTAAAAGAGCATGGCTGACGAAGAAAATAAACCCGACGACGCCAACGCCGCCGACGAGTGGGAGAAAATGCTCGCCGCCGGGGGCGGTGGCGAGGGTGAGGGCGATGCCGAAACCGGCCGTGTGCTGAACCAGGACGAGATTGACCTGCTGCTCGGCTTCGACAGCAAGGACAAGGACGGCGGCGACCTCAGCGGTATCCAGGCCATTCTCGGCAAGTCCCTGATGGCCTACGAGAAGCTGCCGATGCTTGAGGTCGTGTTCGACCGGCTGGTGCGGATTCTCTCCTCCTCCATGCGCAATTTCACTTCCGACAACGTGGATGTCAGCATCGACTCCATGACATCGCTGCGTTTCGACGATTACCTCAATTCCATCCCGCTGCCCGCGCTGCTCACCGTATTCCGCGCCGTGGAGTGGGAAAATTTCGGCCTCATCACGGTCGATTCATCACTCATCTACTCCACCGTGGACGTGCTGCTCGGCGGGCGTCGCTCGCAGCGCCCCATTCGTATCGAGGGGCGGCCCTACACCACCATCGAGCAGGATATCGTCAAGAACCTTGTGGATATAATTCTCGCCGACATGAGCTCGGCCTTCGACCCGCTCTCGCCGGTGACGTTCCTGCATGAGCGGCTGGAGAACAACCCGCGCTTTGCCACCATCACGCGCCCCAACAACGCGGCGCTGCTGGTACGGCTACGCATTGACATGGACGATCGCGGCGGCATCGTGGAGATCCTGCTGCCGCACACAACGCTGGAGCCCATCCGCGATCTGCTGATGCAGATTTTCATGGGTGAGAAATTCGGGCAGGACTCTGTCTGGGAGAAGCACCTCGGCAAGGAAGTGCGCCTGGCGGATGTCGATGTGCTGGCCGTGCTGAGCGAGAAAACTGTGCCGATAGGCGATATCGTGCGCCTGAAGGTCGGAAGCACTATCCTGCTCGATGCCACCCCACAGTCGGACATCTGGATGCAATGCGGCGACGTGAAGCTGACCAAGGCAAAACTGGGCCGGATGGGGGACCGCATGGCGGTGTCGCTGATCGAACCCGTTTCGCGCGCCAAAGCGAAGGAGCTGACATGACCCCAATGACGCAATTCTATGTTTCGCTGTTCCTCAACGCGCTCGTCACCGGGCTGCTGGGGGCCACCATCTTCTACTGCCTGAAGCTGAACCGGCGCATCCGCGTGCTGCAGGACAGCAAGAGCGAACTGGCCGAGCTGATCCGCCAGTTCGATGAGTCTACGCAGCTCGCCACCTACAGCATCAGCGAGATTCACAAGGCCAGCAAGAAGATCAACGAGAACATGCAGGCGCGCTTGGATAAAGCCAATTACCTCGCTGATGACCTCGCTTTCATGATCGAAAAAGCAGGCAAACTGGCGGACCGCATGGAAGGCAACATCTCCTCTTCACGCGGCAAGGCCGAGGCTGCAGCCGGGCTGGCCGGGCGCGCCTCGCGGGCGGCACCGTCCGCCGAGCCGGCCATGGAAGCCGTGGCTACGCCGTCGCGTGCTGCTGCCGCGCCTGCGCCCGACGCACCCCCCGCGCCGCGCGAACGTGCGGTGCGCGGCATCGAGGCGCTGAAGGCCCGTGCAGCCGAGCTGCAATCCGGCGGCGCGAGTGATGCGACCGCCTCTGAAGCGGCGGGCACACGCCGCGTCGGAGCACGCCTGCGCTCCAAGGCGGAACAGGAACTCTACGATGCGCTCAAGGCCAAGGGATAATCCACCATGTCCGACTCCAGCCTGCCGCGTATCCGACTGCTGCCGCTGACCATTGGCTGCCTGAGCCTGCTGTTCTTCAGCAAGGCACACGAGGTCTATACCGGCACCAGCCTCCTGCTCGCCGGGGAAGCGCGCGCCCAGTCCGAACCCGCCAAGGAAGAAGCGGCCCCCGAAAAAGCCGCCAAAGCGGAAATTGCCGCCGAGGCACCGTCGGAAAAGGGTGAGGCGAAACAGGAAGCCGCTGCCACGGAAGAACTGCCCGAGGGCGTGACCAAGGAAAAGCCGCTGGAAGACCCGGCCATCGCGAAGTTCGCCAATTACACCCCCGTGGAGGTTGAGCTGCTACAGGGGCTGTCCGCCCGCCGCAAGCAGCTGGATGAGCGCGAGGAAGAAATCCGCATGAAGGAGAGCCTGCTCGAGGCGACCGAGGTGCGACTGGACCGCAAGATCAGCGAAATCCAGACCATGGAAGGCGGCCTGAAGAAGCTGCTCGACGAATACGGAAAGCATGAGGAGGGCGAAATCCGCAGCCTCGTGAAAATCTACGAGAACATGAAGCCCAAGGACGCCGCACAGATTTTCGACGAGATGGAAATGCCCATACTGCTCTTGGTGGTAGACAAGATGAGCGAGCGCAAGGCCGCGCCCATCCTCGCGCTGATGACGCCTGCCAAGGCGAAGGACCTCACCGTGGAGCTGGCCGATCAGCGCAAATCACGCAGCGCTATCACGCAGCCCATCGAGGCCGCGGCCCAATAGCCCTACAGGGCGAATACTCAGAGGTAAAGCGTCTGCGCGCTTACGTCGCCTCGGCGCGCGATATCCAGCGGAGCGTCACGAAGCGCACCAGCGCGTTGCCGAGCTTCCAGCTTTTCGACGCCTTCAGCTCACGGATTTTCGCGTCCTTCTCTTCAATCAGTCGGCGTACGCGCACCATCTCCTGCTGCACTTCGGCGGCCAGCGTCCGGCGATAATCGCGCAGCTCGTTGGCTTCCTGCTCGGCCTGGGCGCATTTCTCATTCATCTGCGTCAGCTGCGCATCGAGCTGCAGGCGATGCTCATACGCCTGCATCGCTTCCTTGGCCGTCAGCGACGGCTCCAGCGGCTGCGAAGGCAGGGGCGCGCGGCCCGCCAGCATGTCTCCCAGCATCCGCTGATAGGCGCTGAGGCTCTGCTCCTCGTCCTTTGTGTCCAGCTTGGAGCGGTGCAGCGACGGCTCGATGAACGACGTGACCTCGCGCTCGCTCGGCAGGCGCAGGCCCTTCACCCCTTCCTTCTCCAGCGCCTCATGGAGGCGTTTCACGGTGCCGACCGCGTCAGCGAGCAATTGCTGATGCTCCACGAAAATCACCGGCAGCCCCTGCAACGCGTTCAGCAGGCTCACCGTGTAATATTCCCACAGGGCGAGGCCATGCGCGAAGCTGAACCCGTAGCGCGTCTTCAGCGACATCGCCACCTCCAGCGGCGCGCGATGCACGCACACCACCACCGGCGCCTCCAGATGCGCCCGCCAATGCGGGAAGGTGAGGCAGAGGCGCGGGTCCTTCACCACCCACGGGCGGTTGGCATTCAGCGTGAGCAGGATGTTCTTCAGGTCGCGCTCGATATTTTCCATCTCGCCGGAGGTCTTGCGGGACTTTTTCCCCTCGGACGGCTTCCACGCCGCCAGCCGGTCCCACGCGCAGTGTTTCTCCGCCAGCAGCCGGTCATTCACCGCGATGACGTCCGAGCGCTCCCAGAAACCCTTGGGATTCTCGTCGCTAAAGCCAATGGAGGCATGGCCGGAATCGAAGAAGGCGCCCATCATGTTGATGACCCGCGTCACCAGCGAAGTACCGGAGCGATGGGTGCCAAGAACAACGATCTGCATGGAGAGAACTCCCTTTTTTCGCGGGCTGCTGCCCGTCTCAGGCGGTCATAAAAATGACCACAGTTCCGCTTGCAATGCAACCGCAATTGCGCTATCCAAACCTTCCGTTTTGACACGGACCCGTGGGGGATTAGCTCAGCTGGTAGAGCGCTTGCATGGCATGCAAGAGGTCAGCGGTTCGACTCCGCTATCCTCCACCAAACCTGACTTGGG
>DBAY01000012.1 GCA_002291925.1 Alphaproteobacteria bacterium UBA998 | reverse complement strand
CGTATCCTCACGCCCCCCTCCCGACCTCCCCCCTACTGGGGGAGGGGTTAGTTCCTGTGCCTTTAGCCTTTCATTGTCGCTGATCTCCAACCCCGCCAGCGCCACTGCATTATCATGGTGCAGGAACACGGCCCGGTCAAAATGGCGCTTCGCCTTACCATATTCGCCGTGACGCAGATGCAGCCCGCCCAGCGCCGTATGCAGGCCGGATTCGAGAAAATGATACTGCGGATGCACATCGGCGGAGAGACGGATGGCCTCGGACGCAGGCGCCAGCGCCGCCTCATGGTGTCCAGCCACGGTCAGTCGCACGGCCTCGTGCATGAAGGATGACCAGCGGCCATGGGCGAGGATGAGGGAAGCGTCAGCGGTCCTTAACGTCTCGTCATTTTCCGAGTTTCGCAGATCGAAACGATAGGGGAATCCAGAGCGTGTTGCAGCGGCCATACGGGATTGCCCTATCGTTTGCTTTGCAAACTCGGGCATTGATGGACGCATGGTTCACCCATGCGCCGCCTTGGCTTCAGCGGCGAAAGGGACGCCAAGCTGCTCCGCCAGTTTCCCCGGCAGCGCCTGCGCCCAGTAGGAGATGCTGCCTGCACCGAGGCAGATGACGAAATCACCCGGCTTGGCGAGGTTTGCCACCCTCTCAGGCAGGGCCTTGTCGCTCTCGAGCGGCTCGGCGTGCTTGTGGCCGTGGCGGCGGAGGCCTTCCACCAGCGCGCCCTGGTGGATGCCCTCGATGGGCGACTCACCCGCCGCGTAGACATCCGCCACCAGCACGGTGTCGGCCTCGTTGAAGCAGGTGCAGAATTCCTCGAACAGATCGCGCAGGCGGGTGAAGCGGTGCGGCTGCACCACGGCGATCACGCGCCCGCCGGTGGCTTCCACGGCCTGCCGCGCACTGCCAAGCGTCGCAGCGATTTCCACCGGGTGATGGCCGTAATCGTCGATGATGGTGATGCCGTTCACCTCACCGGTTTTCGTGAAGCGTCGCTTGACGCCCTTGAACGCGCCGAAGCCCTGCACAATCTGCGCGTCGGAAATCTTCAGCTCCCGCGCCACCGCGATGGCGGCCAGCGAGTTCTGCACGTTATGGCGGCCATGCATGGGTAGGAACACATCCTTGATGGTCACCGTCTCGCCGAGGTTGCGGTCCTCGCACTCCACGTCATAACGCTGCCTTCCCGCCTCGGTGCGGATGTTCACGGCGCGCACGTCCGCCTGCGGCGAGAGGCCGTAGGTGATGATGCGGCGGTCTTCGGCTTTCGCCACCAGCGCCTGCACTTCCGGGTGATCGATGCAGAGCACGCCGAAGCCGTAGAAGGGCAGATTGTCTAGGAACTGCTTGAACGCCGCGCGCACGCCGTCGAAGGAGCCGTAATGGTCCAGATGCTCCGGGTCCATGTTGGTGACGACCGCAATGGAAATCGGCAGCTTGATGAAGGTGCCGTCCGATTCATCGGCCTCCACCACCATCCACTCGCCGGTGCCCAGCACCGCGTTGGTGCCATACGCATTGATGATGCCGCCATTAATCACGGTGGGCGCGATGCCTGCCGAATCCAGCAGCGCGGCGGTGAGCGAGGTGGTCGTCGTCTTGCCGTGCGTGCCCGCGATGGCGATGGACATTTTCAGGCGCATCAGCTCGGCGAGCATCTCCGCGCGGCGCACGACGGGGATGCGGCGCTTGCGGGCTTCCATCACTTCCGGGTTGTCGGCCTTCACCGCCGAGGAGATGATGACCACCGCCGCGTCACCCAGATTCTCCGCCAGATGGCCGATGCGCACGGTGATGCCTTTGTCGCGCAGACGCTCGACGTTGTAATTCTCCGCGATGTCCGTGCCCTGCACCTGGTAGCCGAGGTTATGCAGAATCTCCGCGATGCCGCTCATGCCGATGCCGCCGATGCCGACGAAGTGCAGGATGCCCACCTGCAGCGGCATGGTGCGGCCAAGGGGAAGTCGGCGAAGGGGGAGCGTGATCATGGGCGGTTCTCTTTCTTCTTCGTCATTCTGCGACTCGCGTAGCGAGAGCGCAGAATCTCCCCGCATCACGAAGAAGATCCTGCGCTGCCCTCCGGGCCCGCAGGATGACACCATTGAGCTTACGCAGCGCGTTCCGTTTGGTGGGGAGTATCCCCGGTTTTCAGGCCGGACGCAAGGCCACCGCTGCGCAAACGAGCGTTTTTCTCGGCATGGCCCAGCACGAGGTCAGCCAGCTTCGCGGCGGCTTCCGGGCGTCCATACGCACGCGAAGACGCGGCGGCTTTGAGCAGGCTCGCGGGCAGGCGCAGGAAGGCTTCCAGCTTGGCGGCCAGCGCTTCGGGGGTGAACGCATCTTCCGGCATCAGCCAGGCGCCACCGGCATCATCGAGCGCGGTGGCGTTGAAGGTCTGGTGATCATCCGCCGCGGTGGGGTACGGCACCAGAATCGCCGGCCGGCCCGCGCAGGTGAGTTCCGCCATGGTGGACGCCCCGGAGCGGCAGATGACCAGATGCGCCGCCGCCAGACGTGCCGGGACATCCGCGAAGAACGGCGCGAGATCCGCCTGCACGCCGATGGCTTCATACGCACGGCGGGTGTCTTCCCGCGCTTCCGCGCGTGTCTGCTGGTCGATGCGCAGGCGCTTGCGCAACAGCTCCGGCAATAGCTCGACCGCTTTCGGCACGACGTCGGAAAACACCAGCGCGCCTTGGCTGCCGCCCGTCACCAGCAGACGCATGATGCCATCCTGCGCCAGCTCCGGCGCGGGGATTTCATGCAGCGCGCGCACGGCGGCACGCACCGGATTGCCGACGACCACCAGCTTGTGGCAGCATTCCGGCTTCACCAGCCCGGTCTGCTCAAAGCTGGCAGCAATCGTGGTGACCCGCTCGGCCAGCACACGGTTGGCCTTGCCGAGCAGCGCATTCTGTTCATGGATGATAGTGGGGATGCCGAGTGATGTGGCCGCCATCATGGTCGGGAAGGACGGATAGCCGCCGAAGCCCACCACGGCGTGCGGGCGAATTTTCCGCATCAGCTGCCGCGCCTGCCAGATGCCGCGCAGGATCATCAGCGCACCCACGCCGCGCTTCCAGAGAGTGCGCCCCACAGAAGCGGCAGAAATATAGTGAATCGGCACCTGCGCGAAGATGCCCTTCATGCTGGCCGCGGCGTAATCGGCGAAGCGGTTGTCAGTGATCATCGTCACTTGATGGCCGCGCGCAGTGAGCTCCTCTGCCAGCGATTCAGCGGGGAAGATATGGCCGCCCGTGCCCCCGGCGGCGAGGATGATGTGATAGGTGGGGTGGGTCATGAGGAGAATGCGGGAATGCGGGAATGCGGGAATATGGGAAAAGAAAAATGGACAAACATGAGGCTACTTTATCTTTGCGTGGAGGGAATAGAGCATACGCTCTACCTTATCATATTCATGGCGGAAAAGGTTCGCGTCGTTTTTAGAGATATATTCCAACTCTCCGGCATACCGCAACCATACCTGCACTTCCGTGCATGAACCTATCGCCATCGACAGGAAACGCCGAAACTCGTTTTTGGACTGACGTTGCTTGCCAAACCCTTCGGCGATATTGGCGCAGATGGCCTTTGACGAACGCCGCATCTGATCCGCCAGAGCATATTGCTCATATTTGGGAAAATTCAGGGAAAGATGGTGCAGCTTCATGGAAAGCTGAAACGCCAGTTCAAACACCTCCAGATCGCTGTAATGCTTTGCAAAGGAAGGCTTGGCAATCTCCACGTTCCCGGATTCCCGCATTCGCGTATTCCCGTATTCCTTCCCCTAGCCCGCCAACCCATAGCCATGCAAGCGTCCACTGGGGAGCTGGCCATAACGTTTGCGGGTGAGGGCCAGCAGCATGCCCATGCCGATGGCCATCGCCACCAGCGAGGAGCCGCCATAGCTCATGAAGGGCAGCGTCATCCCTTTGGCGGGCAGCAGCTTCAGCGAGACACCCATATTGATGAAGGCCTGCCCGCCGAACTGCGTGGCGAGCCCCGCAATGGCAAGCATGGCAAAGGTGTCCGTCGTCTGGCCCGCGCGGACGAAGCTGCGGATCACCACCGTGGCGAACAGCCCGACGATGGCGATGGAAAGCAGCACGCCGAATTCCTCTGCCGCCACGGCGAAGATGAAGTCCGTATGCGAATCGGGGATGGACCATTTCACCACCCCCTCCCCCGGCCCACGCCCGAAGAAACCGCCGCTCTGGAAGGCCTGCAGGGATTTCTGCACCTGATAGTTTTCGGCGGAAGGGTTGAGGAAGGTATCGATACGGTCACGCACGTGGGACATGGTGAAATAGGCGCCGATGCCCAGCCCCACGCCCAGCACGGCCAGCCCGCCCACCAGCAGCATCGGGATGCCGGCTAAGAACATCTGCACGCCGAACACGCCCATCAGGGTGAGCGTCATGCCGAAATCCGGCTGGATGAGCAGCAAACCCGCGAAAAGGGCAAACAGTGCGATGGCAATGCGGTAGGACGGAAATTCTGGATTGCGAAAACGCTCGGAGAGCACCCACGCGACCACCACCGCGAAGAAGGGTTTCATGAATTCCGACGGCTGGATGGTGCCGAGCAGCGGCACTGGGAACCAGCGGATGGCGCCCTTGTTCTCCACGCCGATCAGCGGCAGCAGGCAGAGCAGGACAAGGCTCCCGCCTAGCCCCAGCACCGAGAGGCGGCGCACTTGCTTTGGCTCGAACATGGATACGCTCACCATCACAAGGAAGGCGATGAACAGGAAGCCCTGCTGGCGATAGACGAAATGGAAGGCATCCAGCCCCAGCCGCTTGGCCACCGGCGGACTTCCGGCCGTCACCAGAATCATGCCGCACAGGATGAGGATCAGCAGCGTGAAGAACAGCGGCCGGTCCACCGTCCACCACCAGCGGCTGAGCAGACCGCTGCTGGCGCGGTCAAAGCGGCCGGTTTTTTTGGTGGAGGCTTTGCCCTTTGTCACGCCGCCCGCTCCTTCTCCAACGCCTGCACATAGTCGCGGAAGGCATGGCCACGCACCTCGAAGTTGGGCCACTGATCCCACGAGGCGCAAGCGGGGGAAAGCATTACCGTCGCATCGGCCAAGGCTTCGCGCCAGGCCATCTCGGCTGCCTTTTTTGTGGCGACCTCGAGCGTGCCGCACAGCGTGTAGGGCACGTAGCCTTCAAGCGTGCGGGCAAATTCCTCTGCCGCCTGCCCGATTAGGAAGGCGTGGCGGATGCGCGGAAAATAGGCGCCGAGCGTCGTGATGCCACCTTCTTTCGGCAGGCCGCCCGCGATCCAGTAGATGCTGTCATAGCTGCCGAGCGCTTTGGCTGCGGCATCAGCGTTGGTCGCCTTGCTGTCATTGACGAAGGTGACGCCGCGCACCGTGCCGACGCGCTCCATGCGGTGCGCCAAGCCGGGGAAGCTAACCAGGCCCGCTTCAATCTGCTCCACGCTCAGCCCGGCGAAGCGGCAGGCGGCATAGGCCACGGCGGCGTTCTGCCAGTTATGCTCGCCCTTCAGCGCGAGGCAGGGGGAGAGATCAATCGCCAGCGGCTCGGCATTCGTGCGGTCGGTAATCATGCCGTGCTTCACGTCGATACCCTGCGAGACGCGCTCCTTCACGCCGACGGGAATCACGCGCCGGTCGCCGCGGGCGAGGAACTCGCGGGCCACGGCTTCCGTGTAGGCGTCATCCACGCCGATGATGCAGGTATCGCCCGGCTGCTGGCGCAGGAAGATGTTCTTCTTGGCGTTGACGTAGCCTTCCATCGTGCCGTGACGGTCGAGATGGTCCGGTGTGATGTTGAGGAAGCACCCGCAATGGATGCGTGCCTTATCGAGCAACTCCAGCTGGTAGGAGGAAAGCTCCAGTACGTAGATGTCACCCTTGCCAAGCTGCGCAAACGACAGCACCGGCGTGCCCAGATTGCCGCCCACCTCGATGCGGCGCCCTGCTTGTCCGAGGATATGGCCGATCAGCGCCGTAGTGGTGGATTTTCCGTTGGTGCCAGTGATGGCGATGACGATCGCCTCCGGGCATGCAGTCAGCAACAGCTCCACATCGCCAATCACGCGCACGCCATGTTGCTTCGCCAGCGTCACCGCCTCGTGGGGCTGCGGATGGGTCAGCGGCACGCCGGGGCTAAGGATGAGGTCAGCCATCTCCGCCCACGGCCATGCCTCCAGCGGTGTCAGCGTCACGGGCGCGCCGCCCTTTTTCGCCAGCCCGTCATCCCACGCAAAGACCTTGGCACCGCTGGCCTCCAGCGCCGCGATGGTCGCCATGCCGGACTTACCCAGCCCGACGACGCCGATATTCTTGCCATGATATTGCGGAAGGATAATCATGCCTACCTCAGCTTCAACGTGCTCAGCCCGATCAACGCCAGAATCGTTGCGATGATCCAGAAGCGGATGACGACGGTCGGTTCCTGCCAGCCGAGTTTTTCGAAGTGATGGTGAATCGGGGCCATCTTGAAGACGCGCTTGCCGGTGAGCTTGAACGAGGCCACCTGCACAATCACCGACACGGCTTCCAGCACGAACAGCCCGCCGATGATGGCGAGCACGAGCTCATGCTTGGTGATGACGGAAATCGCACCCAGCGAGCCGCCGAACGCGAGGCTGCCGGTGTCGCCCATGAATACCATCGCGGGCGGCGCGTTGTACCAGAGGAAGCCGAGGCCTGCACCGATGAGCGCCGCGCAGAACACGGCCAGCTCGCCCGCCCCCGGCACGGCGTGAATCTGCAGATATTCCGCGAATACCGCGTTGCCGACGAGGTAGGAAATCAGCGCGAAGCAGCCGGATGCAATCATGATGGGCACGATGGCGAGGCCATCCAGACCATCGGTGAGGTTCACCGCGTTGGACGCGCCGACCATCACCAGCATGACGAACGGCAGATAGAGGACACCCATGCTCGGTAGCCAGTCTTTGAAAAAGGGCAGTGCGAGGTGCGTATCGATGGTCTCCGGCGCGACTTTCTGGATCCAGAAACCCGCCAGCAGCGCGATGGCGAACTGCCCCACCAGCTTCAGCTTGCCACGCAGGCCCTTGGTGTTGCGCTTGGTGACCTTCATGAAATCGTCGGTGAAGCCGATGAGGCCGTAACCAATCGTCACGAATAGCACGATCCAGACATATTCATTGGTGATGTCCGCCCAAAGCAGCGTCGAGAGCGTGACGGAAAGCAGGATCATCAGCCCGCCCATGGTCGGCGTGCCCTGCTTGGTGCGGATATGCGACTCCGGCCCGTCATCACGGATGGGCTGGCCGCCTTTCTGCTTCATGCGCAGCCAGCGGATGAGGCGCGGGCCGATGATGAAACTGAGGATGAGGCTGGTGATCACCGCCCCGCCGCTGCGGAAGGTCAGGTATTTGAACAGGTTGAAGAACTGGTATTCGTCAGCGAGGGGATAGAGCAGGTTATACAGCATGGCGGACTTTCGGTTGCGCGGATGTATCGGCGGTGAGCACGGCGGAGACGATCTTGTCCATCCGGCTACCACGGGAACCTTTAACGAGCAGTACATCGCCCTCCTCCAGCAGGGAGAGGATGTCGGCGGAGAGGCCGTCCGCATCGTCGCGCCATGCGCCGCGCAGGTTGGGCGTCAGCGCCTCATGCAGGCGGCGCATCTCGGGGCCCGCGGCGTGCAGCGTGATGTTCAGGCGCGCCAGTTCGGGGGCCAAGCCCGTATGCAGTTCCGCGGAATGCTGGCCCAGCTCGCGCATGTCGCCGAGCGCCGCCAGCTTGCGTCCGCGCTGCCCGCGCGCCTGCCAGATTTCCTCCAGCCGCGCGAACGCCGCGCGCATGGAGGCGGCGGAGGCGTTGTAACTGTCATCGAGCACCAGCACGCGGCGCCCCCCCGGCAGACGCACCTCCTGCGCCTTGCCGCGCCCGGCCGGTTCGCTGAACTGCGCGAGCGCCGCCGCGGCCTTTTGCAGGTCATAGCCCAGCGCATCAAGCAGCGCGAGCACGCCCGCCGTCATCAGCCCCCAATGGCGGCCGACCGCGCCGAGGCGCACATCGATGCGGCCTTTCGGCGTCTGCACATGCGCTTGGCTGCCCACCGGCAGGGTGCGGTAATCAAGCAGGCGGTAATCGGCCTCCGGCGCTTCGCCGAACGTCATGACGCGGGCCACCTTATACTGCGCGGCATTTTCGCGCAGGCGCGGCAGGTAGGCATTATCCGCCGGGAGCACCAGCGTGCCGCCGGGCTGCATGCCGGCGGCGATTTCCGATTTCGCATCGGCGATGCCTTCCAGCCCGTTCTCGAAGAACTCGATATGCACCGCCTCCACCGCCGTGATGATGGCCACGTGCGGCTGGGCGAGCTTGGAGAGCAGGTCAATCTCGCCGCCATGATTCATGCCCATCTCCAGCACCGCGACCTGCGTGTCTTGCGGCATATTGGCGAGGGTCAGCGGCATGCCAATATGATTGTTCAGGTTGCCAACGCTGGCATAGGTTCTCGCCTGCCCGCCGAACGCGATGGCCAGCGCTTCCTTGCAGCTGGTCTTGCCGACGCTGCCGGTGACGCCCACCACCTTGGCGGCGCTGCGATCACGCCCCGCCTTGCCAAGCTGCTGCAGCGCGGTCAGCGTATCGCTCACAAGGATAAGGCGCGGGTCGTCCTTGCACCCTTCCGGTTCATAAGAGACGAGCGCGCCCGCCGCCCCAGCCTTCAGCGCTTCGGCGACGAAATCATGCCCATCGAAACGCTCGCCGCGCAGCGCGACGAACAGATCCCCCGCCGCCAGCGTGCGGCTGTCAGTGTTCACGCGCACCGCATCCCAGTGGCTCCGCGCGGCGGAGCCCACGGCGTTGGCGATGGCTTCAGACGTCCAGAGGCTCATATTTTTTCCTCCGTCATTGCGAGGAGCGCAGCGACGTGGCAATCCAGCACCACCCGCTGGATGGCTTCGCTGCGCTCGTAATGAAGATCAAGTTTCATATCGCCGCCTTCATGCCAGCCACGGTGCCTACAGCGTTCTGCACTTCCTCCACGTCATTGAAGGGGTGCTTCTCGCGGCCGATGATCTGATAGGTTTCGTGCCCCTTGCCCGCGATGAGGAGCGTATCGCCGGGCTGAAGCCCGGCAATCGCCTCCGCGATGGCGGCGCGGCGGTCGGTAATCTCGCGCGCATGGGGTGCGGCTTCCAGCACCGCGCGGCGGATGGCGGCGGGGTCTTCGGTGCGCGGATTATCGTCGGTGACGATGACGACATCCGCCTTCTGCGCAGCGACGCGGCCCATCTCCGGACGCTTGCCGGGGTCGCGGTCGCCGCCGCAGCCGAACACCACATGCAGCCGCCCGCCCGTGTGCGGGCGCAACGCGTCGAGCGCCGAGGAGAGGCCTTGCGCCGTGTGGGCGTAATCCACGAAAATCGGCATGCCTTCCGCGTGGCGGCCCGCCAGCTCGAGACGCCCGCGCACGCCTTTCAAGTGCGCATAGGCGTCGATGATCTCCTCCCCCGTCAGCCCCAGCCCCAGCGCCGCGCCACTGGCGGCCAGCACGTTCATCACCTGAAAGCGGCCATACAGAGGAATCAGCCCCTTCCATTCCGTGCCATTCAGCTTCAGGCGCACCCTCTGGCCTTCGGTCACGGGCATGACCTCGAGCAACTGCACCGCATCGCCAGCCAAGCCGAAGCCAAGCACATGCACACCCTGCACCGCGCAAGCTTCGCGCAACCCGATGATGCGCGCGTCATCGGCATTCAGCACGGCGAAGGAGCCAGCCGTCAGCATCTCACGGAACAGGCGGGCCTTCGCGTCGAAATACGCCTCCAGCGTGCCATGATAATCGAGGTGGTCCTGCCCGAAAGTGGTGAAGACCCCCACCGTGGGCTGCAGCCCTTCCAGCCGGTACTGGTGCAGGCCATGGCTGGAGGCCTCCAGCGCGACATCCTGCACGCCCGCCTTCGCCAGCAATTGCAGCTGCTGGCAGAGCACGACGGGATCAGGCGTCGTATTGACCGCGTCATAAGGCGGCAGGGGCACGCTCGTCGTGATGCCGATCGTGCCGAGCGAGGCCGACTTGCGGCCCGCATGCTCAAGTATCTGGCGGATGAATTCGACGGTGGAGCTTTTGCCGTCCGTCCCCGTCACCGCGACGATGCGCTGCGGCTGGGGCGTGTAGAATTCCGCCGCATACATGGCGGCGGCAATGCGCGGATTCGTCACCTCCACCCGCGTCACCGTCTCCGACAGATCACGCAGCGCGCCCGGCTCGCAGATGACGGCCACTGCACCTTTCGCCACAGCGTCGGCGGCGTAGGCGGAGCCATCCCCGCTGGTGCCGGGAATGGCGATGAACGCCGTGCCGGGCGTGACGGTGCGCGAGTCGGTGGAAAGTCCGGTGATATCGAGGTCATCGTCCCCACGAATAGTGACAGGGCGGTAGGTCGAGAAAAGCCGGGCCAGTTTCATGAAGGCCATTTATAGCCCCCTGATGTGCCCCTGCCTAGCGGCTTTTTGAGGAAATCAGGGGGTTAATTTCCAAGCAGGGCCGTTTCAGCCGTCATCATGCGCAGCCTGAAAGGCTGCGCAGGATCTCTCTCGTCACGCGGGGAGATTCAGCGTACCACGTGCGGGGTGACATACTTTCATAACGCTCCAACCTCCGCCCCTCATCCTGAGCCTGTCGAAGGATAGAGGCCCGTACCCACGCCACACGTCATGGTTCGACAAGCGCACCATGAGGGCGGAGGGAGGAGCGGAATCCGCAAATCTTACGCTTTAGCCACGAAACTCTGGCACTAATAACTGACCGTCTGCATGCGCGGCTTTTGCGCGGTTTGCTCGCGGGCGCGTTTCTCTTTTTCCTTGATAGCCAGCATATAGGCGTCAATCGCATCCGGGGCCGTATCGAAATTCGGCTTCAGCCCCAGCATCGGCCCCATCTGGCTGACCAGACGGCCCACCACCGGCGCGGCGACCCAGCCGCCCGTGGCATAGCCATAGGTTTTCTTGGTTGGCTGCGGCTCGTCCACCATCACGAGGATGAGGTATTTCGGATCATTCATCGGGAAGGCTCCGACAAACGAGGCAATCTTCGCCTTCGCTGCGTAGCCACCCGCCTTCACCTTCTCCGCCGTGCCCGTCTTGCCGCCGACGAGGTAGCCCGGCGCATCGGCGCTCTTGCCGGTGCCGTACTGCACCACGGCGCGCATCAGGCGGCGTACATCGCGCGAGGTCGATTCCTTCACCACGCACTCGCTTTTCTCCAGCGCCACGTGGTGATCCTTCACCAGCGTGAAGCCCTGGCGGTAACCGCCGTTCAACACGGTCTGGATGCCCTGCGCCAAGTGCAGCGGCGTCACCGAGATGCCGTGACCGTAGGAGATCGTCATCATGTTGATCTCGTGCCAGGGATTCGGCGTAATCGGCACAGCACGTTCCGGCAGCTCGATATTGACGCGGTCGAACATGCCGAGCCTGTGCATGAAGTCCTTTTGGCACGTCAGCCCCACTTGCTGAATCATTCGCACGGTGCCGATGTTGGACGAATAAATGTAGATTTCCGGGATGGAAATCCAGCGATAGACCGGGTGCGTGTCGGTGATGGTGTAGCGGGCAATCTTGATGGGGTGGCTGGTGTCAAAGCCATCCTGCATGGTGAGCGCGCCGGAATCGAGCGCCATCGCCGCCGTGAAGGTCTTGAAGGTGGAGCCCATCTCGTAGGTGCCGAGCGAGATGCGGTTGAACAGCGCTTCCTGCGTCGATTTGCCCGGATGGTGCGGGTCAAAAGTGGGCAGGCTGGAGAGCGCGAGGATCTCGCCGGTTTTCATGTCGGCGATCAGCCCCGCCGCGCCGAGGGCGGAGAACTCCTTCACCGCGCCCTGCAGCTGGTCCACCAGCATATGCTGCAGGCGCAGATCGATGGAAAGCTGCAAGGCCTCGCCTTCCGTGCCGTCTTCCTGCAATTGGGCATCAAAGGTTTTCTCGATGCCCGCCAGCCCCTGCCCATCGATATTGACGAAGCCAACCACGTGCGAGAGCAGGCTGCCCTGCGGATAGACGCGCGTATATTCCTTCTGGAAGTAGAGTCCCGGCAGGCCGAGGTTATTGACCGCCACCTGCTCCTTCGGCGTCAGGTTGCGCTTCAGCCAGACAAACTTGCTTTTCGAGGAGAGCAGCCGCTGCAGCTTCTCCTGCGGCACGCCCGGCAGGATACGCGCGAGCTGACGGGACGCATCGCGGGCACTGCGAATCTCATAAGGGTGGGCGTAGAGGGAGCGCGTCTCCAGGCTGGTGGCCAGCATGTTGCCATGACGGTCGGTAATGTCGCGGCGCGGTAGCACCAGCGTCGGCAGGTCGACTTCGTCTTTCGGAGTGGTCTGCTGGATGATGTCGGCCAGCGTCATCTCGGCGATCGCTGGCGTGCTCTGGCGCTGCACCTGCCGCAGCACAGTGTCATCCAGCGGGGAGCCGGCGACAATCACCAGCCGCGCCGCCACCGCGCCGAAACAGACGGCGAAGGCACAGCCCACCGTCAGCAAACGCCCGCGGCTAAGCTCCAGCCGCTGCTTGGCGCGGCTTTCGGTGCGGATGGACTGGGCTGGCTGAGGGGGCATACTCTAAAACCCCCTCCCCAATAGGGGGAGGGTTGGGGTGGGGGCGTGTGGATACGTTTGACGATTCTTCCGCCCCCCTCCCATCCTCCCCCCTACTGGGGGAGGGGTTTGTATCGTTCCACGGTCTTCCTCCGAAAAAAGGGAAAGGCCTTTATAAGTTAAACCCTCAGCGGCCATAGCTGACTTCGGTCGCCTTCGGGGACTGATCCACCGCGTCCGTCAGGGTGCCGCGTACCGGAATCACATGAATTTCCTGCATCGCCGTGCCGGAGACGGGCACCAGCGCGAGGTATTGAGCGTTTAACTCGGCGAGGCGCTCCGGGCGCGTCAGGTGGGCCCACTCGGCTTGCAGCACGTGCATCTTCGCCTGCTCTTCCGCCAACAATGCCTCCATCTGCTTCACGTCGCGCTTGACGTCGCCGACCACATATTTCACGCGGGTGACCCCCAGAATCAAGACCAGAATGACCATCAGGCCGATGAGTGTGTTCGCGCGCATCAGGCCGCCTCCCCCTGTTGAATGTGATGATGAGTCCGCACGGCCGCCCGCAACTTGGCGGAACGGGCACGCGGATTACGCTGCATCTCTTCGTCACCGGGCAGCACGGCTTTTTTCGTCAGCAATTCAAACGCGGGCTTCAGCGGCGCGGCGCTGGCCACCGGCACATGGCGCGAGACGCCCGCATCGGTGCGCGAGCGCTTAGCGAGGAAGCGCTTCACGATGCGATCCTCCAGCGAGTGAAACACCACCACCACAAGGCGCCCCTTCGGTGCGAGCAGACGTTCGGCAGCATCCAGCGCGCGCTCCAGCTCCTTCATCTCCTCGTTCACATAGATGCGCAGCGCCTGAAAGGTGCGCGTGGCCGGGTCTTTCTTTTCCTTCGGCGAGACGCGCACCACCGAGCGCACCAGGTTCGCCAGCTCGCCCGTGCGCTCGATGGCCTGCTCCTGCCGCTTCTGCACGATGGCGCGCGCGATGCGGCGTGATTCCCGCTCCTCCCCATAGATAAAGAGGATGTCGGCGAGGTCCTTTTCTTCGTAGCGGTTGACGATGTCCGCCGCTGAAAGCCCCTCACCGGACATCCGCATGTCGAGCGGGCCATCCTCCTTGAAGGAGAACCCCCGCTGCGACTGGTCGAGCTGCATGGAGGACACCCCGATATCGAGCACGATGCCGTCCACTTGGGCGAGCCCATGCGCGGCAAGGAGCGCCTCCATGTCACCGAAACGCCCGAGGAGAAAATCGAAACGCGTGTCGTATTCTTTTCTGAACTGCTCCACCGTCGGCGTGACGGTGGGATCGCGGTCAATCGCGATCACCTGGCAATCCGCGGCGTTCAAGATGCCGCGTGTATAGCCGCCCGCGCCGAACGTGCCATCCACGTAGATTTCACCCGCTGCGGGAGCAAGGCTTTGCAGCACTTCCGCCAGCATCACCGGGCTGTGGCGCGGGTCGCTCATGCGCCCTCCCCGCCCGGCATGGCGCGCAGATGCTGGCGCTTCTCGAGCGCGATCTTGCGGGCAGCCTCGGCATGCTTGGCGTAATCTTCCGGCTTCCAGATCTCGAACGTCTTGCCCTTGCCGACGAACACCACGTCCTCGCCGATGCCCGCGCCTTCCAGCAGATGCTCCGGCAGCATCACGCGGCCTTCGCCGTCGAAGGCGAGCTGCACGCTGCCCCCTAAGATGGTGGCGGCAAACGCGTCATGCTCCTCGGAGAACGGATCGAGTGCGTCGATGCGCTCGGAAAGCTTCTCGATGCGGCTCATGCCACAGGCTTCCAAGCACGGATTGATAAAGGACTGGTAGACGACGATGCCGTTGAAATGCTCCGGCGCCAGGACAGCACGGAAGGTGCTGGGAACGGAGACCCGTCCCTTCTTGTCGATCTTCTTCTGGAAGCTCGAAAGAAACAGCGCCATGTGCGTGCCCGACCCGCCCCTAACCGCTTAGCCAAGCAGCCACGGGAGCACGCTGTAGAAGCATGCCCAAAGCAGCAGCGGGCCCATCGTCACCTTGAGGATGGTTTCGGACGCCGTGTTGTCATGGGTTGTGAAGAACAGCTGTTTCGCCTGGGCCTTCGCCCCGGGCATTGCCGAGATAAGTTTTTGTACTTGTTTCATCTTTCCCCTCTTTTTCAGCTCCGCCACCCTGTGGATAATGTTTGGGATAGCTTGGTTTTTTTTGGGCTGTATTGGGAGAATATGATTCTGGATTGGGCCGGTCAAGGGAATGTTGGGATACCCTCACCACCCCCGGCGATTGTCAGAAACCTGTGGCTTTTCGGGCATTGTTTCGGAAGCGAATGCGTTAATGAACGAGCGTTTCCCAAGGAATCTCAACGGCTGGGATGGATTGGGCCATTTGGGATAAAAAATGTGGATAAACCCACAAGGGCCCACCCTTGGGTGTGCAAGTTAAGGTCATCACTACTTTAGCGGGAACTTGGGCTCGCTGGATGGCCTCGCTGGCACTCGCAATAACAAATAACTGTCACCCTACCCTCGTTGCGGGGTCTCCCTGCCACACGAGGAGACCCCGCAACGAGTGCGGGGTGACATTCTGTTTTAGCAACGTCATTCCGGGACGCGTCAGCGTGCCCGGAATCTGTTTGTGTGACGATGGAGATCCTGCGCAGCCTTTGGCTCGCAGGATGACGGCGACTATTACCTGTTAGTCGAGCGCAGGAGGCGCGAGTCAGCCATGAGCTAGCGAAGCGTCGCCTATTGCGGAGGCCAGCAGGCCGGAGCAGGGGCAAACATAAAAAATTCGGCAAACACAAAATCTATTTCCTGCGCCTTGAGCGCAGGAAATAGATATCAGATGGCCGGTAAGCCGGGTTCTGTTCCACCTCTCGGCGGCGACGGCCATTCCTCTGGTGCGGCGATTACCCGCCGCCTCTAGCAACCGACCCGGGCCTCTGGCGTGAAACGCGCCTGCGGCAAGCCGCGCGAGGCCCCTATTTGGTTTTGCTCCGGATGGGGTTTACCCTGCCACGACCGTTACCGGACGCGCGGTGCGCTCTTACCGCACCCTTTCACCCTTACCCTTATCGGGCGGTTTCCTTTCTGTGGCACTTTCCCTGGGATCGCTCCCGCCGGGCGTTACCCGGCATCCTCGTTTCATGGAGCCCGGACTTTCCTCGGGATTGCTCCCGCGGCCGTCTGGCCATCTGACCAGCTCTCTATAATCGCAAAGATTCAGTCTGTACAGCCGGCTTGCCGACGCAGCGACGCCAACCGCGCCGCGCACTCCCCGTCCCAGATGCCGTTGAACAGCGCGGGCCGGAAATGGCGCTGGAACGCCACCACCACCTGCTCGGTCGCCACATCAAAACGGCCGCTGAGCGCCAGCCCGTAGCCATACTGCGCCAGATCGCGCTGCAGATGGGCCACCGCCTCGCCTGTATCGCCGAGGCTGAGCGGTGCCGCAGCGGCCTCGCCCCCCTCCTCCGCCCACAACCCGATACCTTGCGCCGCCAGCCATGCCCAATCAAACAGCTCGCCGGGGTCTTCCTTGCGGTCGGGCGCGATGTCGGAATGCCCGATGACATTGCGCGCGGGGATGGGATGCCGCGCCAGAATCTCGCGGCACAGCCCCGCCACCGCGTCCATCTGCGCCGCCGGGAAGGGCCGGTAGCCGAATTCATGGCCCGGATTGACGATCTCAATGCCAATCGACGTATCGTTCAACCCATCGCGGCCCCGCCAATGGCTGATGCCAGCATGCCAGGCACGCATTTCCTCTGGCACCAGCGCGAAGACACGCCCATCCTCCTCCACCACGTAATGCGCGGAAACCCTGGCTTCCGGATCACACAGCCGCGCGATGGCCTCCGCGCCGGAGCGCATGCCGGTATAGTGCAGCACCAGCGTATCAATGGCCGCACCAGAGGGTCGGTCGTTAAAGTTAAGTCCTCGAAAAGTGTCATTAAAATTTAACATGATTCTATCAAGCACTTGCAGTAAAAAATCTCGCAACTGCACACAAAAAACAAACCATGTCAAACACTAGCAGCAGCAATCCTCATAACAAACCCGACACCACGGTAACCGACGCACAATTGCAAATGGCACACGTGCTGAATCAAATGGAGCGCACCAAAGGAGCCCCCGACTCCCCCAGCCGCTATAATCTTTATGTTGCCGCCATGGAAACGCTGGGCCAGTGGAGCCATCAAGCGAATGATGAGAAAGTCATCGGCTCGCAATTAAGCGAGAGTGATCCCGAACCGACATTAATCGTCTGCGCACGGCTGGAAGGTTACTCCAGCCGTTTCATGGCAGACTTACTTTCCCTGTTAAGCCATGCGCTGGGAGACAGTGGACTTCATCATGATTTCAACCTGACGGGCATTCGCAAGGATGAGGATGGCAAATACCGCTATCTCTATCTGCACCTGCCGAAGAGTGATCAACTGGAGCACGCACTGGAGCTGCTGCGGAATAAAACCTTTCTTGAGCAGCATTTACTGTGCGGCGCAGCGCCATTATCCGATGCGTATCAAATGGCAGGCGATCTTACGCCGAATCTTCCTCGCGCTAAGCTGGTCGGAGTGGCCACGCGGGTCATCGAAGACATCGTCAGGGCGCCATGGCAGGCAGAAGATCAATGCAAGACATGCTACTTGCCTCTCCTCTCGAGCGCAGATGATGCGCGGCTGAAAAAAATGATCGAAGGCTCGTTACAATGTGCCAAGTTTCTGACCGCATGTGATATTGTACTTAATAATGGCAGTCGTGAATTCGTTCTCTATGCACCTTCCAAAAGCCCGGAGGTGCTTAGACATATTGATTGTAAACTCAAGGCGGAAAAAAACGCTCTACTGTTTAATATGCAAACGCTTGGCCTAACTAGTAAAGGCGCTCTTCCCTCCCCACACTGGGCTGACGAAAAAAGGCCGTGTTACCTTGAGGCGATGGCACACACCATCCTGGCCGATGTTTCCAAAAGTGCCTGGGTGCAGGAAGACAATAGCTTCATGGCGGAAGCTATCTTACCAGATGTGAGCGATACATTTGCAGGAAACCTTAGAAACGTGGTAGCAAAATGGCTTAAGCAAAGCCTCGCTTTTGATGAATTTCCAATTATAGTCAGAACATTCACAGTGCCCGACCCGAGTGACGAGCGCAAAGGCGTGTTGCGCTTTCAGTTTTTCTGCGAAACTGACAATGAACAGGCAGCTGCCCAGCTTCCATTCCTGATAAAACAGACCTGCGCTGAAGAAGAACAAAAACCTGCGTCCAAACGTATCTTGCCACGTATCTGCAAGGAAGAAATTTCACGCGCGCAAACGAGTTTCTCCCGAAGCATGAATTAGCGTTTTCAACTTTTCGTCAGCACCCCAAAGCGCGGCTGGCGGATGATGATGATGCCGACGCCGGCCAGTGTGAGGGCGCCGCCTATCATGAATTGTAAGGTAAG
The DNA here is from genome assembly GCA_002291925.1 of Alphaproteobacteria bacterium UBA998. GTDB lineage: Bacteria > Pseudomonadota > Alphaproteobacteria > Rickettsiales > UBA998 > UBA998. The sequence goes on along the minus strand of DBAY01000012.1, from coordinate 23,809 downwards.
CGGCTCGGCAAAGAAACACTGCGCGATGGCGAGGCCGAAGACGGGCACCAGCATCTGGTAGGGCGCCACGTGGCTGACCGGGAAACGGCCGAGCAGCCGGTACCACATGCCGTACGCCACGATGGTAGAGAACGCCGCCGTGTAGGCCAGCGATAGCCAGACCGGCCACTCCGCCGACATCAGCAGTGCCCACTGGTCACGGTCGAAGATGCCGGAGAGCACCGCGTATTGCGGGATGCAGAACACGGAAATCCACGCCAGCAGCTGCATGATGTCCACCTCGCCCATGCGCTTCATCGCCGCGTTGGCGACGGCCCAGGCGAAGGCGGCGGCGCAGGAGATGCCGAACTGCCAGAACGTATCGCCGATGCGCGGCGTGCCCGCGATGACAAAGATGCCGATGAAGGACACCAGCATCCCAAGTGAGCGCCAGCGGCCGATTTTCTCGCCGAACAGGATGCTGCCCAGCAGGCAGGAGAACGGCACGCCAAGCTGGGTGGCGATGATGCCGCTGGAGACATCCAGCCCCGCCCAGATCGCCCCGAACATCAGCGAGAAATGCAGCGTGCCGAGCAGGAAGGAAAGCAACAATATCTGCTTCAGATTCTTCGGTCGCTCACGCAGCAGCAGGGGCGAGAGGATGAGCGCCACCAGCACGAAGCGCACGCCCAGCAGCAAAAAGGGCGGCCAGGTGAGCAGCGCGATTTTGGCCGCCACAAAATTGCCGCCCCACAGCGCTGCCACGGCTGCTGCCATCAGTTTGTCTTTTGCCTGCATGATTCCCGCCCACCGCTTTATGCAGGGACGAAGTAACAGATTCACGCACTAGCGGAAAGCCCGCTGATGCGAGGCTGGTTTTATGGGTGGATATTTGCTAGGATGCACGCTTCCGAAAAAGAGCCCGGACGCCGTAAGACGCCCGGGCCAAGTGCTCGGCAAGCAACCGGAACCGGAGGGCGCTGCAGACTGCGATGGCAGCCGGGCGCCCTCATGGCATTCCAGGGAGCAGAACGCCCGCCAAATTCCAGCCAAGCGACTGAAAATCCGGCGCAAAACAGCGTTTGCTCAACTGAAAATGACTATAACCATGACAAAAAAAACTGACAACAATATTTTGTGAAAATTTTCACAGCCAACCCAAAATCACGCTAGCCCTTGTGTTTTCTAGCGTCAGAACGGTGATATCTGAAAGCCATGTCATTCCAGCGCAGGCTGGAATCCAGCATTCGTCATGCTGAACGTGTTTCAGCATGTTTTAATGACAGCATCTAAATCATGTTCAAGACGACAGGTAGTCTGGATTCCAGCCTGCGCTGGAATGACAGCCCCCACTGCGGGACGTGCCCCTCCTCGTTTGCACCCGACTTGTACCGATACAATCCTACCCTACATAACAAGCGCAGGAAGCTGGAGAGTCCGGCCCTTCGTCATTCATCATTAAAGAGAGTCTTATGACCAGCGTCGCCATCATCTATTTCAGCGGATACGGGCACACCCGCAAACAGGCGGAGGCCGTGAAGCGCGGTGTGGAGGGCGTCCCCGGCGTCAGCGCCGTGATGGCCGAGATCGACGCCAGCGGCAACCTGCCGGAGGATGTCTTCGCCAGCCTGGCCGGGGTGGATGCGATGATCTACGGCAGCCCCACCTACATGGGTGGCCCGGCCTGGCAGTTCAAGAAATTCGCCGATGCCAGCTCCAAACCGTGGTTTGGAGGCGCGTGGAAGAACAAGATCGCGGGCGGGTTCACTAACTCTGCCACCACCAATGGCGACAAGTTCTCGACCATCCAGTATTTCGTGACGCTCGCCATGCAGCATGGCCAGATCTGGGCTGGCACGGCACTGATGCCCGCCAACAAGAAAGAGCATGGGCCGAATGATGTGAACTGATCCGGCGGCTTCACCGGCGCGCTGGCGATTTCACCGTCTGACGCCTCCCCTGAAGAAGCACCGCGCTCCGGCGATCTGGAGACGGCACGGCTTTATGGCGAGCGCATCGCCAAGATCGCCGCGCAGGTCAAACTGGCACTTTAGGAAAGGGTCTAGGCGCCCTCGGTGAAGATCTGCTGCTTGGCGTCGATCAGCAGGTTCTGCATGTGCGTGCGCAGCTCATCCGGCTGGGTGGCAATGCCAGCGGCTTGCAAGTCGCCCAGCACCTTGGCGAAGACATCTTCATCGCCGGGCGCTTCGAAGTCGGCCATCACCACCTCTTTGGCGTAGGTCTCGGCGTCCGCAGCCGACTTGCCAAGCTGCTTGGCGGCCCACAGGCCCAGCAGCTTATTGCGACGTGCCGTCACCTTGAATTGCAATTCCTGGTCGTGGGCATACTTGTCTTCAAAGGCTTTTTCGCGGTGATCGAACGTCGTCATGGGCAAGGCTCCTGCTAGAGGTGCCTCCTATAGCGTGTGCCCCCTTTATGAACAAGCGGTTTGTGCAGGGCGCAAAAGAGATGGCGGGGGCCGTGAAAAACCTTTAAAACCCCTGTAAACCCGACAGGACAATACCTAATTCATACTGGAAAAAGGGCCGTTGCCCGGCTGGTAATCCATGATATATACCATGCACAAATTCAGACCCCGACGCAGAATGAACACACGCACCCCTATTTATGAAGGCAAAGCCAAGCAACTCTTCGAGGGGCCCGAGCCCGGCACGCTGATCGCCCGCTTCAAGGATGACGCCACCGCGTTCAACAACCAGAAGAAGGGCACCATCCGCGGCAAGGGCGTCATCAATAACCGCATCTCGGAATATCTGATGACCCGCTTGGCCGAAGTGGGCATCCCGAACCACTTCATCCGGTCGCTGAACATGCGTGAGCAGCTGGTGAAGGCGGTAGAGATCGTGCCGCTGGAAGTGATTGTGCGCAACGTGGCGGCGGGTAGCTTCGCCCAGCGCTTCGGCCTTGAGGAAGGGCAGCCCATCGGCATGCCGATCGTGGAGTACTGCCTGAAGAACGACAAGCTCGGCGACCCGTTCGTCGCCGAAGAGCATATCTTCGCCTTCGACGTGGCCGACCCGCATGAGTTGGACGAAATCCGACACCTCGCGCTGCGCATCAATGATTTCCTCTCCGGCCTGTTTCTAGGGATCGGCATCCGCCTCGTGGATTTCAAAGTCGAGTTCGGCCGCCATTATGATGAGGAAGGCCGCCCGCGCATCATCCTCGCGGATGAAATCAGCCCGGATTCCTGCCGCTTGTGGGACATCAAGACCGACAAGAAGCTGGACAAGGACCGCTTCCGCCGCGACATGGGCGGCATCGAGGAGGCTTACCAGGAAGTGGCCGAGCGCCTCGGCGTGCTGCCGAAAGCCGAGGTCATGGAAATTTCGACCGACAAGGAAGCCGACGCATGAAGGCCCGCATTCACATCACTTTGAAGAACGGCGTGCTCGACCCGCAAGGCAAGGCGACGCAGAACGCGCTTCATCACCTCGGCTTCCCGGAAGTTGCCGGCGTGCGGCAGGGCAAGTTTATCGAGCTGGACCTGAGCGGCATGGATAAAGCCACCGCTGAAGCCAAGGTGAAGCAGATGTGCGAGAAGCTCCTCGCCAATACGGTGGTGGAAAATTACCGTTTTGAGATTGAAGCCTAACCTATGAAAGCAGGCGTCGTTATTTTCCCCGGCTCCAACTGCGACCGCGATGCGCTGACCGCGCTCGGGGCGTTTTTCAAGGGCGAATGGGGTGACAGCATCAAAGGCGAAGTCGTGCCCGTCTGGCACGGCGAGGCGGCGCTGCCGAAGCTTGATTTGTTGCTCGTGCCCGGCGGGTTCTCCTATGGCGATTACCTGCGCAGCGGCGCGATGGCGGCGCACTCACCCATCATGCAGGCGATCAAGGAACATGCCGCGCAGGGCCGCTACGTACTCGGCATCTGCAACGGCTTCCAGATTCTCACCGAGGCAGGGCTGCTGCCGGGCGTGCTAATGCGTAACGAGAAACTTTCCTTCATCTGCCGCACCGTACAGCTGAAGGTGGAAAATGCCACTTCCGCCTTCACGTGTGGCTACAAATCCGGGCAGGTGTTGAGCGTACCCATCGCCCACCATGACGGCAATTACTTCGCTGAGCCGGACACGCTGAAGGCGCTGGAAGACAACCTGCAGATCCTCTTCCGCTATTGCGACACGCAGGGCCGCGTCACCCCGTCGGCGAACCCAAATGGCTCTGTCGGCAACATCGCCGGTATCATGAACAAAGCGGGCAACGTCGCCGCCATGATGCCCCACCCAGAGCGCGTCGTTGATGCCCTCACCGGTGGCACGGATGGCCGCGCCCTGTTCCAAGGGTTGTTGGCCGCCTGAGCCAAAGGGTTAACTTTTATATAAATCTGCCCTATTTTACGCGCCTCCGTTAACGTTTATTCAATATTTCCGACGCCATATTGTCATTTGTGTGAAACGCCCAACCCGCGTATTATGACAGTATGGTGACATTCGGCTCTATCGAAGGCATTCTCTCGCGTTCCGGTGCTCCTAACCCGGTCTTTTTTGCCGAGGCCTGCCGTTCGGCGGAATTAATCCCCACCTATCTGGGCGCGCAGGGCTACGGGATTGCCGATTCATCAAAAGCGGCACTGAATGACTTGCTGAATAGTGCCGGCGCTCATGAAATGCAGCACCAGAACCTGCAGACACTGGCCAGCTCCATCCAGCTTCCTATCACGGGACTGGCCTGCCAGGATGTCGGCGTCTTCGATCTGCCCACGGCGCCGGTGCAATCGCCTGTGATCGCCAAAGCGCAGGACCCGGGCCTTCCGGACCGCGGCTAATCAGCCGATTTTCCCTTGTAAACCATCTGCCGTCCGCCTATGTTTCGGCCCAATTGACAGGGCTCTCACATGGCATCTTCCGCGCAGGCGAAAACCGCATCCTCCATCACCCCCGACATGGTGGCCGAACACGGCCTGACGCCGGGTGAATACCAGCACCTGCTGGACGTGCTGGGCCGCGAGCCGAACCTTGTCGAGCTTGGCATCTTCTCGGTGATGTGGAGCGAGCACTGCTCCTACAAGACCACCCGCAAACATCTCGGCAAACTGCCGACCAAGGGCTCGCACGTCATCTGCGGCCCCGGCGAGAATGCCGGTGTCATTGATATCGGTGACGGGCAGGCCGCCATCTTCAAGATGGAAAGCCACAACCACCCCTCTTACATCGAGCCGTTTCAAGGCGCGGCCACCGGCGTCGGCGGCATCCTGCGCGACGTGTTCACCATGGGCGCACGCCCCATCGCCAACCTCAACGCCCTGCGCTTCGGCGAGCCCTCGCATCCGAAAACGCGGCATCTGGTGAGCGGCGTCGTACGCGGCATCGGCTTTTACGGCAACTGCGTCGGCGTGCCGACGGTCGGTGGCGAGTGCACCTTCCACCCGAGCTACAACGGCAATTGCCTCGTTAATGCGATGACCGTTGGCCTTGCCGATCAGGACAAGATTTTCTATTCCGCCGCCGCCGGGGTGGGCAACCCGGTGGTGTATGTCGGCTCCAAAACAGGCCGCGACGGCATCCACGGTGCCACCATGGCCTCCGCCGAATTCACCGAAGATTCCGAGGAAAAGCGCCCGACCGTGCAGGTCGGCGACCCGTTCAGCGAGAAGCTGCTCATCGAAGCCTGCTTGGAGCTGATGCAGACCGACGCCATCGTCGCCATTCAGGACATGGGCGCGGCGGGCCTCACCAGCTCCTCCTTCGAAATGGCTGACAAGGGTGGGCTTGGCATCGAACTAGAACTCGACCGCGTTCCCATGCGCGAGGAAGGCATGACGCCCTACGAAATCATGCTCTCCGAAAGCCAGGAGCGCATGCTCATGGTGCTGAAGCCCGAGCGCGAGGAAATGGCGAAAGCCATCTTCCGCAAATGGGAGCTCGATTTCGCCACCATCGGCCACCTCACCGACACCGGTCGCATGGTGCTGAAGATGCATGGCGAGGTGGTGGCCGACCTCCCCGTCGCACCGATTTCCTCCGAAGCGCCGGTCTATGAGCGCCCGTATAAGAAGAGTTCAGAGTTCAGAGCTCAGAGTTCAGGAAAATGGGAAGAATATGAAACGCTTCGCCAAGCCGCAAGAACACCTTCTTATAAACTCTGGACTCTAAACTCTGAGCTCTTGACCCTCATCGCCTGCCCCGACATCGCCTCCAAGCGCTGGATCTGGGAGCAGTACGATCATCAGGTGATGAACGACACCGTGCAGATTCCCGGTGGTGACGCCGCCATCGTGCGCGTGCATGGCACAAAGAAAGGCCTCGCCCTCACCTCCGACGTTACACCGCGCTACTGCGAGGCCGACCCCATCGAGGGCGGCAAGCAGGCCGTGGCGGAAAGCTGGCGCAACATTACCGCCGTCGGCGGTGAGCCGCTCGCCATCACCAACTGCCTCAATTTCGGCAACCCGCAGCGCCCGGAAATCATGGGCCAGATCGTTGGCTGCCTCGAGGGCATGGGCGAAGCCTGCCGCGCGCTCGCCTACCCCATCGTCTCCGGCAACGTGTCGCTTTACAACGAAACTAACGGCTCCGGCGTGCAGCCCACGCCGAACATCGGCGGCGTCGGCCTGCTGAAGGATGTAACCAAGCACACGACCCTCGCCTTCAAGAACGAGGGCGACATCATCCTGCTCATCGGCGAGACGGTGGGCCATCTCGGCAGCTCGCTGTACCTGCGCGAGATTCTAGGCCGCGAGGAAGGCGCCCCGCCGCCCGTCGACCTGGCACGGGAGAAAGAGCACGGCGATTTCGTACGCCGCCTCATCCAGGCGGGCCGCGTCACGGCTTGCCATGACCTCTCCGACGGCGGGCTGCTCGTCGCACTGGCGGAGATGGCCATGGCCGGGCGCAAGGGTGCACAAGTGCGCTTTCCCAATTATCTGCCGCCGCATGCCTTCGCCTTCGGCGAGGACCAAGCCCGCTACCTGCTGACCGCCGCGCCGGACAAGGCCGAAGCCATCCGCCGCGAGTTCGAGAAGGCAGGCATTCCCTGCTTCCACTTGGGCGAGGTCGGGGGAGATACCCTGCAGATCGAAGGCCGGATGAAAGTCAGTGTCGATGCCCTGCGCACCGCCCATGAGGGCTGGCTGCCGCGCTACATGAACGGCTAACCGCCATGCCTATGACCGCGCAGGAAATCACCCGCCGTATCACCGCCGCCCTGCCGGATGCGCAGGTCGATCTGCGCGACCTGGCGGGGGATGATGACCATTGGGAAGTGATCGTCACCTCCCCCCGCTTCCAAGGCGTGCCCCGCGTGAAGCAGCACAAGATGGTGATGGATGCCTTCGGTACCGACATGGGCACGACCCTGCACGCGCTCAGCATCAAGACGCGCACACCCTGAGCCCTTGCGAAACCCGCGGAAATCCCTTACTTAAACGACAAACCCGCCACCCTCGTCATTCCGAACGAGCGCCAGCGAGGAGGAATCTTTCTACAGGGATACTCTCGATATCCCCTGTATAGAGATTCCGCACCTGCGTTCGGAATGACGGAATTCATGAGGAGAGCCCCTATGACCACCGATCATCCCGTGTTTGAACGCATCCGCGCCGACATCGCCAGTCATGATGTGGTGCTCTACATGAAAGGCACCAAGAAGCTGCCGCAATGCGGCTTCTCCTCGGTGGTGGCGACCGTGATGGAGCGCCTCGGCGTCGACGTGCATGACGTCAACGTGCTGGCCGATCCGGACATCCGCCAGGGCATCAAGGAATTTTCCGACTGGCCGACCATTCCGCAGCTTTACGTGAAAGGCGAGTTCATCGGCGGCTGCGACATCGTGCGCGAAATGTACGAATCCGGCGAGCTGGAAGCGTTGCTTAAGGAAAAAGGCGTCGCCCTCGGCAACGCGGCCTGATTCGGCCCGTCCCGTCATCATTCCTTCACAAAAACGGCGTACATAGGTTGCCTGAAAGGAATCCTGTATGTCCGATGGCGTCATGAGCCGCTCGGCCCATGGGGGCTGGCCCGAGGCATTGCGCTACGCCGCCATTCTGTGGCACCGCACCGACCCGGTGCAGCCCAGTCACCCGACATCCTGGCTGATGTTCCGGCATCCGCGCCACCGCGAGGCGGCCCAGCAACACCTGGCCGCCCTGAAGATGGACAGCCAGCCTGTGGGCCAGAGCCCCTTCATTCACCGCTTCAATGCGCCCACCCTTCCGCAGGGCAGCGCGCACCGCACCCTGTTCTATCCGCTGCAGCTCTCCATGGAGGCCGAAGACTATGTCCAGAACATGATCAACGCAGGCCGGTGCCCGGCCCTTCCTGTCGGCGGCGCGTATCGGCCTTCGCTCGACTGGGCGGTGGAAATGGAACATCAGCGCGACCGGATTCGCGTTACTAAAACCGGCCGTGCACTGCACATGCTGTTGCAGCAGGAAGCGATGCTGGTCCATGCGCTGCATCCGGAGGAGGATATCCCCGGCATCAGCTATGTGTTCTTCCGCAAGGAGGCAACGGCGACGGCGTTCCGCCACGAACTGGAGAAGATTCTGCCGGAGATGCGCTACACCTACGATCCGGTCGGCACGCTGCACCGCATCACCGTGCCGCGGCACGGAGAAATGACCGGCATCGCCCTGCCCGGCGGCCTGCAGGCGCGCGCGGTGCTGGAGCCGTTCGTTCCGCCATCCCGTGTGTCTCAATTGCCGGTGCATCCAACACGGAAGCAGCTGGGCACCAGCAAGGCGCTGGCCTACCAGTTGGGCCGCATGGCGGAGAGTTTTGGCCCGCAACGCCCGGCGTCGCGCTCCGTCGCCTAGCGCTCGCGTTCCTGGTCTTTTTTCTTGTCCGGAGTCTGGGCGGGCTGCACGGCCACCTGCCCTAGCTCGGCTGCCTGTCCGCGTTGCGGCTGGCCGATGAGGCCGCGCTTGTGCAGCTCCTCGCCGATGCTGCGTACCTGCCCCCATAACGACGGATTCAGCAGGAACATGCGGCGGATCTTCTCGCGCGTTTTCTCATGCAGCAGATGCGCGATGACGCCCTGCTCATGCTCATTCATCTGGCGCAGCATCTGCTCCTGCTCCGGCGTCATCTGCTGCGGCAGGGCGGGCACAGCCTTCTCCTGCTCCATCGACTGCACACGAGCGCGGAAGGTAGCCACCGCCTCGTCGCGCTTGTCTTCCGGTATCTGGCTGAGCAGCTGGGCGAGGTGGAGATCCACATCCTTGCCGCCGCTCACCGCCTCCAGCCCCAGCGCGTCCAGTTGGGCCTGCACCGCGTCATTGTTCACCAAGCCGGGCTGGGCGCGGGCGCGGCGGTCGGCGTCTTCGGCCTCCGCGCGGCGGCGTTTGACGAATTCATCGAGAGGTATCGGCATCGCCGCATTGTAGCGCAGCGCGAGCCATGAAAAAAGCGCGCCCCGTAAAGGAAGCGCGCTTTTTTCGAAATAGTCGACGCGGGATTAGCGCGAGTAGAATTCGATGACGAGGTTCGGCTCCATCTGCACTGGATAGGGAATCTCGGCGAAGGTGGGGACGCGGGTCATCTTGGCTTTCAGGGCCTTTTCATCCATCTCGATGTAATCCGGCACGGTGCGCTCGGCCGCCTTGAGGGCTTCCATCACCATGTTCATCTGGCGCGACTTCTCACGCACCTCGATCTCATCGCCCACTTCTACCTGGTAGCTGGGGATGTTCACGCGGCGGCCATTGACCTTCACGTGACCATGGTTGACGAACTGGCGCGCGGCGAACGGCGTCGGCACCACGCCCATGCGGTAGATGACGGTGTCCAGGCGGCGCTCCAGCAGGCCGACGAGGTTTTCGGAGGTATCCCCCTTGCGGCGGGAGGCTTCCTGATAGATGCGGCGGAACTGACGCTCGGTCAGGTTGGCGTAATAGCCCTTCAGCTTCTGCTTGGCGCGCAGCTGCAGACCAAAGTCGGACATTTTGCCGCGACGCTTGGCCGGGCCATGCTGGCCGGGGGCGTGCTGGCGCTTCAGGACAGGATCCTTGGCGCGGCCCCACAGGTTCTCGCCCAGGCGGCGGCTGATTTTATATTTGGCGCTCTGGCGTTTGGACACGCGATTACCCTCGTGAAAATAACGTAAACTGGTTGAAAGGAAGGTGGAATATACAGACTTGCGTCCGTTTGTCAAACCCCGAAATGGCAGGAAAAACGGTGGTTACGCGAGGGCCACCTGCGGGCCCTGCGCAGAGACGCGGCCTTGCAGTTGCGCCAGATTCCCGGCCTCCAGCGTCGTAGTGGGGCTGGGATTGTCATTCACCGCCGCCGGCACCGCCATGGACTGCGCCAGCGCCGCTTGCTGCAACTGCGCCTGCCCCACCGCGTCCAGCATCGGCTGGTTCGCGGCGACCTGCGCCTGCATCTCCTGCATCTCCGGGGGCAGTTCCTTGCCGTCAGTGCGCGGTTTGAAGGTGGTGTAGGCCATCAGGCCACCGGTTCCCAAAACGCCGACCGTCGTGAGACCGGGGGCTTTTTTGGCAGACCACGAGAAGGCTTTGACCGGCAGCATCGAGGCAGCGGCCACTTTGTCCACCGTCCAGGTGAAGGGGTGTGCGATCGCTTGGGCCGCGCGGCCGGCCGAGCGAGGCCCTTCCTTGAAGAGTGCCCCAAAATCTTTCGCAATGCTGTTAAAAAGGCGGGTTGAAACAGCCATTATTATGCCCTCGCCGGTTCAGCGGAAGTTTGCGTACGGCCCGCCTCGACGCGCTGGGCATGGCTCATGCCGCCCACGTCGTTCGCCACGGCCTGCGCCAGATTCACGCCTTGTCCCTGATGAGCCGGGCTGGTCACGGTGAAGCCCGGAGCCACCACCGGCGCGGACGCCGGCTGGATGATGACCGGGCGCGCCGCCTGCTGCTGCAGGGCCTGCGCGGTCATCATCTGACTCTGCGCAATCGCCTGCTGGGTCTCCAGCACCTGCGCCGCGCCACGTTCATGATTCACAATGTCACGCCCCCGGCCCATGCCGCGCAGGCCACCGAACAGGGCGCCCAGCGGGCCACCCGCAATGGTGCCACCCGCCGCGCCGACCAGACCGCCCAAGCCGGGAAGCACAGCCGCACCAATGGCCACCGCCGGGAGCGACGCCCCTAACGCCAAGGCCAAACCGCCGATAATGACCGTCGGGATGGCGACTGCGGCGCCAACCATGGCAGCGCCTGCAAGGAAGCCATAGATCGGGCCGCGAATCATACCACCGAAGAATCCGCGAGCCGCGCCTTTGGCTCCTTCGCCAGCGGCGACACCCGCCGCGCCGACGGGACCGCGATTGATGGGATCAACATAATTCTGGGACATAACTGTCTCGCTGTCTGTTCTAACATTCTAATTTTAGCAAATTCCGGCGTCAGGAAATGTGAAGATTGCGTGAAACTACCCCCGGCCCACGGGCAGTACGGGCGCGCCTTGTGCCGGTGGCTGAGCAACGGGCGTGACCTGAAGAGGTACTGACGCGCCGTCTGGCAGCGAGGCATGGCGCACTTCCCCATTCTGAAAAAACATTTCTCCCGGCAAGGGGGTGCGTAATTCGGCGTGCTGCTGGACAGCAGGGCCATTCACAACGCGCTGCCTTTGCTGTTCCGGCACCTCAGCGCGCCGTTGCCGCCCATCCAGCGATGCGCTTTGCGAGAACCCCTCAACTGCCCCGCTGAGGGCACCACCCACCAGCATGCCCACCATGGCACCGATCGCGGCATACAGCAGAATCTCGAGGAATCCTGCCCCGCTACCAAGCGCCGACCATGCGAACAGACCAGCCCCGATAATCGAACCCCACCATGCCCAGCGGCCATGGCCTTGCTGGTTACCCGGGCTGTTCCACATGCTTTGTGCGCCATTCCATGCGCCATTCCATGCCCCCGTGAGCCCTCGTCCTAGCGTCTGTCCGAATCGACTGACCGTCTGGCCGAATCCCTCAGTTTGCGACATATACACTCCGCCTATTTATAGTTGATATCACTATAACAAGCTTTTTGGCCGATTCTAAATGAAGTTTGCGTGACAAAGCCGTTAACTATCTGCTTTTTTCAGGGTTTCATCAAGGCAGCGCACAATGCCGCGCAGGGTGCGCACCTCCTGCGAGGACCACGAAGCACGCTGCAAGAGCAGTCGCAACGCCCGCAGCATGCCCTCCCGTTTGATGGCAGGATGAAAATAGTCACGTGTTTCCAACGCGTTCACCAAATGACCATAAAGTCCGTCCACCTCGGCCACAGTGGCGCGGGGTGCCGTTTCACCCCCCTTCCCCTGCTCGCGAGGGAATGCCACTGGCTTGGAGCCAGCCGAAACGCACTGCCCCCTCCCCAACCCTCCCCCGTAAATAGGGGAGGGGAAAATCCCTAATCCCTGATCCCCAATTCCTGAACCCTGCCCCGCCACGAACCATTGATACGCCAGCACCACGAAGGCCTGCGCCACATTCAGCGAGACATTGGCCGGATCGGTGGGAATGCTGACGATGCCATGCGCCCAAGCCATGTCCTCATTGGTCAGCCCCGTGCTCTCCGGCCCCAGCACCAGCGCCGTGGCCTCCCCCGCCGCCGCGTGCTGGCGCAGGGAGGTCATGCCGGATTCCGGGGCAAAATCCGGCAGCGTCATCACGCGGCTGCGGGCGGTGGCGGCCAGCACATACTGGCGATCCGCCAGTGCGTTGGCGAGCGAATCATACACCCGCGCCTGCTCGATCAGGTAATCGGCGTGCGCGGCCATCTCATGCGCCTTGGGGTTGGGCCAGCCATCGCGCGGGCGGACCAGCCGCAGGTCGGAGAGCCCGAAATTCATCATGGCGCGCGCCACGGCACCAATATTCTCACCCATCTGCGGGCGGACCATGACAATGGCAGGGAGCGGCGAAGAAACCATGCCCCGCCGTAACGTCTCACGCTGCGGGCGTCAACAAATTTGGGTAGGAAATCAGACGGTGCGCAGCACCGCAGGGGCCATGAGGCGCCCTTCATGCAAAATGTTCGAAACCAGTGGGCGCGCCTCATGGATCACCGGCTCCGCCTTGGCCGGAGCCAACAGCCAGTCCTTGACGGCTACAACAGCTAGCGCCGCCCCCGTGATCGCAGCGATGGGCAGTGCGTATTGCCCTACGGTTTCTCCCACTTTGCCAATCACCTGCGCAATGCCCTCGAACGGCGCACGCACGGCCTGGTTGGCGACATGCCCCGCCCCCACGGCCACCGTTCCAGTGGTCGCCACGCTGGACGCCGTGCGCGCAAGCAATGAAGGGGCCGCACTGGCCGCCACTTCCGCCCCCGCAACCGCGGCACCCGCCGCGGCTTCCGCGCCCGTCGTGGCAATACGTGCCGCCCCTTGTCCAGCCATGGTGGCCACGGACGTGCCGCGCGCCGCAGCGGCGGCTGCCAGCTCGGCGGCAGGGGCCGCCGCGCGGGTTGCCACCGCTTCCGCACCAAGCACCGCCGCGCGACGCAGGCCAAAGGATAGGCCCAGACGGCCCGCCAGCATTCCCAAACCCAGTAACGGCAACGCCATAGTAATTCTCCAGCGTTCATCTTACCGCAGCCGGAACGCCCTGACCAATGAAGCTTTTATGACAAAATCAGGCCGCCCGCGGGGCCTTTTCGCGCGGGCTTTCCCCAGCATGGAGCAGCTTGTACGTGATGGCATCGCACAGCGCGTTATACGAGGCGTCGATGACGTTCGGCGACACCCCGATGGTCGTCCAGGTATGGCCGTCCCTGTCGCGCGATTCGATCATGACGCGGGTGGTCGCCTTGGTGCCCTCCTGCGGAGTGAGGATGCGCACTTTATAATCCGTCAGCCGCATGGATTTCAGGATGGGATATTGCCGCGAGAGTGCCTTGCGCAGCGCTGCGTCGAGCGCGTCGACGGGGCCGTTCCCCTCGCCCACCGTCATCGCTTTTTTCTTCCCCGCCATCACCTTGATGACCGCTTCGGAAAGCGTCACCAGCTCGCCCTTCGCATTCCAGCGCCGCTCGGAGGTGACGCGGAAGCTGAGCAGCTCGAAGAATTCCGGCACATGGCCGAGCACGCGGCGAGCCAGCAGCTCGAAGCTGGCATCGGCGCCCTCATAGGCGTAGCCCTGCGTTTCGCGCTCCTTCACAAGCGCCACCAGCTCATCGATATGTTCGCTTTTCGCCTCGGTTTTCAGCCCTAGTTGCGTCAGGCGCGAGGCGATGTTGGAGCGCCCCGCCTTGTCGGAGACCAGAATCGTGCGCTCATTGCCGACCGACTCGGGCGGGATATGCTCATAGGAAGCCGTATCCTTCGCCATCGCCGAGACATGTAGCCCGCCCTTATGCGCAAAGGCCGCGCTGCCCACATAGGGCGCGTGCGGGTTCGGCGTGCGGTTGAGTCGGTCATCGACGAAGCGGGACAGCTCGGTGATTTGCTGCAATTTCTTCGCCGAGACGCCGGTCTTGTAGCCCAATTTCAGCATCAGCGTCGGGATGATGGAGATCAGGTTGGCATTGCCGCAACGCTCGCCGATGCCGTTGATGGTGCCCTGAATCTGCCGCGCCCCGGCCTGCACGGCGGCCAGCGAATTGGCGACCGCGTTATCCGTATCGTTATGGCAGTGGATGCCCAGATGCGTGCCCGGGATATGCTTGCTCACCTTCGCTACAATCTCGGCAATCTCGTGCGGCAGGCTGCCGCCATTGGTGTCGCAAAGCACAATCCAGCGCGCACCTGCTGCGTACGCGGCTTTCGCCATGTCGAGCGCCACCTTGGGATTATGCTTGTAGCCGTCGAAGAAATGCTCGGCATCGAACAGCAACTCGCGCTTCTGCTTCATTAGATGCTGGATGCTCTCCGCGATCATGCGGCGGTTTTCTTCAATGGTGACTTCCAGCGCCTTTTCGATGTGGAAATCCCACGCTTTGCCCACGATGCAGATGCTGCCCGTATTGGCTTCGAGCAGCGCCGATAAGCCCGGATCATTGCTCGCCGAACGCCCGGCGCGGCGCGTCATGCCGAACGCGGTGAGGCGCGTCTGTTTCAGCGGCGGCTGCTCGGCGAAAAACGCGTCATCGCGCGGATTTGCCCCCGGCCAGCCACCCTCGACATAATCGAGGCCGAACGCATCGAGCTCCTGCGCGATCGCCCGCTTATCGGCCACGGTGAAATCCACGCCCCGGGCCTGCGCCCCGTCGCGGAGGGTGGAATCATAGAGATACACGCGGTCGGTCATAGAGCGTTAGAATCGGGATAATGCGCGGCAAAATCAAGAAATATTGCGGATTCTGGCCGATTTTCCCGGTCGCAGGCCCCTAAGCGGTCTCCGGCATCCGGGTATGCACGAGCGAGGGGCGCTCCGTGTAGCGGGCATGCACAGCGCAGAGATGCGCATAACCGCCCCAGTCCGCCACCTCGCGCTTCGCCATCCATTCCAGCCCGGCCACTAGCAGCAATTCGGGAATGCCGAAACTCTCGCCAAGCGTCGCCTGCCCCTCCAGCCACGCCAGCCCCTGCCGGATGCGCTGGTGGGTCTGGATCATGTAGCCGCTATCCTGCCCCACCTCGGCATGCAGGTTGCGTATGATGAAGGACAGCACCCCCGCATCGATGATGCCGTAAATCACCGACAGCGTGTTCTCCTCCGCGATATCCTTCGGGAAATGTGTGCGAAAATCCTCCAGCGGCCGCGCCTGCGGATGGCGCAGCAAATAGCCGAGGATGATGCGCGAATCGAGCACCTCCGTTTGCCCGTCCAGCAACACCGGCACGCGCATGAGCGGGTTATGGGTGGCCAGCATTTCCTTCTGCTGCGTGTCCTGCTTGGCGAAGAAGACGGTCAGCGCCATCTCGTAAGGCAGCTGCATCTCCTCGCACATCGCCCGCACCGCCCGTACAAACGGACTAGTCAGCGAGCCAATGATTTTCAGCTTCTCCATTATGCGCGCCGCCAGTCAGTGGTGCCGTCGGGGCGATCCTCCAAGATGATGCCCTGCGCTTTCAGCTCGTCGCGAATGCGGTCGGACTCCGCCCAGTTTTTGGACTTGCGGGCCTCCAAGCGGGCGTTGATTTGCACCACGATGGCCTCGTCACCTTCCGTGCTTTCACCCTTGAACCATGCTTCGGCATCCAGTTGAAGCAGCCCCAGCACCTCCCCTGCCTTACGCAACGCATCACCAGACAAGGTGTGAAGCTTCGCCAGGTAATCCGGTACGTTCAAATCATCGAGCAACGAATCGACAGTCGCCTCGCCGGTACTTGCCTCACCCATTTTGCGGTAAAGCGAATCCAACTGCTTCTTCGCGTCCTCGACCAGCTTGGGCGTCCAGTCGAGTGGCTTGCGGTAATGTGTCGACATCAGCGCGAAGCGGATGACCTCGCCATGCACGCCCTGATCGAGCAAATCCTTCACCGTGATGAAATTCCCCAGCGACTTGCTCATCTTCTCACCGTTCACGGTGAGGAAGCCGTTATGCACCCACATTTTTGCGAATTCTGACTGCGGGTTGGCGCAGCGGGACTGGGCGCATTCGTTCTCGTGGTGGGGGAACATGAGGTCGGCGCCGCCGCCATGCAGGTCGAACGTCTCGCCCAGATGCGTCGTCGACATGGCGGAGCATTCGATGTGCCAGCCCGGACGCCCCACGCCCCACGGGCTGTCGAATTTCGAGGAAGCATCGTCCTTCTCGCTGGCCGGTTTCCACAGCACGAAATCGCCGGGATTCTTCTTGTAGGGTGCCACTTCCACCCGCGCGCCCGCCACCATCTCGTCCATCGAGCGACGGGAGAGATGGCCGTAGTAGTATTTGGTTTGCTCCTGCTCCGGCCTGCTGGCCTCCACAATAAGCGACGCTCCGCTGGCTGATGGCTCGCGCTGACGTCCTGTCAGCGCTTCTTTTTCCTCACTCCTCGCAACAGCACTCGCGATATCAAACAGCACATGTCCCTGCGCTGCGTAGGCATGGCCGTTCGCAATCAGCCGCTCGATCATGGCGATGATCTGCGTCATGTGGCCCGTCGCGGTGGGCTCGATGGTCGGGCGCAGGCAATTCAGCGCGCCCATGTCCTCGTGGAATTGCGCCGTCACTTCCTGGGTGAGCTGCTGGATGGAGATGCCCCGCTCGATGGCCGCTGCGTTTATTTTGTCATCCACGTCCGTGATGTTGCGCGCATAAGTGACGTGCGCCTCGCCATAGACATGGCGCAGTAGGCGGAACAGCACGTCATACACCACCACCGAGCGCGCATTGCCGATATGCGGCCGTGCATACACCGTCGGGCCGCAGACATACATGCGGACATTCGCGAGGTCGAGCGGCGTCAGCGGCTCCTTGCGGCGGGTGAGGGAATTGTAGAGGTGGATGGGTGTCGTCATTGCGAGCGCAGCGAAGCAATCCAGTTAGCGGATGGTTTCGTATAAATCATTCCATTCTGGATTCATAGCTTCTATCAGCCCCAGCTTTTTGGCACGCGAGCCTGCCTTGATCTGCTTTTCGCGTAGGATGGCTGCGTCCATTGAATCGGCTAGTTCAAACCAGACTAGTAAGGAGCAGCCATATTGTTTGGTAAAGCCATCAGCCACCTTTTCCTTATGCTGCCAGACACGCTTGACGAGATCGGAGGTTACGCCGGTGTACAGCGTGCCATTTCGCTTATTCGACATGATGTAAACGGCAGGCTGCTTCATACCAGTAAACGTTACTCGTCATTGCGAGCGCCAGCGAGGCAATCCAGCGGGCGGTGCTGGATTGCCGCGTCGCTGCGCTCCTCGCAATGACGGAGAAAAATTACGCCGCCTGTCCCAGCAACCGCTTCTCCGCCTTTTCGCGTCCCAGCAGTTTGAACACGGTGGCCAATTCCGGGCCGTCTTCGCGGGCAGTGAGCGCCAGGCGGAGGGGCATGAAAAGTTCCTTGCCCTTGCGGCCGGTGGCGGTTTTCACGGCTTCGGCGAATTCCTTCCAGCTCGCGTCGTTCCACTCGCCGCCGGGCAGCAGCTCCGCAGCCTTGCGGCAGAATTCGGGGTCGGCGATCTTCGGGGTGATGGGCTGGCTCACCAGTTCCCACCATTCCTTCACCTGCGGCAGCGCCATCGTATTGGCGCGCACGCGCTCCCAGAAGGCTTCCGTGATCTCCACGCCCTGCCCCCACAGCCAGCCCTGCACGTCCTTGAACGGAAGCTGGCGCAGCAGTCGGGCATTGAGGCGGTTCAACTCTTCCTGATCGAACGTCGCAGCGGCGCGGCCGAATTTGGCGAAATCGAAGCTCTCGGCCAGCGCATCCATGCTTTCCGCCAGCTCCACCGCATCGGAGGTGCCCATCTTCGCGAGGTAGCTGTTGAGCGCCAGCGGGAAGATGCCCTGCTCGCGGAAGTCACGCACGCCGCCTGAGCCGATGCGCTTGGAGAGTTCACCCTCCTTCAGCTTCAGCAGCGCGAGGTGGGCGAAGCGCGGCACCGCGAAACCCAGCGCCTCGAAAATCTGCACCTGCACGGCAGTGTTGCTGACATGGTCCTCGCCGCGCACGACGTGGGTGATCTTCATGTCGCCGTCATCCACCACCGAGGAGAGGGTGTAGAGCGGCACGCCGTCCTCGCGGAACAGCACAGGGTCGGAGGCGTGACGGCCTTCGTATTTCACCGGGCCGCGCACGAGGTCGTCCCACGCCACGTCGTTGTCGTTCAGCAGGAAGCGCCAGTGCGGGCGACGGCCCTCGGCTTCATACTGGCGTTTCTGTGCGTCGGTGAGCTTCAGCGCCGCGCGGTCATAGATCGGCGGGGCGCCGCGGCTGACCTGCACCTTGCGGCGGATTTCCAGCTCCTCGCCGGTCTCATAGCACGGATAAAGCCGCCCGGCCCTGATGAGCTGCTCCTTGGCCTCCCCGTAGCGGGCCATGCGGGCGGACTGGCGGGCCTCCTCCTCCCAAGAGAGGCCGAGCCAGCTCATATCCTCGCGGATGGCGTCCTCGTATTCGGCGCGCGAGCGTTCCATGTCGGTATCGTCGATGCGCAGGATGAAGCAGCCGCCCATCTTCTTTGCAAACAGCCAGTTGACCAGCGCGGTGCGTACGTTGCCCACATGGAGATAGCCCGTCGGCGACGGGGCGAAACGGACGCGGGGGGAAGTCGTCATGAAAAAATCCTTATGCTCTCAGGCGGCGGAGCATAGGCAACAAGCGGGGCAAGGTAAAGAGTTGGAATGGTAAGCGGAACTAAAGGCCGCGTACGTTTTTCTCGACCATCTTGAGCGCGGCGAGTAGACCGGCAAAGGCGGCTCCGACTTCAAGGGCCCCACCCTTCACATCGTGGTAAGGCTTGCCGGTGTTGTCATCGATCTGCGTCTGCGCCATACGGTAAACACCGTGCCCCGCACCTGCAACGCTCGCAGCAAAAAGGCCCGTGGCGGTTTTGCCCATGCGGCCATTCTCCAGCGCCTTGCCGGTAACAATATGTTTTGCCCCAAGCATCACCTCGGAAATACCTGCGAAGATATTTGGCTTATGACATCCTTGTGCAGCCCGGTGGGCTCCCTCCAGTTCCGCTTCGACAGAAGCTTGGATCCCATTCATGCCACGATTCAACGCCTCTGCGGAGACTTTACCAGAAAAATGAGGCTTTAAGATTTTGGCCCATTCACTTTCACATTTTGCCGCGCCAATGCCGATTTGGCGCTCAAATTCACGTGTAGCAGCCTCAACCCCACAGTCCACATCCTCATGAAGGAGGCCAGTTTTTCCCTCCATTTCTGCCAGGGCTGCACTGTATTTTTTTGCCGCCTGAATCAGCGAGCAGTGTGACTTTACTTGCGCCACCGCAGTTTCGGCCATTTTCTCGACCAAAGGCAATTCGCTTTCGCCGATAACCATTTCTTCTTTGGCGAATTCGGTCAGACGAGTTTTAAACGTTTCTTCCAGTTTGCCCGCGATAAAATCTTTTGACTCATGGCAAATGTCTTTGCCAAGATCAGAAAGTCCTTGCGCTATATGGTGCTTATATGCGGCGAACACGTTCTCATTAATCACAGTCTGCAACATGGCTTTATATTGGCTTGGTTTAATGCGCGAGTCTTATACCTCCCATACAACCATATATCCTTTACAATTTCGTGAAGATTTTAACGATTCCTAGAATTTAAACCGATTGGTCACCGGGAATCGGCGGTCGCGGCCGAAGCTTAGGGGGCTGATTTTGGGGCCGGGCGGGGCCTGGCGACGCTTGTATTCACTGAGGCGCAGGAGGTGCGTGGTGCGGGCGACCTCGTCAAAGCTGAAACCGGCAGTGAGCAGGTCCTGCGAGGCCTGCCGCCCCTCGATCAGCAGGCGCAGCATGGCATCGAGACGGTCATATGGCGGCAAACTGTCCTGATCGGTCTGGTTGTCGCGCAATTCCGCCGAGGGGGCACGGGTGAGGACGCGCTCTGGCAGCACCGCCCCGGCCGGGCCGAGGCCGCGCTTCCAGCGCTGGGCATTGCGCCAGCGGCAGAGGGCATAGATTTCCGTTTTATAAATATCCTTCAGCGGGTTGAAGGCACCGCACATATCGCCGTAGAGCGTCGCGTAGCCGGTGGCCATCTCCGATTTGTTGCCGGTGGAAATCAGCAGATAGCCTGTGGAATTGGAAATCGCCATCAGCGTCAGGCCGCGCAGGCGGGATTGCAGATTCTCCTGCGCGAGCGGGCTCACCCCCTCCGGCAGCCCGGCCAGCATGGCGTCCACCGCCTGCATGCCGGGGGCGATGGCGAGCGTCTCGTGGCGGATGCCGAGATTCTTGGCCACTGCCGCCGCGTCCTCGTGGCTGATGGCGGCGGTGTAGGGCGAGGCCAGCATGACGCTTCGCACCCGGCCCGGCCCGAGCGCATCCACCGCGATACAGGCCGCGAGCGCCGAATCCACCCCGCCGGAGAGGCCGAGCAGCACGCCCGGCGCGCCGTTTTTCTCCACGTAATCGCGCAAACCCAGCGTGACCGCCGCGTAGACGCTCTCGTCCCAGCCCGGCGTCGGATGGCTGGGGCTGTGGGCCTCTATGCGGTCATCGGCAAATGTGTAGGATGCTGTATCCTCGGCAAATGCGGCCAGCCGGTGCACGACTTCGCCCTTGGCATTCATGGCGAAGGACTGGCCGTCGAACACCAGCTCGTCCTGCCCGCCAACCATGTTGAGGTAAAAAATCGCGAGCCCGTGCCGGGTGGCGGCATCGGTCGCCAGTTGTTTGCGGATGGCCTGCTTGCCCGCCTCGAATGGCGAGCCGTTGATGACGAGAACCGCCTCACACCCCTGCGCCGCGAGGCCGGGGAAAATCTCCGGGTGCCACATATCCTCGCACACCAGAAACGCCAGCCTGCACCCGCGCCACGCCACCACGGCGGGCAGCGGCCCCGGCGCAAAAACGCGCATTTCGTCGAACACGCCGCTATTGGGCAGGAAATGCTTGCGCGCGATGTGGCGCACCGCACCGCCCTCCAGCAGGAACGCGGCATTGTAAAGTGTGTCCTCCTTTACCTGGAGTCCGCCAACCAGCAGCGCCGCCCCCTGCCCGGCAGTGGCCTCCACAAGTGTGGCGAGCGCGTCCTGCGCGGCCTGCTGGAAGCCGGGCATGAGCACGAGGTCCTCCGGCGGGTACCCGAGCAAAGCCAGCTCGGGGAACACCACGAGGTCATGCGTGGGGGCCAGCGTGCGGTAATGTTTCAGGATGAGGGCGTTGTTGCCCGCCAGATCGCCCACGGTCGGGTTGATCTGGCACAGCGCGATGTGGGTCGGCTCCGGCATGGCCTAGAGCAATTGTTCCAGTTTCGGCAGCACCTCGAACAGATCGCCCACCAGCCCGTAATCGGCCACTTCGAAGATGGGCGCGTTTTCGTCCTTGTTGATGGCGACGATGATCTTGCTGTCCTTCATCCCTGCCAGATGCTGGATGGCCCCGGAGATGCCCACGGCTATGTAGAGGTCCGGCGCCACCACCTTGCCGGTCTGGCCGACCTGGTAATCGTTCGGCACATATCCGGCATCCACGGCCGCGCGCGAGGCACCGACCGCTGCGCCAATCTTGTCGGCGATACGTTCAATCAGCGCAAAGTTCTCTTTTGAAGCCAGCCCGCGGCCGCCCGAGACAACAATCTTTGCATTCGCCAGTTCAGGGCGCGCCGACAAGCTGCCTTCCAGCCCGACGAAGCGCGTCTGCCCGACCGGGGCCGGGGCAGCCACCTCCACAATGGGGGCGGAAGATGCTCCGGCTTCCGCTTTCGCAAACGCTGTCGGACGAATGGTGATGACCTTCCGTGCCTCCGCACTGGTCACCGTTTCCCACGCATTGCCCGCATAGATCGGGCGCACAAACACGTTCGGCAACTCGATACGGATGATGTCGGAAACTTGCTGAACGTCCAACAAGGCGGCGGCGCGGGGCATCACGTCTTTTACGAAGGTTGTCGCCGCTGCTACGAGCGCGCTGTAGGCCTCTGCTTGCGCTTTCAAGAGCGGTGCCAGCTCCTCGGCCAGCGGCATCGCGAACTGCGCTGCGTCGCACAGCAGCACCTGCCGCACGCCGGCCAGCTTGGCCGCCTGTTCAGCCACCGCGCGCGCGCCCAAGCCAGCGACCAGTACATCCACGACCCCGTCCATCTGGCCCGCCGCTGTGACGGCACAGGTCGTGGCGGGCGAGAGTTGCTGATTGGCGTGTTCGGCGAGCACTAGGGCGGGCATCAGAGCACCTTCGCTTCGTTCTTGAGTTTATCCACCAGCTCCTCGACCGAAGCGACCTTGCCGCCACCCTTGCGTTTGGGCGGCTCCTGCACGCGGTTCACGCTCTGGCGCGGCGCGACGTCCACGCCCAGCGTGGCCACGTCCAACGTAGCAAGCGGCTTGGAGCGCGCCTTCATGATGTTGGGCAGGGTGGCGTAGCGCGGCTCGTTCAGGCGCAGATCGGTGGTGATGACGCAGGGCAGCGCCATGGCGACGGTCATCAACCCGCCATCCACCTCGCGGGTGACGGTGACGTCACTGCCATTCAACTCCAACTTGGAGGCAAACGTCCCCTGCGGCCAGCCCAGCAGCGCGGCCAGCATCTGGCCGGTCTGGTTGGCATCGTCATCAATCGCCTGCTTGCCAAGAATCACCATCTGCGGCTGCTCGGCGTCGACCTGCGCGCGGATGAGCTTAGCGGCAGCGAGTGGCTGAATGGCCTCGTTCGTCTTGAGGTGAATCGCCCGGTCTGCACCCATCGCCAGGGCGGCGCGCAATGTCTCGACCACGCCGTCACCCCCGATGGAGAGAGCCACCAATTCGGAAGCTAGCCCCTTTTCTTTCAGGCGCACCGCTTCCTCGACGGCGATTTCGTCGAACGGATTCATGGACATCTTGACGTTGGCCAGCTCGACGCCGGTCTGGTCCGCCTTGACGCGGATCTTGACGTTGTAATCGACGACGCGTTTGACGCAGACGAGTATCTTCATGGAATCTCCTCCCCTAGCTGTAGCGCAGGAAGGCTTAAAAATCGCTTAACTTGTGCCGCCCATCGACGGATTTCAGGAGCCCTGCTTGCCCAGATAGAACAGCAGGCCGAGAATCAGGATGGCCGCCCCCTGCAGGGTCACACGCGCCACCATGAGCTTGTTGGAGAATTTCTCATTCACCGCCCCCCCGCGCGCCATCAGCACCACGCCGATCATCAGCACCACTACGGTGGCGATCATGAGCACGAACATGCCGATGAGGAGCAAATTATTCATAAAAACTTATGTAAGGCATGCCCGACGCAATAGCAAGCCAGCTTGAGTCAAAATGACGATGTCCTTTTGGGTTCGCGCTACAACCCCCCTTCCAGTCATGCTGAACTTGTTTCAGCATCTTTTACAAAAAGGCCCTGAAACAAGTTCAGGGCGACATATATTAAGGGGCTGTCCTAGATAACTA
>DBAY01000051.1:506-15074 GCA_002291925.1 Alphaproteobacteria bacterium UBA998 | reverse complement strand
TATCTTAATGGGACAATGCCACAGGTTCTTCCAATGTTAAAAAAAAATCTAAAAATTAGTTAATTCTTATTAATTGCGTTTGCCACAGTATGGGCGCTAACGATCCTCTAAAATTCTTGCTTTACTGTTGTGTCAGCTTTATTTTCTGAGCCCACCCCCAAGGCAGATTGATCCATGACCACGCAGCCCAAGACCCTGTTTGACAAAATCTGGGAGCGCCATCTGGTGGATGCGCAGGAGGGTGGCACCTGCCTGCTCTATATCGACCGCCACCTCGTGCATGAGGTGACCTCGCCGCAGGCCTTTGAGGGGCTACGCGTGGCGGGCCGCCAGGTGCATCGCCCGGAAGCAACGCTGGCGGTGGCTGACCATAACGTCCCCACCACGCCGGACCGTCTGCAGGGCATCAAGGACGAAACCTCGCGCATCCAGGTGGAAACGCTCGAGAAAAACTGTGCCGAGTTTGGCGTGCGCTATTTCCGCATGGACGACAAGCGGCAGGGCGTGGTGCATATCGTCGGCCCGGAACAGGGCTTCACCCAGCCGGGCATGACCATTGTCTGCGGCGATTCGCACACCTCCACCCACGGCGCGTTCGGCGCGCTGGCGTTTGGCATCGGCACCTCCGAGGTGGAGCATGTGCTGGCCACGCAGACCCTGATCCAGAAACGCGCGAAGAACATGCGCATCACCGTGAACGGCCAGTTGCCGCTCGGCGTGACGGCCAAGGACATCGTGCTCGCCATCATCGGCAAGCTCGGCACGGCGGGCGGCACGGGCTACGTCATCGAGTATGCAGGCGAGGCCATCCGCAGCCTTTCCATGGAAGGCCGCATGACGGTGTGTAATATGTCCATCGAAGCGGGCGCCCGCGCGGGCCTGATCGCGCCGGACGAGACCACCTTCGCCTACCTGAAAGGCCGCCCGATGGCGCCGCAAGGCGAGGATTGGGACGCCGCCGTGGCCTACTGGAAAAGCTTCTCCACCGACGAAGGCGCGACATTCGACGCCGAGCTCACCCTGAACGCCGCCGACATCGCGCCGCAGGTGACGTGGGGCACCTCGCCGCAGGACGTGCTGCCAATCACCGACCGCGTTCCCTCACCCGAATCCTTCGCGGATGAAAACCGCCGCGCCGCCGTGAAGCGTTCGCTGGAATATATGGGTTTGCGCCCCGGCACGCCGCTGTCGGAAGTGCCGGTGGACAAGATCTTCATCGGTTCCTGCACCAATGGCCGCATCGAGGATCTGCGCGCCGCGGCTGCCGTGGCAAAGGGCCGCACGGTTGCGCCGAACGTGAAGCTGGCGATGGTCGTCCCCGGCTCCGGCCTCGTCAAGGAACAGGCGGAAGCCGAAGGGCTGCACCATATCTTCACCGCCGCCGGGTTTGAGTGGCGCGAGGCCGGCTGCTCCATGTGCCTCGCCATGAACGCTGACCAGCTCTCGCCGGGCGAGCGCTGCGCTTCCACCTCCAACCGCAATTTCGAGGGCCGCCAGGGTCGCGGCGGGCGCACCCACCTGATGAGCCCCGCCATGGCCACCGCCGCCGCCATCACCGGCCACCTCACCGACGTGCGCACCCTCGATGCCGGGATGAAAGCCGCGAGTTAGCCATGTCAGAGCCGGGGGGCATCTTTACGCCGGTGAATATGGGATCGGTCTCCAAGGCCGTGCCGAATTTCCGCTATATGAAGGACCAGATTCAGCATCCCAACGTTACCATTGGGGATTACTCCTATGGCACTCCTCAGATTCGCTGGCTGATCGGTAGAGAGCGCGTCACCATCGGCAAATTCTGCTCTTTTTCCCCGGGGGTGCAGATTCTCATCAGCGGGAATCATCCGATCGATACGGTCTCCAGCTATCCCTTTCAGTCCTTGAAGGATTTATGGCCAGGAGCGCAGGGCAAGTGCCCTTTCGCCAAGGGTGATGTGCATATCGGCCATGATGTATGGGTGGGTCTGGACGCGGTGATTCTCTCCGGTGTCACCATCGGGCACGGTGCGGTCATCGGCACCAAGGCGGTGGTGACGAAGGACATCCCGCCTTACGCCATCGCGGTCGGCAACCCGGTGCGCATCGTGAAATATCGTTTTGACGAGGAAACCATTCAGATGCTGCTCGAGGTGAAATGGTGGGACTGGCCGGAAGAGAAAATCCGCCGCAACATCGCCGTCATCACCGGCACGGATATCTGGAAACTAAAGGAGTGCGAATAATGCGTACGCTGATTCCCCTGCTTGCCCTGATGGCGCTTGCCGCCTGCACGCGCGAGGAACGCACCACTCTGCCCCAGCCGCAGAGCGGCTATCAGACGCCGATTGACCTGCGCAATGACGGATACTTTGAACGGCTGAACATCCCTGAAAAACAGAAACCGCAAGAGTAATTTCATGAAACCCTTCATCACACTTACCGCCATCGCGGCACCGCTGCCTTTGCAGAATGTCGATACCGACATGATCATCCCCAAGCAGTTCCTGAAGACCATCCAGCGCACGGGCCTGCGCGAGGGCCTGTTCTACGAGATGCGCTATGACGTTAACGGCAAGCGCATCGATGATTTCGTGCTGCACAACGCGCCCTACGATAAGGCGGAGATTCTGGTTTCCGGCGACAATTTCGGCTGCGGCTCCAGCCGTGAGCATGCGCCGTGGGCGCTGCTGGATTTCGGCATCCGCTGCGTCATCGCGCCGAGTTTCGCCGATATTTTCTACAATAACTGCTTCAAAAACGGCATCCTGCCCGTCGCCCTGCCGCAGGCGCAGGTCGATGCGCTGACGCAGGCTGCCGAGGCGGAGCAGCCCATCACGGTGGACCTTGAGAAGCAGAACGTCACCGCGGGCAATCACGCGTTTCGCTTCGAGGTGGATGCGTTCCGCAAGCATTGCCTGCTGAACGGCCTCGACGATATCGGCCTCACCCAGCAGAAAACTCCACAAATCGCCAGCTTCGAGCAGGCCCAGCGCCAGTCGGCGCCGTGGCTGTACGGCGCAGCCTGAGCTCGCTTAACCGCGCCGTCTGACAGCGGTGCGCGGCGTGCCTTGATAAGCGACATCACTGACTTGGGCTGACTGTGGTGCGTGCTGGGCTAACTCCGTCAGCGTGGCCATGACCTCTTGGACTGTGCGCTCCGGATTACCGGCAAAATCACGTCCGCTGACACGCATGAGTCTTTCATGCGGCCCGAGATGTTTTTTCAAAACAGCGCTCTGAATGCTGCTTTTGCCGTCCAGCATCAGCACGCCGACAGCGTCCTTCACGAAATGACCGACGCCATCTAACTGCACATACAGATTCGCCTGGCGTCCACCGGCCTTCCCGGGCTTGTGATACAAGGCGAGATCCAGCGGGCTGTAAGTGAAGCTGGACCATTTTTCCCAGCGCGGTTCCACGCAATCCTTGCATTGCTCAAGATATGGACGGATATGCTCACGGAATTCTGATTCCAGCGAACTCTGACGTCGCGTCGGCCTATAGGTTTCGGATAAAATCGGCTTCGCATCGCGTAGCCAGTCTGGCTGGGGCAGCTCCAGCAGCGTCACCGCTGCGTGATACTGGCCGATAGGGCCTGGCTGATTGGTGGAGCGATGAGCCAGTTCCTTGCCCAAAGCCTGCCGATAAGCGGCAGGTATCATCGTCCCTTCCAGCAATTGCCCGGCAAGCGCGTAGGCAATGTTACAAAATGGCTGCTCGCAGGTCGCGAGCATGGGTTGGGTATGGGACAGCCAGCGTTTCATCCACGCCTCAGGCGGCTGCATCCTCAACATGGAAAGTGAATACAAGGCAGTCGCGAAGGCTTTGGTATCAAACGATGCCATGCGCTTCTGTGAAGTACGGTACCATGCCTGTGTCCACTCGAGACTCGGCTGCAGGCGCAGTTTCCAATGGTTATTGAGCGCGGCAATCAGGTCGGCATCTTCAATTTTTTCCAGCTCCGCCGCGGTTGACGCGTCGAAGGCATCCATCAGGCCTTCCAGTCGAATGCGGGTTTCCTTGTCCAAGGTCGCCATTTGGGGAGCAAAGGCCGCCGTGCACTGGCTGAATGCGCGCAAACGCGCGGACAAGGGTGCATTTGAGTCCAGTGCCTGCTGCAGGCGGTTCAACCCCTCAGCGAGTGAAAGCAGAACCTGCTGATTTCCGGGCTTTCTTTTGTGTTGCCTTAGCGCTTGAGCCATCACGTGACCTTTTTTAGCGGTACTATAATGAGGGCGCTGTTTTTGCGTGTTAAGATTCAGTTAAGCTTTTTCCGCTGTTGAAAAAAGGCTGATTCGTGTAATGAACGCGGCATATTCCCTGATTTCCGAGAGGCGTTCATGACCACGAAAACCATCCTCCTCCTCCCCGGCGACGGCATTGGGCCGGAAGTGGTAGGCGAAGCCGTCAAAATCCTCGGCTGGTTCAACACGTACAGCCGCGTGCAATTCAAGACCGAGCACGCCCTCATCGGCGGCGCGGCCTATGATGCCACCGGCACCCCCCTGCCCGCCGAAACGCTGGAGAAGGCGCAGAAGGCGGATGCCATCCTGCTCGGCGCCGTCGGCGGCCCGAAATGGGAGCCGCTGGAGTACGCGGTGCGCCCGGAGCGCGGCTTGCTTGGCATCCGCAAGGAACTCGGCCTGTTCGCCAATCTGCGACCCGCCCTGTGCTTCGATGCGCTGGCCGAGGCTTCGACGCTGAAGCGCGACGTCATTGCGGGCTTGGATATTATGATCGTACGGGAGCTGACCGGCGACGTGTATTTCGGTGAACCGCGCGGTGTCACAGTGGAAAATGGCGTGCGCGTAGGGCGCAACACGATGATTTATCATGATTGGGAAGTGAGGCGTATCGGCAAGGTCGCGTTTGAACTCGCCCGTAAGCGGAACAAGAAACTCTGCTCCGTTGACAAGGCCAACGTGCTGGAGACCACCGAAATGTGGCGCGAAGAAATGCAGAAGCTCAGTGACGCAGAATACAAGGACGTGGCACTCTCGCACATGTATGTTGATAACGCCGCCATGCAGCTGGTGCGCAACCCCAAGCAGTTCGACGTGATGGTCACTGGCAACATCTTTGGCGACATCCTCTCCGATTGCGCGGCGATGCTCACCGGCTCGCTCGGCATGCTGCCCTCCGCCTCGCTGGGTGAAGCACGCGCCGATGGCTCCCGCCCGGCCCTTTACGAGCCGGTGCACGGCTCCGCGCCGGACATCATGGGCCAGAACAAGGCCAACCCGCTGGCTACCATCCTTTCCGTGGCGATGATGCTGCGCTATTCCTTCGACATGGGCCGCGAGGCCGACCTGCTGGAATACGCCGTGGCGCAGGTGCTGGCCGAAGGCACCCGCACGGGCGACATCATGGCGCCGGGCGCGAAGTTGGTCTCCACCACCGAGATGGGCGCCGCCGTCATCGCCGCGCTGGATCGTTTCGCGCCGCAATATGGGATTGCGGCGTAAAACAAACGCGCTTAATTCTTATGCCATTCCAGCGAAGGCTTTTAATTGTCGCCCTGAACTCGTTTCAGGGCCTGTTCCTAAAGATGCTGAAACGAGTTCAGCATGACATTCACAATTTGGCTGGAATATAATAAACGTCATTGTTGCCATGAAAGCGGGAACCTCACCCGATAACCTCTAGATTCCCGCCTGCGCGGGAATGACAGGACACTATGAAACGCGCTTTTCTCCTCCTTTCCCTCCTCGCCGCCCCTGCCTTATCGCAGGGCATCAACTTCAACGTCCCCGGCATGACCGAGCAGCAGAAGCAGGCCATGCAGCAGCTGATGGGGCCGATTGTGCAGGCCACCACCCAGTTCAGCACCTGCGTCACCGACAAATTGGGGCAGGACGGCATGCAGCGCGTCACCGACGAGGCGAAGCGGATGAACCAGGAAATCATCGCCCATTGCAAGGCGGGCCGCCCCGCGGAAGCCCGGCAAGTGGCCGTCCTCTACGGCGGCACCATCGAGGGTGAAGCCGCCTGGAGCTGCGGCCGCCAGCTCAAGCCCTATCTGCAGGACGCCAATGTGCAGCAAACCCTCGGCCGCTACCTCCCCATGATCCGCCAGCTCGCCGACGGCCAGATTCCGCAGGATGTGTGTAGCGGGTTGAAGAAGTAGATTCGTCAGAGCCTTAGATTTCTTGCCATAAAGCCTTTTTCATAAAAACTTCACATTCTTCCACGCCACATGCGTTATAATTAAAATCGGAAGAAAAGGAGTTTTTTATGCCGCAGGAGCAGGAAACCGTTGCGCAAACCCAAGGTGGATCGCCTTTGCCGGGCCTAGTGGGCGCAGCCCTCGGCGGTGGCGCGGGCGCATATGCTGGCAAGAAATGGGCTGAACGGGTGAAGCCTGCCTCCTTAGAAACGTCCGTTGAAAAAAATGCGAAAGCGACTCCGCGGGCGTTTGTCCATGAGGCATTTACGTCCACCGCAGATTTCGAACGCCGCAAAGCACTTTATGCTGCGAAAAAAGAATTCGTTGATAATCAAATCAAAATATTAAAATTGCCTGAAGGGCAGAAACCGTCTCGGCGGCAGATAGGTGAAGCGGTTCGAAAGTTTAATGGCGGTATTGATGTTACCGAGGCAAATCTGGAAGCTGGTAAGCCCGCTGTTCACATCAGAACCGGCCTGCCTCGCCAGAAGGCAGTTATGAAGTACATTAATTCGTCGACTCCTCAAGTGATCGAAAACGCTGAGCGTACTTTTGCTACTATAGCAGATAATTCTAAAAATGGCATTGTATCCAGTGTTGCTGACGAGCTCAAACGTCATGAACGCGCGTTAAATAATGTCAGCTCTCCGGAATCACGTGCCGAACTTCTGGACAAAATCGCCAAACTAAAACCGAAACACGAAGCCGAGGCAGCCGTTGCAGAGTCCTACAGACGTTTAAAGACAGCCAACGAAGCCTTGGCAAAAGAACTTTCTTCAATGCAGGGTTGGCGGAAGCTGTCTGAAGCCCAAGCCAATGAATTTCGTGGCGCCTTGTATGAGCGTATGGTTCAACCTGCACACAACGCGTGGCTGGATGCAACCGCACGCGCCACCGCAGTTCACCATCCAGAACTGAAAATAATTGAGCGAGGCGAAAGCCTTGCAGCTAAAGCTGTTGAATCTGCCAGCAAAGGCGGCGGTCGCTGGGTGAAGATGGTGGGCCTTGGCGCCGCCGGTGCGCTGGCGAGTGGGTATGCGTTGAATCGCTTGATGAATTCCGGTGAAAGCAGCCAGCCGCAACGCTAGGCATTTCAATCGTTAGCATTTGCCTTTTGCGGGGTGATGCATTACATGCATAACCCCACATTATTTCAGGAATCAGCCATGTCCTACAAAGTCGCCGTTGTCGGCGCGACCGGGAATGTCGGTCGCGAAATTCTGCAGATTCTCTCCGAGCGCAATTTCCCGGTGCGGGAAGTCGTGGCGCTGGCCTCCAAGGAATCGGAAGGCAAGGAAGTGAGCTTCGGCGAGTACAAGACGCTCACCGTCAAGGCGCTTGATACTTACGATTTCGCGGGCACGGACATTGCTCTCTTCTCCCCCGGCGCGAAAGTGTCGGCCATCCATGCCCCGCGCGCGGCGCAGGCGGGTTGCGTGGTCATCGACAATACCTCGCATTTCCGCATGCACCCGGAGATTCCGCTGGTGGTGCCGGAAGTGAACCCGGACGCGCTGAAGGATTACGCGAAAACCAACATTATCGCCAACCCCAACTGCTCCACCATCCAGATGGTGGTGGCGCTGAAGCCGTTGCATGACCAGGCGAAGATCAAGCGCGTGGTGGTGGCGACCTACCAGTCCGTCTCCGGCGCCGGCAAGGACGCAATGGACGAGCTCTATGAACAGACCAAGCACCTCTACACGAGCGACCATCTGGAGCCGAAGAAATTCCCGAAACGCATCGCCTTCAACCTGATTCCGCAGATCGACGTCTTCATGGAAGACGGCTTCACCAAGGAAGAAGCGAAGATGATGGGCGAGACGAAGAAGATCATGGGCGCGGACATCCCGGTGGTCGCCACCTGCGTGCGCGTGCCGGTTTTCGTCGGGCATTCAGAGTCCGTCACCGTGGAGTTCGAGCGCGAGATCGAGGTGGAGGACGCGCTGGACGTGCTCTCCGATGCCCCCGGCGTCGTGGTGCTCGACCGCCCAAAGGATGGCGAGTACGCCACCCCGGTGGAGTGCGTCGGCGAGGACGGTGTGTTCATCTCTCGCATCCGCAAGGACCCCACCGTGAAGCACGGCCTCACCTTCTGGTGCGTCTCTGACAACCTCCGCAAAGGCGCGGCGCTCAACGCCGTGCAGATCGCCGAGACGCTCATCAGCCAGTACGGCATGAAAGCGAAAGCGGCATAGGAGTTTTTTGCGTTTGCCTGGTTTTTTAGTTTGCCCCTGCTCCGGCCTTCTGGCCTCCGTAAGTAAGCGACGCTTCGCTAGCTCAAGGCTGACTCGGACATGCTGTCCTCGACTAACAGGTAATAAGTAGCCGTCATCCTGCGAGCCTGAAGGGCTGCGCAGGATCTCCCTCGTCACGCGAGGAGATTCCGGGCACGCTGACGCGTCCCGGAATGACGGGAATACGCTTTAATGCTCCCCGTTCACGTGGGCGCGGATGATGAGCAGGCGCAGGAGCAAATAAAGCACCACGGCATTCAGCAGGTGCCAGAGGAAATGGGTGCCATAGGGCACGGTGTCGCACACGGCCTTGTCGATGGTGCGGAAGGTGATGGAGAGCGTGAACACGGCGACGGCGGAGCCAAGCAGCGCGCGCTCCGGCAGACGCACCCGCCGGGCCCAGCCGCCGAGCAGCACCAGCGTGAGGAAAGCCGGGCCATACATCACGCTGCCGTTTAGTAAATCCGCTGGCAGCGCCGATTGCGCAAGATACGTCACCATGAAGAAGCAGAGCCACAGGCCCGCCACCCATTCCCAGGCCAGCCGCATGATGCGGCGCAGGAAGCTGAGCAGGTAGAGATTGATGAAGAGCGTGATGGGAATCACGTCTGCCAGCATGGTTTCCTTAGTGGCATAGAGATGCCACAGGCCGCTCCCTACTCCAATGGCGGCCAGTATGACAATCAACAGCACTATATCCAGCGTGCGTACGCAGAGATGCCGCTCCATGCGCCAGTAGTCGCGGGCTGCCAGCACGGCCGCAAAGAGGAAGGCGAGGTTGGAGATGGCATTCAGCGGCTCGGCCCACAAAGCGGGATCGCCAGCCCGCTCGCAATATTCATCCAAATAGGTAAATGTGTTCATATGCCGCCCCCCATATCCACCTGCCTGCGCGCCGCGCGGCGTTTCTCGCGCCGCTCACGCCGCTTGCTGCGCCGCGTCACGCTGCGGATAAGCTGTTTCATGAGAATGTAGATGAGGGTTGCGTTCAGCACGTGCCAGAGGAAATGCGTGCCAAACGGCATCATGTCGCAGGTGGCACGGTCGACGCTGCGGAAAAACAGCGACATGACGCCGATCAGCGCGGCGATCAGGAAATCCCGCGCCGCGGCCCGTTTTTTCATGTTCAGATAGAAGGCGATGACGATCAGCGCCATCATGGTGGTGAGGTACCCGATGGAGTCGTTCAGCGCCTGCGGAAACTGGGTGACGACAATGTGGGTGAAGCCTGCGTAGGCGATAAAGCAGATGGTCGCCTGGAACGCCCCCACCTGCGCGATGCGGATGAGCGCGCACCAGAAATAAAGCAGGATGAAGGCGACAATGAAGGTGGTGTCAATAAGCTCCGTCTCCGGCCCCGGTAGGGTATGAAATACGAAGCTCGCCATGCCGATGCAAGGCGTGAGGAACAGCAGCGCCTTGATGTCCCACAGCCGCCGGTGGCGCAGAATCTGCAGTCCCTCGAAATAGACCAGCAGACGGATGGTGATGTAGAGAAACGCGAAGCTGCTGAACGCATTCAGCGGTTCGGCCCAGAACTCAGACCCTTGCCGCTCACACAGACCGTAGATGGCATAATCGATCCGGGGCATAATCTCGTTATAACACGGAACGCTTAAGCAAAGCTAAAGATTCCATGATGCGCCGCGAGATGCTGCGGCGCAAAATCAGCGCTCCAGTGACCCGCTCAAACGGCGTTCGTAAACGCTAGCCCATGATGCGGCACGTCTGGCCGGGGGTGGCGTATCCTTGCGAGATGCCTTCACGAAGCGCTGATTGCGCTGGGCCTCGGTGCCCGGCTGCGCCAGCTGCTCGACAATATGCGCGGCAAGCTGCGGGCGGATATAGAGTTTGACGATATCCTGGCGAGGCTCGTTGAACGCTTCCTGAAGCGATTTCTTGTTATATTGAAGCAGGAACTCCCGATAGGAATTCACAGGGCTGCCGTTCAGATGGTAAATCCCCGGCGGGCATTGCTGGACCTTAATGACGGGAAGAGTGGCCTGCATTCCCTGCTCATCCATGTCACCCCATTGTGTCCGCTGACGCTTGCGGCGCTGCTCTACTTCCTGAGCCGTAATCCGGTCCAGCATGACTTCAATTTGGTTCAGCGCTTCGGAGCGTTCTTCAAACGAGAAAAAATCTGCTACTCTATCGAGCCCGGGGCATTGCTGGGCACCTAGGTCTTGCAGGCGGTTAAGGTAAAAAGCTTGATGGCCGGGATCATTGTCGGGGTAAGCGAGCTGCTGCAGGCAACGTTGTGCTTCCTGCAACTGGGGCTTGGCCTTTAACAGCTCTGGCATCAGGCTATCATCCTCCAAGTGCGAAAGCTCTAGCGGCGCATAAATTTTCGGCCCAATAAGCTCGTCATGCAGCATGCTGGCGATACGTTCCACACGCTTGAAATGCTCGGGCGCATGAACCCGGAAATACAGGGCATAGGGTGCTTCGACCTCTTCTTCCACCTCAAGAGTTGATTTGCCAAAACGCTTGTAAAGCTTGCTCGGTGGAATCTCGACCTTCTGACCATTGGGTGCAGTAGAGAACGGTGCGGCGGGCGGCTCGGGCTGCTCACGAACCAGCATCGCTTTCATATCTGTAAAATCCCGCAAGGCATGCTGGAAGGAGCGGCGTGTTTTGGCCGTGACCCCAAGAGTCCCTCGCCCGCGCACTTCCTTTGGGCGATGGGTAACAGTGGCAACCACGCTAGCCTGAACGTTGCCCACCGGGGCAAGCGGAAGGCTGTGGTGCGGAAGCACGTTTTCATTGAAGAAAGCCGCCGGGTCGGGCGCGCTACTATCGAGGGCATGTGTCATGCGGCGCTTATAGAGACCGCACGAAACCTTAGCAAATTAACGTTTCATGACGATGCTATCCCTTTGTATTTCCTATCCGCCGATAATCTCCCCGCCGTTAGGGTGCAGGATCTGGCCGCTCATGTAGCTGGCGTCGTCGCTGGCGAGGAAGATGAAGCTGGGGGCCACCTCGTCAGGCTGGCCGGGGCGCTTCAGGGGGGTGTCCTTACCAAACTTCTCCACTTCCTCCTTGCTGAAGGTAGAGGGGATGAGCGGCGTCCAGATGGGCCCCGGCGCCACGCCGTTGACGCGGATTTTGCGCTCGGCCAGCATCTGCGAGAGGGAGCGGGTGAAGGTGGTCATGGCGCCCTTGGTGGCGGAGTAGTCGAGCAATTTCGGGTGGCCCTGGAACGAGGTGATGGAGGTGGTATTGATGATGCACGTCCCCTCTTCCAGATGCTCCAGCGCCGCCTGCGTCAGGAAAAACGCGCCGAAAACGTTGGTACGGAAGGTGCGCTCCAGCTGCTCGACGGAGATATCCTCCAGGTTCGCCTGCGGGTGCTGCTCGCCCGCGTTGTTGACGACGATGTCGAGCCCGCCGAGTTCTTCTACGGCCTGCCGGACCGCGTCGCGGCAGAATTGCGGATCGCCGATATCGCCCTGGATCAGCAGGCAAATGCGGCCCTCCTGCTCGACGCACTGGCGGGTTTCCTCAGCATCGCCGGTATTTTCGTGGAAGATGATGGCGACGTCCGCGCCTTCC
This sequence comes from Alphaproteobacteria bacterium UBA998, assembly GCA_002291925.1. Taxonomy (GTDB): domain Bacteria; phylum Pseudomonadota; class Alphaproteobacteria; order Rickettsiales; family UBA998; genus UBA998. Next base: position 3,137 of record DBAY01000051.1, on the reverse strand, counting down.
TTGGCATAGCCGATAGCGACCGCGCGGCCGATGCCACTATCGCCGCCGGTGATGATCGCACGCTTGCCTTCCAGCTTGTTCGCCGCGAGGTAGTTCTCCATGCGGTCCTGCGGGCGCGGGGACATCTGCTTTTCATTGTCGTTCGCCTGCAGCGGCTGCGGCTGCTTTTCCTTCTTTTTCGGTTGTACCATGGGATGCTTCCTTGCTGGGGTTAAGGGTCCGCCAGCATGACAGGGACGGCATCAAACCTCGCGCGTCGGTGCGCCATGGGGTGTCAATTGGGGTTCAACAAGCGCGGAGGATTACCCCTGCACCGTCATTGCGAGGAGCGCAGCGACGCGGCAATCCAGCATCGGCCTCTGGATTGCTTCGCTGGCGCTCGCAATGACGCGTAGTTGTCACCCCGCATTCATTGCGGGGTCTCCCAGCGTAACGAGGAGACCCCGCAACAAGTGCGGGGTGACATTCCCTTTCCAGCCGTCATCCTGCGAGCCGAAGGCTGCGCAGAATCTCCTTCGTCACGGGAACAGATTCCGGGCCCGCTAAAGCGTCCCGGAATGACGAGTCATCTACTTCACCCGCTCCTTTGCCAGTGCGGCAATTGCGGGGTAATCGGCCTTTCCTGTTGCCAGCCACGGGAGGGCGTCCACGTGCAGCACGGTTTTGGGCAGGGCCAGCTCGGAGAGGCCGTCCTGCTTGGCCAGCGGCACCAGCGCGGCGCGTTCCAGCCCCGGCTGCTCGGTGAGCAGGATGAGCTGCTCGCCCTTGCGCTCGTCCGGCAGGCTGACGACGGCGTGGCGCTTCTCGGGGTAATGCTTGGCCATCCACAGCTCCACCGAGGCGAGCGATACCATCTCGCCGCCGATCTTCGCAAAGCGCTTGGCGCGCCCGAGAATGCGGATATAGCCGTCCGCGTCGATGTCCACGATGTCGCCAGTGTCATACCAGCCATCGGCGGGCGGTTGCAGTTCACCGGGCTTGTCGGCCTTCAGATAGCCGCGCATGACGTTGGGGCCGCGCACCCAAAGGCGGCCGCCTTCGGTGCCCTCCAACGCTTCCACCTTGGCCATCATGCCCGGCATCAGGCGGCCGACCGTGCCCGGCTTGTGGTGCATCGGCGTGTTGACGGAAATCACCGGCGCGCATTCGGTGGCGCCGTAGCCCTCCAGCAAGCGCAGGCCGAATTTTTCCGCCCACGTGGCGCGGGTGACGTCTTTTACCTTCTCCGCCCCCGCCAGCACGTAGCGCAGGCTGTAGAAATCATAGGGGTTGGCGTATTTCGCATAGCCGCTGAGGAAGGTATCGGTGCCGAACAGGATGGTCGCGTTGGTGTCATAAACCAGCTCCGGCACGATGCGGTAATGCAGCGGCGACGGGTAGAAGAACGTCCGCACGCCCGAGAGAATCGGCAGCAGCGAGCCATGCGTCAGGCCGAAGCTGTGGAACACCGGCAGCACGTTGAACACCTTGTCCGCCGCGCTGAAATCAACACGCGCCGCCACCTGATAGATATTCGCCAGCAGATTGGCGTGGGAGAGCGCCACCCCCTTCGGCGTGCCCTCCGAGCCGGAGGTGAAAAGCAGCACGGCCGTATCGTCCGGCGTACGCGCTTGCAGCTTGGGATAAACCAGCGGCGCGGCGAAGGCGAAGAGATGCGCCCCCACGAGGTCAAACACCGTGAAGCCGCGGCGCAGGTCCTCGAGGTAATGCACCGCCAGCCCCTCGGCCACCAGCGCCTCAACCAGCGCGGAGAGCTTCGCCTGCTCGATGAAGCGGCGCGAGGTGTAGATCTTGCGCACCTGCCCTGCCGTGCAGGCGGCCTTCATCGGCCCGGCACCGGTGGAGAAATTCAGCATGGCGGACACGCGCCCGTAAGCCTGCAGCGCGAAGAAGGAGACCATCACCGCCAGCGAGTTGGGCAGCAGCAGGCCCACCGCCACGCCCTCCTCCGTGCCCTGCGCCATGCGCTGGCCTAGCAGGAAGCTGCGCGTCAGCAGCGCGTGATAGCCCATGGGCTTGCGCTCGATGTCCTCCAGCAGCCCGTGCCAGCGGCCATGCGTGTGCGCGGCGTCGATGAGCGCGTCAAACAGCGTGCGGCGCATGGGCGAGGTCTCGAACACCATGCGGGACATCACGTCATAGAGCGCGCGCCCGATGGCCGCGCGGCGCTGGCGGCCACGGAGTGCGGCGTCCACCTCGAAGCGGCAGGGCGGCAGGATGGAGATGCGGATGCGCGGGAACATGCGCAGCCGCACCTTGCCGCGCAGGCGCGAGAAGGGCGAATATTGCGCCCCCTCGATGCGCACGGGCAGGATTTTCGCCGCCGATTTGTCGGCGATCATGCCGGGGCCTTCATAGACTTTCATCAGCGCGCCGGTGACGGTGATGCGGCCTTCCGGGAAGATGACGCAGCGTTTGTCCTGCTTCAACTGCTCGATCATCGTGCGCGCCGCGAGCGGGCTCAGCGGATCGACCGGGAAGGCATCCACCAGCAGCAGGAAGGGCCGCACCCACCAGCGCCTGGCGATGTCGGTGTTGATGGCGAAACTCAGCGTATCCGGCAGGAACGCCGCCAGCAGCGCGGCATCGAGGAACGAGGTGTGGTTCGCCACGATCAGCGCGCGCTGGCCC
>DBAY01000051.1:0-186 GCA_002291925.1 Alphaproteobacteria bacterium UBA998 | reverse complement strand
CACGATCAGCGCGCGCTGGCCCGCCGATTTGTAATGCTCCAGCCCCTCCACCTCGACGCGGTAACACAGGGAAAGCAGCCATTTGAGGAAGATTTTCACCGGTTTTCTCCTTTCGTTATATCCCCCTACTGGGGAGGGGGCGGGTTGGGGTGGAGGCGTGTGGGTACGCCTGACTCCGCCGACGCC
>DBAY01000009.1 GCA_002291925.1 Alphaproteobacteria bacterium UBA998 | reverse complement strand
CAGGCCGGAGCAGGGGCAAACCTAAAACCAGCAGGGGCAAACAATACTCCCTACGTCCCCACGATCTTCCAATTAGGGTTGCTCGATCGCAAATCACGCTCGAAGGCCCATTCGTCGTCGACGGTCTGGATGTCGGAAGCGTCGCCCTCGATGATCTTGTCTTCCGCGTCGCGCACCACCTGGATCTGCTCGCTCTCGAACTTCACGACGATGTGCGCCACGTTGCGCGTCAGCCGGGCCTCCACGGGCTCGGCGGAGAGCACGGAAACGAGCGTTGTTTCCACGCGCCTGCCGTCTTTTTTCATGGCATCGAGGTCCTTGCGGAAATTCTCGAATACCTCCTTGGAGAGCAGCATTTTCAGCGTGTCGCGGTCATCCTTGGCGTAGGCTTCCAGCACCATGTCGAACGCCATGCGCGCGCCTTTCAAGAATTCGGGCAGCGAGAAGGAGGCATCGATTTTCGTCATCGCCTCGACGTTGGTGCGCAGATCCTCCGGCAGCTTGGCCATGGCGGCCTGAGCTTCAGGCGATGGTTCCACCACGGTGGCCTCCCCTTCGATGGTGGGTGCCTGATTGCGCGGCTGCACCTGCACCACGCGGTCGCTCTCGTCCGGCAGGTCGCGGGGCATGGGCGGCGGCTGATCATGACCGATTTTATGGCCGAGCACCGCGCGAAGGCGCAGCAGCACGAAGATGGCGATGGCCGCCAAAACAATGATATCCGCAGGCATGGGCGTTAATGTGGGAGAAAACGCCCGAAATTGCAACATGCAAGCGGCAAAGGCCCAAAAAACCTTGGCCTGCCGCGCGCGGCTTTGTTATACGGGGGCAAACGTTCTACCCCAGAGGATTCCATGGCCGAGACCGACACTCAAGCCGACACCCAGCCCCGCTTTGCCCTGCGCACGCAGTACATCAAGGACCTTTCGCTGGAAAACCCGCACGCCCCCGCCAGCCTGATTGCTGCCGGGCAGCAGGCGCCGAAGGTGGAGCTCAACATCGATCTGGCCGCGCAGAAGATTCAGGACAATCTGTTCGAGCTCCTGATGCGCATCAATGTCCGCGCCATGGGTGAGCGCACGCTGTTCCTCGTCGATCTCACCTATGCCGGCCTGTTCGCCACCGCCAACATCCCCGACGAGCAACTGGAGCCGGTGCTGATGGTGGATGGCGCGTTCATCCTGTTCCCCTTCGCCCGCCGCGTCGTCGCCGACATCACCCGTGACGGCGGCTTCCCGCCCCTACAGCTGGAGCCGGTGGATTTCTACCGTTTCTATCAGGAAAAAGTCGCCCAAGCACAAGTGGCGGCAGGATAACTACAGCTTCCGGTACATTACGTACGCATCGACAAAGCGCCCGTCGGGGAGTTGATAGCCTTCCGGAATGGTGCCGATGATGTCCATGCCGATGGCCTGCCAGGCCTTGACGGCGTGGGTGTTGGTGGAAACGACGAAATTGAATTGCAGCGCGCGATACCCTTGCGCGCGGGCCTGCTCGATGATGAATTGCCCCATGCGCTTGGCCAGCCCCTGCCCGCGACCCTCCGGGGCCACCATGAACCCCGCATTGGCAACGTGACTCGCCGGGCCGTCGCGGTTGGCGCGCAGGTAACAGGTGCCGAGCACGCGGCCCTCGGCGTCCTCCGCGATGAACACGGTGCGCCCCTTCTCGAACCAGATGGCCCGCCCCTGCTCGAACGTTACCTCGCGTGGGTAGGCATAGGTCAGCCCCTCCGCGAGAATGTCACGGAAAAACGGCCAGATGGCACCAAATTCCTCCGGCGCGGCAGGGCGGATAGTGATGGGCAGGGCGATCATGGCGGCGTGTGTAGCAGGGCCGCGCCAATGCCTCAACCTTCTTTGTCATTCCAGCGCAGGCTGGAATCCAGCGGACAGGTGGTCTGGATTCCAGTCTGCGCTGGAATGACGAAAAAACTAACTTAACCGCTCATACGCCGGTTCGGTGAGGAACGGCTTGAATTCCTTGTCCTCGATCAGCTCGGTCAGCAGCGTGGCCGCTTTATCAAACGACCCCGCCGCATAGTAAGGCGTACCTTCCTGAGGTTTCACCTTGGCGAGTTCCTCCGCCAGAATCCGGCGGATCAGGGCATGGGTGATGACCTCACCGGAATCGAGCGTGGCGCCGTGATAGGCCCATTGCCAGAGCTGGGTGCGCGAGATTTCGGCGGTGGCGGCGTCTTCCATCAAATTATGAATAGGCACCGCGCCGAAGCCGGACATCCACGCCGCCAGATATTGCAGCGAAACGTTGATGTTGCCGCGCAGGCCCGCCTCGGTAATGCTGCCTTCGGGAATCGCCAGCAGGTCGGCGGCGCTCACCTTCACGTCCGGGCGCTGCTTGTCCACCTGGTTCTTGTTCGGCATGAACTTGTTGAACACTTCCATCGCCACCGGCACCAAGCCCGGATGCGCCACCCATGTGCCGTCATGGCCTGCGGAGGCTTCGCGTTCCTTGTCAGCACGCACGGCGGCGAAAGCCTTGTCGTTAGCCGCCTCGTCGCCTTTCACGGGAATCTGCGCGGCCATGCCGCCCATCGCGAAGGCACCGCGCTTGTGGCAGGTCTGGATGAGCAGCAGGTAATAGGCGGTGAGGAAGGGCACCTTCATCGTCACCTGCGCGCGGTCGGGCAGCACGAAATCCGGACGCATATGGAATTTCTTGATAAAGCTGAAGATGTAATCCCAGCGCCCGCAATTCAGGCCGCAGCAATAGTCTTTCAGCGCGTAGAGGATTTCGTCCATCTCGAAGGCGGCGGTGATGGTCTCGATCAGCACGGTTGCCTTGATGGTGCCGTGCGGGATACCGAGCCGCTCCTCTGCGTACGCGAAGACGTCGTTCCACAGAGCGGCTTCTTCCATGCTCTCCAGCTTCGGGATGTAGAAGAACGGCCCGGCGCCCTTGCCCGCCATGTAAGCGGCGCTGTGGAAGAAGAACAGGCCGAAATCGAGCAGCCCGCCGGGAATCGGCTGACCGTGCATCGTCACGTGTTTCTCCGGCAGGTGCCAGCCGCGCGGGCGGACGATCAGCGTGGCGATCTTCTCGTTCAGTTGGTAGAGCTTGCCTTCCGGGCTCTGCCACTGCAGCGCGTGGCGGGCGGCGTCGCGCAGCGCCACCTGCCCCTCGGCGACGCGCTCCCAGGTGGGCGAGAGCGCATCTTCCATGTCGGCCATGAAGACTTTCGCACCGGAATTGAGCGCGTTGATGCTCATCTTCGGCTCGGCGGGGCCGGTGATCTCCACGCGGCGATCCTGCAGGGCTTCCGGGATGGGAGCCACTTTCCAGTCGCCCTCGCGGATATGCTTCGTGTCGGCGCGGAAATCCGGCAGTTCGCCTGCGCTGATACGTGCCTGCCGCTCCACCCGCGCTTTCAGCAGCGCCTCGCGGCGGCCACCGAAGCGGGTCACCAGCTCGGCCACGAAGGCGAGCGCCTCGGGTGAGAAAATCTCCTGCCATTCCGGGCGCATCTCCCCGTGGATGACGAGGGACGGGGTTGCGGAAGCGTGGGCGTGAAGGGCCATGGGGTTTCTCCTTTTCCATTCGTCATTGCCTGAATGGCGCAGCCATTCTAAGGCAATCCATCCGGCCGTCGCCCTTGCGGGCTATGGCGTGAACAAGGCCCTGCCACGCCGAAGCGCCAGCGCAGGCGGGTGGATTCCCCTAGAATCGCTTGCAGCGATTCGGGGAATGACGATATTGCATTAAGCCCTATCTAAAGCAGCCTATGACAAAAATAAAGATGATTGGATTTTTCCGCAGTGTGGGCGGTTTGCTCTACCGCGCAGGCTATAACGGCATCATCAAGCATGATGGCATTGAACACGCAGGCTATCTGGCGTTCCTCGCGCTGCTATCGCTGTTTCCCTTCCTTGTGCTGATTGTCTCGCTGGCGGGGTTTTTCGGCAAGGGCGAGCTTGGCACGGCGTTCGTGGAGCTGATGTTCACCAACCTACCCTCCGAGGCCGTCGCCGCACTGCGTCCGCGCATCGCGGAGATTATCAACGGCCCCCCGCAGGGCTTTCTCACCGTGGCAATTTTGGGGGCCATCTGGACGTCCTCCTCCATGGTGGAGGGCATGCGCACCGTGCTGAACCGGGCCTATCACGTCCACACGCCGCCTTCCTACTGGTTCCGGCGGCTGCTCTCCATCGTGCAGCTGCTGGTCATCATCGCCATCATCCTCGTGGTGATGACGGTCTATGTCCTCATGCCGTTCCTCATCGCCAAGCTGCAAACCATTTTCGCTCTTACCCTCCCGGATGACCACAGCCTCGGTTGGGAGCGCTTCATTTTCCTGACGTCGCTCGGCACGCTGTTCTTGATGGTGTCCTACCTCTATTACGTGCTACCCAACATCAAGCAGAGCCTGCTCTCCGTCGCGCCGGGGGCGCTGGTGACGGTGGTGCTCTGGCTGGAAGCCGCCGCGCTGCTGACCGGGTACCTGGAGAATTTCAACCAGGTGAACCTCATCTATGGCAGCCTGGGCAGCTTCATCGCCACGCTGCTGTTCTTCTATATCATGAACATCATCTTCATCTTCGGCGCGGAGCTGAATTACGAGCTGCGCATCGCCATGGGCGAAACCATCGAAGAGCGTGAGGAAGTGATCGAGCCCCTTCCGGGCGACTCCGATTCCGCGGCATCGTCAGCGGAAACGGAGGATGCCCATGATCGGCGATAAACTGGACGCCCGGCTCGACGAGGAACGCGCCAGGCTGGACGCCTTTGGCGACGAGGTGCGCCGCTTCTTTGACCAGCTCTCGCAGGAGATAGAAGCCGATTTCGCACGGCTGATGGACCGCTTAAGCGAGCAGCGGCAGGCGATGGGCACGGAGGCGGAAGCCCTCTTTGCCAGCAGCGCGCGCGAGGGGCTTCAGCAGCGCTGGCAGGACAGCCTACCGGGCCTGACGGCGCGGGCGGGCACTGATTCCGTGCTGGGGCAGGCACTGCAGGGCGTACTGGCGGGCGGAGCGCGGCGCGGCAACTGGCGGCCCCGCAACGTGATCAGCCGCCTCGCCGGGGTGTTCGGCACACAATTGGGACGCGACATCGTCACCGGGCTGGGATGGGACGAGGGCAATCTGCGCCTCTCGCGCGCCCAGCAGGCCATTGAGCAAGAGCGCCAGCTGGGCCGCGCCACGCGCGACCGCTAGCGGGTCGCGCTACCGTGGGCCATGGCTGATGCGCTGGCCAGATGGCGGTCAAGCAGGACACGCACCTCTCGTGGCACCGAAGCAAGTATCTTCTGGGCCTGTGCCCGGGTGGCGGGGAAAGGTTCGGCTTGCGCTAGATCAATCGATTCCAGCAAGGAATCGACATCGTCATTTTTCAGCTGAAGGCGCACTTCGTGCAGCACATGCGGGAAAATATGATGGGGCGGCTCAAGCTTGGCATCGGTGAGCAGATGTTCAAACGCCGTCTCACCTGCCTTTGCTCGTCCGCACACCATGGCCGCGGCAGCCACCAGCAGTGCTGCGGCAGCATAGCTGTGCATGCGTTCCTGCTGCACCTCGCAATTAATCACAGCTGTACGGTCCCATAGATCACGCGTTGCCTGCGCCGGAAAGTCGCCATAGCTATGGAACACCGAAGCAATTCCTCCCTCCTCCTGCCGACCCACACGGCCAAGGAACCGCGCGAGCCGCGTACAGGCCTTATACATGCCGCGCGGTGTTTGCAGCGTCGGTGCGCCTTCCATCAGCAGCAGATGGCTGCCCCGGTTGAACTGTTCAAACGGCTTGCGGAAGCCCACCACGTCGTGATTGGCCATGAATACCGCGCCATACATCAGCGCCTCGATCTCCGCATCGCTCAGGATTTCGTCGTCCAGCGCCGCATTGGCCACCTGGATACGCGCCTTCAATGCCTCTGTGCGCGTGGCGGGCCGGAATGGCACGGTGGCCTCGATCATGGCGATCTCGGCGAGGATATTGCGCGCAGGCAGTCCGGCGGCGAGTCCCTGAAGCCCGGCATACAGGGCACTCAGAAACTCGTTTTGCCCGTCATAGGGATTGAGCACTTGACCTTCACGGAACCCAAAGATCGCCAGCGCCATCCTGTAGACATGCCGCGCCTCCTCATTGGCTGGCGGATGCGCGGCCAATTGGTACTGCCCCGCCACCACCTCAAAAAAGGGTTGCAACACAGCCTCAAGGTCCGGATGCACCCCCTCATCCACATGCGTATAGACCACGTCATGGTGCCAGCCCGCGCGGGTCATCACCTGCGTCACCCAAGCGTACTGCGCCATCAGTTGCTTTGCGTGCAACGCTTCTTGCAAATTGGAGCATTGCGGCCCAATCTCATCCGGAGAGGACGGAGCCTGCGCTACGTCACGAAAATGCTCAATGGTATGGTAATGGCGCCGAGGCTGTGCCCCGCTGGCGAGGGTGGCGGTGAAATCCTGCGCCAGCCGCGGCGTGGCCACGTCCTCATCCGCCCCCGGCCCCAGCAAGGCGAGGCTGGCTTTGTGAAAACCTTCCCATTCCGTGGGGTAGGCGTCGAGCATAGCGGGGCGATGTCCCATGGTTAAAAAGATATTTAACGATGAAACGCTTAAGATTGTGTAAAACCGACGGAATTGGTCGGAATAACGCCTTTTTGGCGAAGACTTCCCAACTTCGACTTACTTCTGCGTTCACTGTCAGACTTGAGCTGGCCGCAGGCGGCCATGATGTCATCCCCCCGTGTGGCACGGATGGGCGAGGAATAGCCTGCCTTGTAGATGATATCAGCAAAGGCACGGATGCGGTTGTTGGAGGAGCGCTCATAGGGCGCTCCGGGCCACGGATTGAACGGGATCAGGTTCACCTTGGCCGGAATGCCTTTGATGAGCTGGATCAGCGCCCGCGCATCCGCATCCGAGTCATTGATGCCTTTAAGCATCACATATTCAAACGTGATACGGCGCGCGTTGGATAAAGTGGGATAGTCGCGGCAGGCCTGCATCAGGTCCTTCAGCGGGTATTTGCGGTTGATCGGCACGATGACGTCGCGCAGCTCGTCCGTCACGGCGTGCAGCGAGATGGCGAGGTTCAGCCCCAGCTCCTCGCCGCAGCGATGGATCATCGGCACCACGCCGGAGGTGGAGAGGGTGATGCGCCGCTTGGAAAGCGAAATCCCCTCCTCGTCCATCACAATCCGCATCGCCTTGGCGACGTTGTCGTAATTGTAAAGCGGCTCGCCCATGCCCATCAGCACGATGTTGGAGAGCAGGCGGCCTTCCTTGGCGGAGGGCCACTCTCCCAGCGCATCCCGCGCCACCATCACCTGCCCGACGATTTCGGCGGCGCTCAGGTTGCGCACCAGCCGCTGCGTGCCCGTATGGCAGAAGGTGCAGGAGAGCGTGCAGCCCACCTGGCTGGAAATGCACAGCGTGCCACGGTCCTCCTCCGGGATGAACACCGATTCCGCCTGGTTGCCGTCGCCGAAGGTAAGCAGCCATTTGCGCGTGCCATCCACCGAGAGATGCTCACGCGTCACCCCGGCGCGCGTCAGGGTAAAATGCTCCGCCATTTTTTCCTGCGCCGGGCGGGCGATGTTGCTCATCTGCGAGAAGCTGGTTGCCCCTCGGTGGTAAATCCACTGCCAGACCTGCTTGGCGCGGAATTTTTCCATGCCCACCTCCTGCAGCACAGCCGCCAGCTCTTCCCGCGAGAGGCCAATCAGCGGGCGCTTTTCGCCCACTGCCAGCGGGGCGCTGTCGGGGCGCTCCGGCGTCTTTTCAATGGCCGTATAATCGGGCACGAATGGCACAGTCATAAGTTCTTCCGAAAAAGGATCACGAGCATAAAAGGCCTGTTGCGCAAAAACTACTGTTGTGTGCGCTGTTCTTCGCATTTATGCAAATAAATTGTTATGCAACGCACGGAAATAGGTAGATACAAAGCCTAATAATCAACCGCCACCGTCTCCGCCTCCACCGTCGCCACCGCCACCGTCTCCGCCTCCACCGTCGCCACCGCCACCGTCTCCGCCGTCGCCGCTGGAAGACAAGTTATCGGATACATTTGTAAAAGTACTATTTAGATTGTTTCCTATCGTGCTGAGGGCAAAAAGGATTACGACGGCAACAAGTGCAGCAACCAATCCATATTCGATTGCTGTGGCCCCACTATTATGCTTGAACAATTTTTTATGCTTATCAGCGAACCTGGTTACGATGTCGCTAAATGTCTTTGACATATAATCAGCCCTTCCAAAGGATTATAAATAATTTATAAAAAGCCATCAAACTGGTTAAATCAATATTAATTTCGAAAAACAGAACATGATACAAGATAATCCATACAAACTAGCAGGCCGTATCGCCCTCATCACCGGCGCTTCGCGTGGCATTGGGGCCGCCGTGGCCAAGCGCTACGCCGCCGAGGGGGCGCAGGTGATTCTCATTGCCCGCACCGTGGGCGGGCTGGAGGAAGTGGACGACGCTATCCGCGCAGCCGGCCACGCCCCGGCCACCCTGGTGCCGTCCGACCTGAAACTGCCGCAGATGCTGGACCAGCTGGGGGCCATCATTTATGAGCGCTTCGGCAAGCTGGATATTCTGGTGGGTAACGCCGCCACACTGGGCGCACTGACACCCCTCACCCACGCCGATCCGAAAATGTGGGACGAGGTGATGCAGGTGAACCTGACCGCCAACTGGCGGCTGCTGCGCACCATGCACCCGCTGCTCGCCGCCTCTGATGCCGGGCGCGCGCTATTCGTTACCTCTGGCGCCGCGCGGGCGGCCTTCCCCTACTGGGGCGCATACGGCATCAGCAAGGCCGGGCTCGAGATGCTCGTGCGCACCTACGCCGCCGAATATGCGAAAACGTCAATCCGCGCCAACCTGATCGACCCCGGCGTGGTGGACACCGTCATGCGCCGCGAGGCCTTCCCCGGCGAGCGCCCCGGCCAGAATCCCGCGCCGGAGAGCATCACGGATTTGTTCGTGACGCTGGCGCGCCCCGATTTCACGGAAACGGGCAAGCTGTACCACGCTGAGCCGTAGGCCGGCCCCTCACCGCCTTGAGGTTCCCTAGCCGAACAGGAAATCGCTGGCGGTAAGTTTATAGACGCCCTCCAATACGAAACCGCCATCAGCGATCCTATCGCCGTTCAGGTCAATATTCACTAGTGTCTGCTTGCCCTGCACGATGGAGATGACGGATCCCATGCCTGCCGGCGCGAAGCTGGTACCCGCAAAGCGCAGGCCCGCGAACGCGCTGAGATCTAGCTTGTCGCCTTCGACTTGGCTAAAATCCGTTATTACGTCGCGTGCTGACATGCTGCCGGAAATACCCGCAAAATCCCAGACAAAAATGTCTGCGCCCGCACCACCGGTGAGCACATCCCGTCCGGCTCCACCATTCAGGCGATCACTCCCGGAACCACCCAGCAGGGTGTCGTTGCCTTCGACGCCAATCAATATGTCATTGCCCGTGCCACCTTCCAGCCGGTCATTGCCTTGCCCGCCATCGAGCAAGTCATCATCGGCTTCCCCATAAAGCGAGTCATTGCCATCTTCGCCCCTGACGGTGTCATTGCCAGCCCCCCCCCAGAGCTGATCGTTCCCTCGGCCCCCCAAGACGCTATCGTTACCGGCGCTTTGCAGAACAATATCGTTTCCATCACCTGCATCGATGAAGTCATTCCCTGCGCTGCTCATGATGGTATCATTACCGCTACCACCCAGTATAACGTTCTGGCGACCATCACCATTGATGACCACAAGAATATCATTGCCGTCTCCGCCCTCCAGCGTATTCCCGCCGCCAGAAGCCCAAATCACGTCATTACCGCCCAGGCCCTTGATAAGAGCATTACCAGTGCTGGCGTGCAGTATATCGTTCCGTGCGGTTCCGATAAGAGTGGTTTCCGGGCCGGCAAGATCGTCATTGAGAATCGTGGCCTGCGCCGTGGCCGTGCCGAGGGTTGCCCCGGTAGCATTGGCAAGCACAAGCTGGAAGGTTTCGTCACTTTCAACCGCGGTGTCGCCCGTAACTTGTACCGTGATGGTCTTACTGGTTTCGCCCGCCGCGAACTCCAGCACGCCGGACGGCACCACATTGCCCGCGAAGTCGCTGGCTGTGACGGCGGCGGCTTGTACTGCCCACTGCACCGTGCTGGCAGCGCTCACATCGCCGCTGCGTGTGACGGTGAAGGTGAAGGGTGTGGTGCCGCTATTGCCCTCCGCGCGGCTGGCGGGGCCCTGCAACGCGACAGAAAGTTGTGGCAGCGGGTCGTCGTTCAAAATGGTCGCCTGTGCCATGGCAGTACCTATTACGGCATTAGTAGCCGTCTCAAGTACGAGCCTGAAAGTCTCGTCGGCCTCGCGTATGGTGTCGCCCGCCACGTTGATCGTAATATTTTTCTGAGCTTCGCCGGCGGCGAAGGTTACTTGCCCAAACGGTAGCACACCGCCTGCGAAATCTGCTGCAGTGGTAGTGCCATTCTGCACCGACCAGTTCACCACGCTGGCCACAGAGAGATCGCCGGTGCGCGTCAACGTGAAGTTAAAGGCAGTCACGCCGCTGTCACCTTCTGGCTGCTGGGCCACATTGGCCGTTACACTCACGGTGGGAAGTGGGTCATCGTTGAGGATGACGGCTTGCGCTCGACTTGTCCCCAGCGTCGCTCCGCTAGCTGCGTTCAGGACCACGTCGAACGTCTCGTCCCATTCATAAAGCCGGTCGCCAGCTACTTCGACAGTAATGGTTTTCTCTGCCTCTCCGGCAGCAAAAATTATCTGACCAGACGGCAGCAGGCTGTTCAAGAAGTCGGCATTATTGGTGGTCCCATGCTGCACGGACCAATCGACCGTGCTTTGCAGGCTGAGATCACCGCTACGTATGAGCGTAAAGCTGTAGAGCGTCGTACCGCTGTCGCCTTCCAGCTGGCGAACCACGTCGCCGGCTAGACTGACCGTCGGCAGCGGATCATCATTGAGGATAGTCGCCTGTGCCGTGGTCGTACCTAAAGTAGCGCCGCTCGCATCGCTCAAGACAAACTCGAAGCGGTCATCTCCTTCAAAGTGCGCATCATCGAACGCCTTCACCACCACGGTTTGCGTCGTCTGGCCTGCAGCAAATGTCAGCTGGCCGCTGACCAGGCCACCGGCGATGTCGTCGCCCTGCAGGCCAGCACTGGCGGCTCGAAGGCTCCAGTTGACGGTGCTTGTGAGGTCACTCTCCCCGCTGCGGGTGATAGTAAAGCTGAAACCTTGATCGGCAGCTGCCGCTTCCGTCAGGCTAGCCGCGCCATCGATGGCGACGGAGACCACTGGGGCCGCATCATCATTAAGAATGGTACCTTGAGTAACCGCATTGCCAAGGGTGGCGCCGCTGGCATTGCTGAGGGTGAGGCTAAAGGTTTCATCCGCTTCATAGCGCGTGTCACCAGCGACATTGACGGTAATGGTTTTTTCCGTTTCACCCGCTGCAAACGTGATACGGCCCGAGGGCAGTACGCCACCCACAAAGTCGTTCGCTGTGGCGGTATTGCCATTGACCGTCCAGTCCACCGAACTTTCCAGCGTGAGATCGCCCGTGCGTGTCAGAACGAAGGTGAGCGCAGTGGTGTCGGCGTTGCCTTCCAACCCCGAGATGCTCTCAGTCGCAGCGCTGATCACTGGCAGCGGATCATCGTTGAGGATGGTGGTCTGCGCCGTCAGCGTACCGCCCGTGGCGCCGGTGATACCGGTCAGTTGTACCTGCAGGGTTTCATTGGCCTCAAAGCGCGTATCACCGCTGATCGGCACCGAGATAATCTTGCTGGTTTCACCCGGTGCAAACGTGATCTGGCCGGCAGGCAGCACGCCGCCCGCGAAATCCGCCGCATCCATGTCACCGCCCGCGACGGCCCAGTCCACCACGGTGGTCATGCTGGTGTCAGCCCCGGTGCGGGTGACGGTGAAGCTGTACAAGGTAATGCCGCTATCACCCTCCGTCACTTGCGCATCGGTCGGCACGATGGAGACGATCGGCAGCGCATCATCATTCACGATGACGATATCGCCCGTACTGCCATTCGCAATCGTGGCGCCGGACGCGTTGAAGAGAACGAGCTGGAAGGTTTCGTCCGCCTCGAATGTCACGTCGCCATTGACGTCGATGGCGATGGTCTTGCTGGTTTCCCCGGCGGCGAAGCTCACGCTGCCCGCGGGAAGGACCCCGCCGACGAAATCGTTCGCTGTGGCGGTGCCGCCCTGCACGGCGTAGCTCACGCTGCTCGCGCCGCTGACATCGCCGCTGCGGGTGATGGTGAAGAGGTAAGGCGTGCCGCCCGTACCGGTGCCCTCGGTCGCGGGGCCGGATTCGAACGCAACCGAAAGGGTCGGAAGCGGGTCGTCATTGACGAGCGTCGCCTCGACGCTGCTCGTGCCGAGCGTGGCACCGCTGGCGTTGGAGAGAACCACCTGGAAAGTTTCATCCGCCTCAAAACGCGCATCGTCGATTGCTTTCACCACGATGGTCTGCACCGTCTCGCCCGCGGCGAAGGTGACCTGTCCGCCGGCCAGACCGCCTGCCAGGTCGTTCGCCTCTAGCCCCGTGCTGACGCCCTGCAGCGACCAGTTGACGGTGCTGGCGGCGCTGGTATCGCCCGTGCGGGTGATGGTGAAGGTGAAGCCGTCCGTGCCGGCGTCCGCTTCGGATTTGCTGCCCGCACCGGAGAGCGCGAGGTTCAGCACCGGCAGCGGATCGTCATTGAGGATGGTGCCCTGCGCCGAGCTGACACTGATCGTGGCACCATTCGCGTTGGAGAGCACCACCTGGAAAGATTCGTTGGCCTCGCGGATCGTATCGCCTGCCACCGGCACGCTGATCGTCTTGCTGGTTTCGCCCGCCACGAAGGAAAGGCTGCCGGAGGGCAGCACGCCGCCGGTGAAATCCCCGGCGGTGACGCTGGTACCCTGCACGCTCCAGTCAACCGTGCTCGCGTTGCTCGTATCCCCGGCGCGCGTGACCGTGAAGGTGAAGGGCGTGGTGCCGCTATTGCCTTCCAGCTGGCTGGCACTGCCTTGAATGGCAATGGAGAACTGCGGCAGCGGGTCATCGTTCAGGATGATGCCGGTGGCACGCGTATTGCCGAGATTGCCGTTGCTGGTGCTGCCGAGCACCACCTCAAACGTTTCATTTGCCTCGTTAAACGCATCCCCCGCTACCTGCACGGTGAGAGTCTTGCTGGTTTCGCCCGCCGCGAAGCTCACCTGGCCGGACGGCAGCGTGCCCCCGGCAAAGTCCGCGTTGTTTGTGGTGCCATTCGCCACCGACCAGTTGACCGAGACCGGCACGGCGGTATCGCCGGTGCGTGTGAGGGTGAAGGTGAAGTCGGTTAGGCCGCTATTGCCCTCCTGCTGGGATACGGTGGCAGGGCCTATGGCGACGCTGGGGGGCGTATAATAGATAAAGTCGCTGCCCTGGAGGGCGACGGGGGTATAGATGCCATTGTTAGCGGTGAGCACATAAATCAGGGGCGTGGCCGTGAGCACCTTTTGCACATCATCGAAATTGCGGATGGCGGTGAAGGCTGTGATGTCGATCTTGTCACCTTCTGCACGGTTGAAGTCATTGATGAAATTGCGTGTGCCCGTGGTAATGTCGACGAAAGGAATACGGAAGACATCGGCGCCAGCGCCGCCCCACATGTTGGTGTTGCGGTCACCGGCCGCGACCAGCGTGTCATTGCCATCCCCACCATAAAGCGAGTCCCCGGTACCGAAAGCGATCAGGATGTCATCACCGCCTAATCCGCGAAGCTCGTTGAATGCGGCAGTGCCTCTGAGGGTATCGTTGCCCGCGCCGCCGGTAATAGTGGTCATGATGACTCCTTGAATAATCTGCTATCGCGTTGGACCCAGTCTTCCTACGCTAACCGTGTAGGGTTAAAATAGTGTTAAAGAACTTAATTAGGTTTAATTTTTATTATTACTACTTACTATTGGAGTTTGAATGAAACAACATCATATTTTCTGTCATTCCCGCGGCTTCGACTTTTTTCTGACATTAAGCCATCGCATAATCTTCACAAAAAGGGACACCCATTTCGCGCGGGTGTCCCTTTTTCATTGATTAAGCAGCGTCAAAATCAGCGAGCGACGTTGAGCTCGATTTCCACACGGCGGTCACGCCACAGGCAGGCAATCTTCTCGTTGCGAGCCATGTCGCCGCAGTTGGAGACTGGAGCCTCTTCGCCCAGTGCGCGTACTTCCACCGCGTTGGTCTTCAGGTAGCCGCGGCTGGAGAGATAATTGCGCACCGCGTCAGCACGGCGCTTGGAGAGGTTGTAGTTGTAGTCGGTGTTGCCGATGGAATCCGCATAGCCGACGATGTTCACGCTGCCCACGGCTTGCGAACCGCCGAGGACGGAAGCCACGGTGTCCAGCTTCGCCATGGCGGCCGGGGTGAGTTCAGCGGAGTCGAACGCGAAGTAGACGCTCAGCGCCTCGCGGTCGATGACTTCGCCACCGGCGGCGGTGCAGGCGTCCGCGCCGCTTTCCCAGCGGGTGCGCACGCAGTTGTCGAAATTGTTCTTCACGATGTTGCCGTGGTTGTCCTTCACCACGTCACGCAGGTCAGCCTGCTGGGCCTGACCGACGAGCGGGGTCATCAGGAAGGCGCTTGCCGCCAGTGCCAGGATAGTCTTTTTCATGTGTGTACCCTCGTTAATCAATTGCATCTCGTGGGGGCGTCACCCCAAGATTGCAGGGACTATAACAGAGGAAACAAGCGCAGCCTAGCGCTTCTCCATGCCATACGGCAAAGAAGGGCCCATTTTCCGTTACTTATAGGTTTTTGACGGGGCCATTTTTCTGATTCCCCGCAAAACCGGCCACGGCAGATTTTTGGCAAGAGGCGGAGAAATATCGAAAAAATTAACGTGCTGCCTTTGCGGTGGCCAGCCGGGCCCGCCTGTGGCGGCTTTGCATCAGGGACGCGGGGGCGTCAGGGGAGCATCGGGTGCGGACGCCGCGCGCTGCGCCGCCCGGTAGCGGGCGACGTTGCGGTTATGCTCGGCCAGCGTGGCGGCGAAACGGTGGCCGCCCTGCCCGTCCGCCACGAAATAAAGCTCGTTCGTCTGCGGTGGCTGCAGCACGGCCTGCAGCGACGCCTTGCCGGGGTGGCAGATCGGCCCCGGCGGCAGGCCGGGAATGGTGTAAGTGTTATAGGGATTTTCCGTCGCGAGGTCGGCGCGGCTCAGGGCCTGCTTCAGCATGCCGGTCTGGCGGTACAGCCCATAGATGGTGGTGGGGTCGGACTGCAACGGCATGCCGGCGCGCAGGCGGTTAAGGAAAACGGCGGCGACGCGGCCACGCTCATCCGCCACGCCGGTTTCCTTCTCGACGATGGAGGCCAGTGTCAGCGCCTCCTGCGGGGTGGCGAGCGGCAGGTCGGGTGCCCGGGCATCCCACAGCGCCTCCAGCGTGCGCGTCATCGCCTCGCGCATGCGCTGCACCACGGCGGCGCGGGTTTCGCCGCGCAGGAAGAAATAGGTTTCCGGGAGCAGGGTGCCTTCCGGCAAGTCGTCAGGCACCTCGCCGCGCAGGGCCTCCTCGGCCAAGAGCACGGCGCGGATATCGGCGCTGACGCGGCCTTCGGGGACGGTGACGCTGTGCGGAATCGACTTGCCGCTCACCAGAATGGCGGTGACCTCCTCCGGCGTCATGCCCGGCGTGAAGCGGTATTCCCCGGCCTTGAAGCGGGCCTGGTCACCGCGCAGGGCCACGCCCAGCTGGTAGAGGGACGGATGGCGCACCACACCGCCCTCCTCCAGCTGCCGCACAATCTGGCGGAAGGAAGTCCCGGCATCGATGAGAAGGATTTTCTCTTCGCTGAGCGGGCCGGGTTGGCGGTAATCATGCCAGGCGTAGCCGACGACCAGCCCTGCCAGCACGAGGCCAAGCGCCAGAAGTACAAGGCAGAGACGGATCAGGCGCATGGGCCACCTCCCGCACGCTGGCCTGTGGCCGGTGCGCGCATTACACGCGGCGGAAAATCAGGGTGGAGTTAGTGCCGCCGAAGCCAAACGCGTTGGAGAGGGCGACATCGATTTTACGCTCCTGCGCCGTGTGCGGCACGAGGTTGAGGTCGCAGCTGTCGGACGGATTGTCGAGGTTGCGCGTCGGCGGGGCGACATTGTCGCGGATGGCCAGCACGCTGAAGATGGCTTCCACGCTGCCCGCCGCGCCGAGCAGGTGCCCGATGGCCGACTTGGTGGAGGACATGGCGATCTTGCCCGCATCCGCGCCGAACAGGCGCTTTACCGCGCCATGCTCGATTTCATCCCCGAGCGGCGTGGAGGTCCCGTGCGCGTTCACATAATCGACATCGGCCGTGGAGAGGCCTGCCTTGCGCATGGCCATCTGCATGGAACGGAAGCCGCCATCACCATGCTCTTCCGGCGCGGTGATGTGGTAGGCATCGCCGGAGAGGCCGTAGCCAATCAGCTCACCATAGATTTTCGCACCGCGCTTCTTGGCGTGCTCATATTCTTCCAGCACCACGCAGCCCGCACCCTCGCCCATCACGAAGCCGTCACGCCCCTTGTCCCACGGACGCGAGGCCGCTTCCGGCGTATCGTTGTAGGAGGTGGAGAGCGCCCGCAGCGCCACGAAGCCCGCGATGCCGATGCGGCAGACCGTGGCTTCCGCACCGCCCGCGACCATCACGTCCGCGTCGCCGCGGCGGATCATCTCGGCCGCATCGCCAATGGCGTGTGCGCCGGTGGAGCAGGCCGTCACTACCGCGTGGTTCGGTCCCTTGAAGCCATGCTTGATCGACACCTGCCCGGAGACGAGGTTGATCAGCGAGGCCGGAATGAAGAACGGGCTGATGCGGCGCGGGCCTTTCTCCGCCATCAGCATCGTGGTTTCCTCGATGCGCTTCAGGCCACCAATGCCGGAGCCGATCAGCACGCCGGTCATGCACTGGTCTTCGGGCGTCTCGGCCTTCCAGCCGGAATCCTGAATGGCCTGTTCGGCCGCCGCGATGCCGAAGAGGATAAAGTCGTCGACTTTCTTCTGGTCCTTGGGGTCCAGATAGTCGTCCGCGTTGAACTGACCTTTTTCCGTGCCGCGCGGCACCTCGCCCGCCACCTGCGCCGGGATATCGGTCAGGTCAAAGGACTGGATACGGCGAAGGCCGGATTTGCCTTCCTTGATGGCCGACCATGTCTCCTCCACGCCGCTGGCAAGCGGAGTGACGAGGCCTAAGCCGGTAACAACGACGCGACGCATGCGAATCTAGCAATAAAGGGTGAAAAAGGGCAGGCGCCGCTTAGGCCGCATGCTCTTCGAGATAAGCCACGGCGTCTTTCACCGTCTGGATCTTCTCGGCGGCATCGTCGGGAATTTCACAGTTGAACTCTTCCTCAAACGCCATGACCAGCTCGACGGTGTCCAGCGAGTCCGCACCCAGATCGTCGATGAAGCTGGCTTCCGCGGTCACCTTGTCGGCTTCGACGCCCAGATGCTCCACCACGATTTTCTTCACGCGTTCAGCGATATCGCTCATTTTGTATCTCCTGTAATGCTCAAAAAAGAGAGCACGGTTAAACCGAACTGCCGCGCATTGCGCAAGCGAAATCTTGGTGAAAAATGCCCTAGCATAGGGCTTGGGCTTTGACCAGCGCTTTTTGACCGGCCGGAAGCGGTTGTTTTCAAAGCGCTAACGAAAGCCGTACCGGGGCAAAGCGGCTTTTTGAGGTGGGCTACGGCAGCCTTGTTCATCCGCCCCATGGGCGGCATCAACCAACACAGGAGTGTATCATGGCTTCCAATCGTAATCAGTCCAGCAACCAGTCCTCCAAATCATCCAGCCGTGGCAGCAGCCAGCAGGGCAGCGGCAACAACAACCGCTAACCCGTCACCTTATTGTCAGGAAAAAGGCAGGCCACAGTGCCTGCCTTTTTCTTTGGCCCGCGCGGGGTTTTTCCTTAATTCCTTGTGCCCCCTCCCCGGATTCGCTAAGAGCGAACCATGCGGAGGCATACGTGAATTTCCTGCAACCCATCGGCCGCACGTTTCTTGGCTTCCTCGCGGCGGTCGGACGGCTGGCGCTGTTCGCCTGGCAGGGCATGGCCGCTTCTGTGTCGCCGCCGTGGTACGGGCGGCAGATCGGCCGGCAGATGGTAGAGATCGGCTATTACTCGCTGCCGGTGGTAGGCCTGACCGCCATCTTCACCGGCGCGGTGCTGGCGCTGCAGAGCTATTCCGGCTTTTCGCGCTTCTCGGCGGAATCCTCTATTCCCACAGTCGTCGTGCTTTCCATCACGCGGGAGCTGGGGCCCGTGCTGGCCGGCCTAATGATCGCCGGGCGCATCGGGGCGTCCTTCGCGGCGGAGATCGGCACCATGCGCGTCACGGAGCAGATCGATGCGCTCATCACGCTGTCCACCAATCCGTTCAAGTACCTCGTCTTTCCGCGCCTGCTGGCCGGGCTGCTCATGCTGCCGCTGCTGGTGCTGGTCGCGGACATCATCGGTGTGTTCGGCGGCTATGTGGTGAGTGTCAACAAGCTGTGCTTCTCGCCGGGGCCGTACCTGAAGAACACGCTCGATTTCTTGGAAGTGCGCGACGTCGTCTCCGGCCTCGTGAAGGCCTCTGCCTTCGGCTTTATCGTCGCGCTCATGGGCTGCTATCACGGCTATCACAGCAAGGGCGGCGCGCAGGGCGTCGGCGCCGCGACCACCAATGCCGTGGTGAGCGCGTCCATCCTCATTCTGCTGTTCAACTACTTCATCACCTCGCTGTTTTTTGGGACATGAAAACACGATTCTTAGGTTTCAGAATTCAATTGCTAGAACATTTTTCAACTATACCAAGATACTTTGGTTTCTTGTTGTTCTCGCTCTTTGCAATTGCAATGTTTTTAACAGACCTTGGAAAAGAATCTCGCATAGAGAATGAATGGCAAAAGGTCACGGCTCGCATCGTGAGTATAGATCGCAGAGGGGATATTCAGATTATATTTTACAACAAAGAAGGAAAGCAGCAGCTTGCTGAAGCAAGCGTTTTTAAAAAGACGCGCTTTATTTACTCTAAAAATCAAATCTTAACGGCATACTATAATCCCTCCCAGCCAGATAAAGCTTACATCCCTAATAAGTGGTGGTCATGGGCAAGGAGTGTCTTTCTCATCTATGGGCTTGTGGTAATCTGGTTTTTCATCGCTATACCAATCTATAAGGCAAGCCAAGTATACCAGAAAATCTCAAAAAAGAGCCGCCTATGACCTCCGTCATCGAAACTTGTGGCTTGCGAAAAGCGTTCGGGCCGAAGGTGGTGCTGGACGGCATCGACTTGAGTGTCAACAAGGGTGAGTCGCTGGTCATCATCGGCGGCTCGGGCACGGGGAAATCGGTGCTGCTGAAATGCATCCTCGGCCTGTTGCACCCGGATGCGGGCGAGGTGCGCATCAATGGCGAATCGAGCGCCGGCCTCTCCGCCCATACCCGCGAGGCGCGGATGCGCCAGTTCGGCATGCTGTTTCAGGGCGGTGCGCTGTTTGACAGCCTGTTCGTGTGGGAGAACATCACCTTCGCGCTGGCCCGCTCGGGCATGAAGAAAAGCGCGCGCATCGCGCTGGCGCAGGAGAAGCTCGCCGCCGTGGGGCTGAAGCCGGAAACGGCGTTCCTGAAGCCCGCCGAACTCTCCGGCGGCATGCAGAAGCGCGTCTCACTCGCGCGCGCCATTTGCTCCAACCCGCCCATCGTGTTCTTTGACGAGCCGACCACGGGACTCGACCCTATTATGGCTGACGTTATCAACGATTTGATTGTCGCTTGCACGCGCAGCCAGGGCAAGACAACGCTCACCATTACCCACGACATGCACTCCGCCAGGAAGATCGGCACGCGCATCGCGATGATTTATCAAGGCAGAATTATCCATGACGGCCCGGCGGAGCAGATCATGGAAAGCGGCAATCCTTACGTGGACCAATTCGTTCACGGCCGCGCGGAAGGGCCGATTCGCTGATCAGTGCAGAAAGGGCACCACTCCTGCGCCGGACTGCACCACTCCTGCCCAGCCGCCCCCATGATCGCGCATCGCGCGCCCATGCGCGGCGGCACGTTCAGCCCACCCGGCGGTCAGGCGACGGTGGCGCAATTCCTCCACGCGCTCCAGCGCCTCCTTTTCCGACTTTACCACATGGATGCCCAGCGCTTCGCGTTGCTGTGACGAGATCTGCTCCAGCAGGCCGGTGTAGAAGCCGCGATCATCCGTGCGGCTGGCCGCGCTGGCCTTGGCGTAGGGATAATCCACCACCACAATGTCCTTGCCCCGCATGTCCGGGTGGCCGCCCTGTTTCAGCATCATCAGCGCCGCGAGTTCCTGAATGGTGCCCGCTCCACCTGGCAGGATGACGAACGCATCCGACTGCTTGATCATGTATTCCATGCGCTGGTAGATGTCCTTGGCATGGAAATACTGGCCA
This sequence comes from Alphaproteobacteria bacterium UBA998, assembly GCA_002291925.1. Lineage (GTDB taxonomy): Bacteria > Pseudomonadota > Alphaproteobacteria > Rickettsiales > UBA998 > UBA998. The sequence continues at coordinate 10,661 of DBAY01000009.1, read as the reverse complement.
TGCGCCGCGATGGCCTGTTTCATGCCTTCCACATCCGTCGCCTCGGCTTTCAGGATGGGATCGGTGCTGGAGCCTGCGATGAAGAGGGAGCGCCCCATGGCCTTCACCGTTTCCTCGACGTTCAGCGCCCCTCCCAGCACCGCGCCCATCATGCTGCGGTCACCCGCGCCGTAGACGATGCCAAAATCGCGCATCGCCAGCCCCATGCCGGTGCGGTCGGCGAGGTCGAGCAAATGCTGGTTCTTGTTGGTGGCGGAGCAGAACACGGCGACGTTGAATTTGCCGGATTTCTTCAGCGTCGTCTCATCGATCACGATGGAGGATTCCTCCTCCGGCGGCGTGCGCATCAAATTCTGGCGGCTGAGGTCCAGCATCTTCCTTGCAGCGGCCAGCGTGCCCACTTCCTGTAATAACGTGCGGTTCTGGTCCTTGATCATACCGATTTCGCGCAGCTCGTCGAAATAAGCGAGCGGCCCGTCCCAGCATCCCCTGAGCGGCCCATCCTGCGGGTTCAGCACGATCAGCGGCTTGTCACGGTCGCGCGGATGAATCTGGCGTGCCACGATGTGCGAGAACAGCGTGAAGAGGCGCTCGACGAAGCCCTCCTCGCGCGTCTGCGGCGTGCAGGGCATCAGCAGCGTCGCGTCGGAATGCTCCAATGTCGCCTCGATGGATGCACCCAAGGAAGCCCTGCCCTGCGGCGGCATATCGATGGCATAGCCCGCCTGTGTCAGCTCACCCGAAACCGGAGCGGAATCGCCGTAAAGCGAGAGCCGGAAGGGTTCACTCGACAGGGCCTGCTGTTTCTCACGCACCGGAACCCGGCAGGCAATGGCCAGCCCCTCCACCGCCTTGCTGCGTGCGCTCATGGTCAGGGTGTAGCGGTCGCCGTCTGCATCCCACTCCGCCTGCGAACGCTGGGGCACCCCCTTGCAGCGCGGCGCCAGATAATGCCCGGTATGCAGCACCGTTACATCGGCGGGGCGGGGCGCGGGTAGCACATCCACCGTACCGGTGCCGGAGAAGATCTGGAAATCGCAGGCGTCTTTCTGCTTCGGCTGCTCCAGCGGGGCGAGGCCGAACACGCTCGTCTGCACCATCGTGCGGCGCACCGGATCGCCGCCTGTTTGGCGCGCCTTGGCTTCGGCCGCATCAAAGGCGCGGTTGAGGTTTTCGAAAAACTGCTTCTCCCCCAGCGCGCCAATGGTGGCCGGGCCGAATTCCTGCCCGATGAACTGGCCCGCATGCAGCGCCGTACCTTTTTCCATCCCGTCGAGGGGGAATTCATCTGCCACCCGGCGGTCGCTGGTATGCACGCCCGCATCCTCCACGAGGATGAAGGCTTTTTGCGGGTCAACCTTCATTTCACGCAAGGCGCGCTGGTATTTGAAGGGATGCTGCTGCTGCATCTCGCGCACTGCGTGGATGGCCTCGCGCATCTTCTCGCCGCAATTGCCGGTGTAGGTGCCGCTTTTCTCGAGCGGGCTGTTGCAGGGGGTGAGCATGTCGAGCCGCGCCACGCGCACATCGTAGGGCGCCATCATCTTGCGCAGCTCCACCAGCTTGTCCGGCGAGGTGGTGGCAAAGAAAATGGTCGAGCCGCGGGGAATCTGGTAGCGCGGCGGCACGAAGGTCGGCACATCGTCCTTCGCCACCGGACGCAGCGCCTTCGGGGCGCCGAGCTGCGCGGTCAGGCGTTCCTGGCACTGCGCGACGCTGTCGACGACATGCACGCCGAAGCTTTCCAGCCGCTGGGTGAGCGCGGTCCAGTCGCGGCCATTCATGCTACGGTCACGCTCCGGCATCTGCAGCACATGCTCCAGCGCATCGTGCAGCCCGTCCCAGAAACGGTAATCCTTGATCTGGCTGACGCGCGGATTCACCAGGTAAACCGGCCCCGGCGGATTTCTGCCTTCCACCGCCTGCTGGATCAGCTCCAGCGCACCGCGCAGCGCATAGAGCCCGCCGGGCAGAATCACATGCGCATCGCGCACCTCGGCCTCGCGCCGCAGCGCCCCGGCGTCGGGCCCACGCTGGTCCCAGCTGAAGCCGCTGACCGACACGCGGTCTTCATAACTGCGCTCCTTCAGCCAGCGATGGAAGTCCGTTGCCGCCGTGATTCCCTTGAGCGAAATCGACTGGCGCGAGGTGTCCGGCGTAATCTGCGAGAGGAAATCCTCCTCGCCGCGCCCTGTCGCCACGCGCACCTTGCCGTAATTCTCCATCACCGCATACATGCCGGGGTAATCCACGATGTTGCCGTTACGGAACATGGTGGCCATCTGGTCGATGAGGCAGGAGAACGGGTCGCTGCCGCCGCGTTCATACTGCACCTCGGGGCGCTTGCCATTGACGATGTCCTGCACGAAATCGAGCAGGTGCGGGAAAGAGTAGTGAATAGGCCAGGAAGTCTGGTTCATGATGCGGGCAACGGTTCCGGCTCTTGGGGGCCGTGTGGTTTTATGCGCGGCATCTATACGCGAGGGATGTGACAGTTTCATGAAGGCAGGCGCGATTTCCTATTGCTCCCTACAGGGCTCGCAACCCTTGGATTTCTAGGCTAAAAGCCCTATATCGGAGAGACTTATGGCCCGTCCGCAAACGCGTTACGTCTGTCAGGAATGTGGCTCCTCCCATTCCAAATGGGGGGGCAAGTGCGACGCGTGCGGCGCGTGGAACACGCTGGTGGAGGAAGTACCGCTTTCCACCACCCCCAAGGGGTTGGGCAAGGCCAAGGGCCGGGTGATCGAGTTCCACGCCATGAACGCGCCCGCGCAAGCCACGCCCCCGCGCCGCGATACCGGGCTCTCCGAGCTGAACCGGGTGCTGGGCGGCGGGCTGGTGGTCGGCTCCGCCGTGCTGCTGGGCGGTGATCCCGGCATCGGCAAATCCACCCTGCTGTTGCAGATGACCGCCAGCATGGCGCGCGCCGGGGCAGACGTGATGTATGTCTCCGGCGAGGAATCGGTGGCGCAGATTCAACTGCGCGCCGAGCGGCTGGGGCTCGGCGGCACGCCGGTGCAACTGGCCGCTGCTTCGTCGGTGCGCGACATCCTCACTTCCCTCGAAGGTGAGCGGCCGGATGTGCTGATCATCGATTCCATCCAGACCATGTTTTTGGATACGCTCGACTCCGCCCCCGGCACGGTGGCGCAGGTGCGCGCCTCGGCGCATGAGCTGATCCGCGTCGCCAAGCAGCGCGACATCGCCATCATCCTTGTCGGCCACGTCACCAAGGAGGGCCAGATCGCCGGCCCCCGCGTGCTAGAGCACATGGTCGACTGCGTGCTCTATTTCGAGGGCGAGCGCGGCCATTTGTTCCGCATTCTGCGCACGGTGAAGAACCGCTTCGGCGCGACGGATGAAATCGGCGTGTTCGAGATGTCCGACAAGGGCTTGCGGCAGGTGGAGAACCCTTCCTCCCTCTTCCTCACCGATCGCGAAACGCCCGTCTCCGGCTCCGCCGTGCTGGCGGGCATCGAGGGCTCGCGCCCTGTACTCTTGGAAATGCAGGCGCTGGTCGCCCCCTCCATGATGGCCACCCCCCGCCGCGCCGTGGTGGGCTGGGACACGGGCCGCCTGGCGATGATTCTCGCCGTACTAGAAACCCGCGGCGGCGCCCGCTTCGGCGACCGCGAGGTTTACTTAAGCGTCGCCGGCGGCCTGCGCATCGGCGAGCCCGCCGCCGACCTCACCGCCGCTGCCGCCCTGCTCTCCGCCCTGCTGGATGCCCCCTTGCCCGAAGGCGCGGTATTCTTCGGCGAAATCGGCTTATCCGGCGAAATCCGCCCCGTCTCCCGGCAGAACACCCGCCTGAAGGAAGCCGCCAAGCTCGGCTTCTCCAAAGCCTACCTGCCCTTCGTCGCCAAAGCCAAAACCGACGCCGAAGGCCTGCGCGTCACGCCGTTGCGGCACGTGTCGGAGCTGGTGGAACTCGTGCAGGCGTGCAAAACATAGGAAAAAGGCGCTTTCGCGCCTTTTTCCCCTTATTTTTCTTGAAAAGAATTTCCTAGCGGTAGTAGCCGTAGGCATAATCCGGATAGCGTACCCAGCGGTGGCTATAGTCAAAGTTTGCCGCCAGTTCATTGAGCTTATACGCCGTTTCCGGACCGACAACGCCATCCACTTTCAGTCCGTGGGTCTTCTGAAACTGTTTGATGGCTTGAATGGTCTCATGACCCCGCACACCATTTACGCCCGCCGGTCCCACCCAGTAACCAAGACGGGTAAGCTTCGTCTGTACAGCGACCGTATTGTTATCGCTGATGCGTTGGTTGTAATCCGGCGTGACATGATAGCGTGAGTAATAGGGCTCAGAGCGATAACCATAGTGACCTTGATATTCAGGCGATTGGCGTACCGCATAATTCGATGACAACGGCTCGTAGGTCGTGGGCTGCGCCGCTTTAACAAAATTCTGCGAGCAAGTGCCGCTGATCAGCACGGATTGGCCATTGGAGCGGGTGACCACGCAATCTGCAAGCGCAGATGTACCCATAGCCATCGACGCGATGAAACCGCCAACAATCATCTTAACCATATCTTTTTTCATAAAACCCTCGGTTAGTATAATTTCACATTGCGGCGGCAATGACCGCGCACATCCCAGATTTAGCCCAAAAGGATTTAATATTTGCTAATTTTGTATTTTCACTTTGTTAATTTTGTTAATTTATTTTCTGCCCTGAAACAGGACTTGGCACCTGTAAGAATACGCCGATGAAAACCGGACGGAGTTCCTGGCTGAAATGCCTGTATCAGCGCGCGATAAACACTGGATTAGCGCATACCTCCATGCTATACGCACCGCATGGTTTCCGCGCATGTCGAGTTGAATGTCTTTGACGCCATTGTGTTAGGCGTGCTTGTGCTTTCGGCATTGCTCTCGCTGGCCCGCGGCTTCATCCGCGAGGTGCTGTCCATCCTTGCCTGGGTCGGCTCGGCGCTGATCACGCTGTATAACGCCGACAAGGTGGCGGCGGCGCTCAAGCCCACGCTCGGCGAGGGCGCGGCGTCCATCATCGTCGGCACGCTCGGCACCTATTTCGTGGCGCTGATCATCATCTCCATCATCAACGCCGTGCTGATGCGCTACATCAAGCCCGGCAGCGAGGTGGGCGCGCTGGACAAGATTCTCGGCCTCGCCTTTGGCCTCATCAAGGGCGCCATCATCGTGGTGCTCGGGTTCTACATCCTCACCTTCGTCTATGACGAAAAGAGCATGCCCGAGGAAGTCAGGACGGCCTGGAGCTTCCCCGCCGTGCAATCGGCAACGGGCGTGTTCGTCAAGATGATGCCGGATTACCTGCAGGGCCTGTCCACCATTGCCAAGGCCTCGCAGGGGACGCCGGAAGAGAAGCAGCAGATGGTGGAAGAGCTTCAGCGCCGTGGCGTGCTGAAGGAAGGCGAGGGCATTGAGTCGCTCGATGTCGAGAAATTGCAGGAAATGTTTGAAAAAACCGGCGCCGCTTCGGGTTCTGCCGGACCCAAAGTCGTGCGCCCGTAAGGGTAGCTATGACCACACCGTTTGACGGCGACCACCTTCGCGAGGAATGTGGCGTCTTTGGTATCTTCGGCCATCCCGAGGCCTCGGCCCACACCGCGCTCGGCCTGCACGCGCTGCAGCATCGCGGGCAGGAGGCGGCGGGCATCGTCAGCCATGACGGACAGCAATTCTACTCCCACCGCGCGATGGGGCTGGTCGGCGACAATTTCAACTCCGCCAGCATCATCGAGACGCTGAAGGGCCACATCGCGCTCGGCCATAACCGCTATTCCACCACCGGCGAGACGCTGCTGCGCAACGTGCAGCCGCTCTTTGCCGAATACAGCTTCGGCGGGCTGGCGGTGGCGCATAACGGCAACCTTACCAACGCGCTCTCCCTGCGTGAGGAATTGAAAAAACGCGGCTGCCTGTTCCAGTCCACCTCCGATACCGAAACCATCATCCACCTGATCGCGGTCAGTCAGGAACAGACGGTGGAAGGCCGCCTGATCGACGCGCTGAAGCAGATCAAGGGCGCCTACTCGCTCGTGGTGCTCACCGAGAACACGCTGATCGGCGTGCGCGACCCGTTCGGCATCCGCCCGCTGGTGCTCGGCCACCTCGGCGATGCCTATGTCTTCGCCTCGGAAACCTGCGCGCTCGACATCATCGGCGCAGATTTCGTGCGGGATGTCGAGCCGGGCGAAATCGTCACGATCACCAAGGACGGGCTGCGCTCGCTGCGGCCGTTCCAGCCGGAGAACAAACGCTTCTGCGTGTTCGAGTATGTCTATTTCGCACGCCCCGATTCCTTTACCGAAGGGCATAACGTTTACGAAGTGCGCAAGCAGATCGGCCGCGTGCTGGCCGAGGAAAGCCCCGCCCCCGCCGATATCGTGGTGCCGGTGCCAGATTCCGGCGTGCCCGCCGCCATCGGCTATGCGCAGGCCTCCGGCATCCCGTTCGAGCTCGGCATCATCCGCAACCACTATGTCGGCCGTACCTTCATCGAGCCAACCGACCAAGTGCGCCATCTCGGCGTCAAGCTGAAGCACAACGCCAATGACAATATCCTGAAAGGCAAGCGCGTCATCCTCGTGGATGATTCCATCGTGCGCGGCACCACCTCGAAGAAGATTGTCGCCATGGTGCGCGAGGGCGGCGCGGCGGAGGTGCATATGCGCATCGCCAGCCCGCCGACCACCCATTCCTGCTTCTACGGCGTCGACACGCCCGAGCGCGAGCAGCTGATGGCCGCACGCCATGACGTGGCTGAGATGGCCCGCCTCATCGGCGTGGACAGCCTCGCCTTCATCTCGGTGGACGGGCTTTACCGCGCCGCCGGGGAAGCGCACCGCGACAAACAGGCACCGCGTTTCTGCGACGCCTGCTTTACGGGCGATTATCCGGTCGAACTGACCGACCGGGAGATCGGGCTGGCGGGATGCGGCAAGAAGGGCCGCGCCTTGCTGTCAGCGGGGTAAGCCTTATTTTTGTCATGCTGAACTTGTTTCAGCATCTATTACGAAAAGGCCCTGAAACACGTTCAGGGCGACAGAACATACCCGAAACTTACCCGTTCTTGCGCGGGCGTCCGCCGCCATGGCTGTTGGCACCGCCCTTGGCGCCGAGTATCTTGGCCGCCAGGCTGCGCTGTTCGGGGGTGGAATCGTCGCTACCCATGATGCGGGCGGCTTCCTGAAGCGTCATGTTGCGCTCGGTCATTCGTCTCTCCTATGGAAATCGGGTTGGGCTACCACGCCGCATGCTGCAGCGCTCTACCGTGCTACAACAAACGGTAATCAAAAGTCAGTGGCAGGGCCCCGGTCATCCATAAGACCAGAATAAGCGCTATGCCCTAAGCTTTCTCGGCCTCGGCGCGCTGGGAGGGACGTTCCTTCTCACCACTGGCCACCATGGCATCATACACCCAGCGCACGTGATCCTTCGGGTGCATCTTGCCCGGCAGGATGGCCTTCTCGCCTGCCTCCAGCATGGCCTCGGTGGCGCGGCGGGGCACTACGGTGTAGCCCTGCTCCTTCAAGGCCTGCAGTACGGCGAGCGCCTGCTTCGTATAATCCTCAAAGAGGTAGGAGCGGTCGGCCTTCTGAATGGCCTCGGCGATGGTCAGCAGGGGAACGGACATGCGCCCTACCCTAACAGCCAGAGGTTAAGATTTCCTTCCCGCATTTCACCTTGGCGCGGCGGGGGAAATCCCGTTATAACAGCCGTATGGCTTTCGAGAAAATCGGCTGCATTGCGGATGAGACGCCCAAAGCGCAGGCGGCGCTGGAGCAGCTGCGCCAGGCGTACGGCGTGCTGGATCTGCGGGCGCAGCGGGGCAATGTGGACGTCATCGTCGTGCTCGGCGGCGACGGCTTCATGCTGCAGGTGCTGCACCGCTTCATGGAACGCAAGACGCCGATTTACGGCATGAATTGCGGCACAGTCGGCTTCCTGATGAACGATTTCTCACTCGATCAACTGAAGGAACGCCTGGCCCATGCACGCGAATCCACCCTCTATCCGCTGTCCATGTATGCACGCTGCCTGAACGGGCGCGAGACGGAGGCGCTGGCCATCAACGAAGTCTCGCTGTTCCGCGAAAGCCGGCAGGCGGCCAAAATCCGCGTCGCCATCGACCATGTGACACGGCTGCAGGAGCTGGTCTGCGACGGCATTCTCGTCTCCACCCCGGCGGGCAGCACGGCCTATAACTTCTCGGCGGGCGGGCCCATCGTGCCGCTCTCGGCCAACCTCATCGCCCTCACGCCGCTGGCGCCGTTCCGCCCGCGCCGCTGGAAGGGCGCGCTGCTGCATCACAATGCCAGCATCAACCTGGAAATCCTGGAGCCGGAGAAACGCCCGGTGAGCGCCGTGGCGGATTTCACCGAAATCCGCGACGTCGTCTCGGTCGCCATCTTCGAGCAGCGCAAGATCTCGCTTACCCTCCTCTTTGACCCCGAGCACAACCTTGAGGAGCGGATCATCAAGGAACAGTTTCTCTACTGACGGCGCCGTTGGCCTGCCAGCGCTTCAGTTTCCACGCAAACGTCGCGGGCGGGAAAATGCGCCCTAGCCACGCCAGCCAGCCATGCTTGTCTATCCATAAGGCATACTCCACGTAGACCGGGTCATCAGCAAACAGCCGCTCCTCTACCCATGCGCGCCCGAAAAAGATAGCGCAGACACCGCCCCATAGTAGCGTGAGGCGCAACGAGTCCAGCCAGTCGCTGCCCATGACAAATGGCAGGGAGATAAACAGCCAGCCAATGCACTTGGCCACATAGATGGGGTGGCGTGAAAGACGGAACGGCCCGTTGGTGATGACGCCGCGATGTGTAAGATTGGACGCGCGGATGCCAAGGATCGCTTCGCCCCACCAGTGCACGATTTCAGTCAAAAGGATGATGAGACCCACCATCAGCATGGCCATGGGTATGTCCTGCGTCAGCTCCACCCATGGGCGCATGAAATACTGGTCATACAGTTTGGCGTTATACTTGAACCATTGCCCCAACACTCCGGCCAGCAGAGGCGGATAGCAGACCATGGTCATGATCCAGCCCAGCCAGCTGGCATCTGCCCGGCGCACGGAGGTGCCTAGCAGCCGGGACGAGAAAAGATACCCGGGAACGATGGCCGCGATCAGCAGCGTCCAGAAAATTTTCATTCCAAGATAATGCAGCTCGGCAAAGTTGAGTTGGTGGAGCTGCCAGTGAAATTCACGCAGCCAGGTGAGACCGTTGATTAGAGCAGCAAAATTCATGGGAAGAAAAATCGCCCGCACCAGAAGCGCAAGAAACGCGGTTTTCAGGATGGGCAAATGTATTTCACGCCAGCGACCCAGTACCAAAAGGCCCAGCTGCCGATTCTGGTCCTCCTCCGACCCAAGCCGCCACTCGGTATAGAGCGAAACCCCGAGGCAGAGCAGCAAAATCCACGGAAGCAGCTGGGGCAGCAGTTGGAAGAACGCGCGGTAATACAAGCCATCATAAAGGGGAAAGAGCCACCAATAAACCACCATAAGGGCCACCCCCCCACAGATGCCCAGCCATTTCACGGCCACCTGCTCGCACACGGACCGCAGTGTTGCCGGGGGGCGTGTGCCAAAGCGGGCGCGCTGCGAGAGAAATTCGGCCGCGACAGGCGGTAGCAAGGCGGCGAGGATCACCAGAAGTGCGAGCGCCGGGGTGGAGAGACTGGAAAATCCGAATTCGCAAAACACAGCGATGGAAGCGATCGCCGCGGCAAAAGGATCGTACCATCGGGCACAGGAAGGAAAGGTCGCTTTCAAGTCCATGAAATGTAAGGCGCGTGGTTCAGCTGTCACTGTAAGTACAGAATAACTCTTGAAAAACCGCTAATGCGACCAAAATTCGGGCACACGTAGCGCGTTCGGCCTTAGCGAACAATGCGGACCCCCTTCAGAACGAATTTGGGCACTTCGGCAACGCCGCGGATGAACTCAATATTACCGTCCGAACCTACCTCGTTGGAATAGACCACGATGGAATCAAAACCTCCCGGCACCTCAATCAGCGCCTCGCCGCGTCCATAACCGCCATGGGCAGAAATCCATACGCTGTAATCCACCTGGCCTGACGCCACCTTGATGCCGTTTCGATAGGCCGACCATGTCATGGTTTCAATCCCATCCCTGGCACCGGGTTCACGGGTAATGTCATCCGGCGAGGCCCGGTACCATTCGGTAGGAACCAGTTCCTTCCATGAATAGGCAGGGGTATCGATCACCTTCACATCACGCGTCAGCTGGTCACTTTCAGCACAGAGCGCTTCTGGATTGGTGTAGGGGGTTTTTTCATCAAATGTACCTTTCTCATAGCCATAAGAGGGCGTCATGCCACCATCTTCTGCAGGGCCATCTGGACCATCACCAGAGCCATCACCAGCCCCCTCGCCACCTCCCGCTCCCCAAAGAAAGGTAGAACCTTGCCCACCAGCCAACAAGGAAAAATCGGTTTCTACAGGAATGACATCCCGGTGAGACTGATTTCCCGATGCCAACGACGGAGGAATACACACAGTAGCCAAAAGCACGAATAGGATGATGCGATGTGACATTGTGTAGCTTTCTAATTTTTTTTAAATTAACACTTCACTTTTTGTTTGAAACCCTCTTAATCGCCACCGCCGCCACCGCCGTCACCGCCAC
>DBAY01000056.1:562-4910 GCA_002291925.1 Alphaproteobacteria bacterium UBA998 | reverse complement strand
ACGGCGCTGGTGGCGCTGGGCGGTGGCGTCATCGGGGATCTGGTTGGCTTTGCGGCAAGCATCCTGCTGCGCGGGGTGCCCTTTATCCAGGTGCCCACGACCCTGCTGGCACAGGTAGACTCTTCTGTCGGCGGCAAGACCGCGGTGAATAGCCGCCACGGGAAAAACCTGATCGGCAGCTTCCATCAGCCCCGTCTGGTGCTGGCGGATACGGACTGCCTGACCACGCTGCCCCGCCGCGAGCTGCTCTCCGGCTATGCCGAGGTGGTGAAATACGGACTGATCGACCAGCCTGAGTTTTTTGCCTGGCTGGAGCGTCACGGGAAAGCCATGCTGGATGGTGACGCTGAGGCGCGCCGCGCCGCCATCGAGGCATGCTGCGCCGCTAAAGCGCGTATAGTCGCGGCGGATGAAAAGGAATCCGGCCAGCGCGCGCTGCTCAATCTGGGCCACACCTTTGGCCATGCCCTTGAGAAAGCCACGGGCTATTCGGATTTGCTCACCCATGGCGAAGGGGTAGCGCTTGGCTGCGTGATGGCGCTGTATCTCTCCGTGCAGCGTGGGCTGGCGTCGGCGGAGGAATTGCAGCGGTTGCGTTATCATTTCACCGAGGTTGGGCTGCCCACGCATCTCTGTCAGATTCCGCAGCGCTTTGATCCGCTGACGCTCGCGGGCTACTGCCGGCAGGATAAAAAAGTGCAGGACGGCCAGCTGACCTTCATCCTCCTGCGCGGCATCGGCGGGGCTTTCATCAGCCGTGATGTCCGTGAAGAGGAAGCCGCCGCGACGTTTGCGGAGTTTACGGCATGATCGAATCCACCTGGATGCTCGAAGTCGGCGCCATTGTGGTGCTGTTGCTGATCTCGTTCTTTTTTTCAGGGTCCGAGACCGCGCTGACCGCCCTTTCGCGCGCCCGTATTTACAAGCTGGTGACCGAAGGCAACCGCCGCGCCAAACAGGTGGAAGCGTTGCGCGAGCGTAAGGACGAGATGATTTCCACCATTCTGCTCGCCAATAATCTGGTGAACACGGTGGCGGCCTCGCTCACCACGGCGGTGACGATTGAAGTGTTCGGCCAGGAATCCTATGCGCTGGCGATTGGGACGTTCATCATCGCGCTGACCATCATTATTTTCTCAGAAATCCTGCCCAAGACGATTGCGCTGCGCCATGCAGAAACAGTGGCGCTGTATGTCGCTGGCCCGATTGGGGTTGCCATCACGGTGCTCAGCCCTTTCACGCGCTCGGTGCAGTGGGTCATCCGGGGCTTGCTGCGCGGCTTGCGGCTGCAGGAGGAATCCGCGGCACAGGTGGATGCGGCGGATGTCATCCGCGGCACCATCGAGCTTCACCACCGCGAAGGCGATGTGGTGAAGCATGAGCGCGACATGCTGGGTAGCATTCTTGATCTGGCGGATTTGGATGTCAGTGACGTGATGATCCACCGCAAGCATATCGAGATGATCGATTTTGCCTTGCCGGTGGAAGACATTGTGGCGCGGGTAACGCGCTCCACCCATAGCCGCCTGCCGTTCTGGAAAGAGAATCCCGATAACATCATCGGGATTCTGCATGTGAAGGATTTGCTGCGAATTCTTGGTGCCAAAGGGCAGGCGGGGTTGAGCCATGCCCAGATTGAGCGTCTACTGACCAAGCCATGGTTTATTCCTGAAACCACGACCCTGCGCGAGCAGCTCATCGCATTCCGCCTGCGCCGCCGCCATTTTGGTGTGGTGGTGGATGAATATGGCGTGCTGATGGGCATTATCACGCTAGAGGACATCATCGAGGAGATCGTCGGCGAAATTGACGATGAGCATGACCGCGTGGTGGGGGCCGAGATCATCGCGCTGGGCGAGGGGGTTTACCGCGTCACCGGCACCACCAGCGTGCGCGACCTGAACCGCCATCTCGACTGGAGCCTGCCCGATGAGGACGCCTCCACCGTGGGCGGGCTGATTATTCATGCCGCGCGCGCTATTCCCGAGCAGGGCGCGGAGTTTTCCTTCTTTGGCTACCGCTTCTACATCGAAGAAAAACGCGCCAACCAGATTCTCTCACTCCGAATCAGCAAACATGCGGAGGAAGGGGAGGGGTAAGCCATGCCAAAGCCCTTCGATACCTCTGGCGTGATTGTGGAATTCATCAGCGTGGGGCGTCATCTGCGCGTGACCGCAATTGATGAATATACCGGCATTGAAGCAACCATCGTCGGCGATCCAGCCATGTCCACCGAATACCTGAAGCGGCAGGCGGTAAAGAAGCTGCAATACGTGATGGAGAAGAAGGGCAAGTAATGCCTGTCATTCCAGCCTGCGGGGGAATGACACGTTGTGTGGAGCCGTCATCGTGAGGCCCAGCGGGCCGCGGCTTGCAATCACGTAAAAGCTACTTCAGCGCGTCGGCGATTTCACGGATGAAAGAGGCGGCGATATCAGCGGCCGGGGCGGCGCCGCCGTTCGCATGCACCGCATCCACCAGCGCGGAGCCGATGACCACACCGTCGGCAACCCCTTTGAGAGCGGCGGCTTGCTCGGGCGTTTTGATGCCGAATCCGGCGACTACGGGCAGGCGGGTATGGCGGCGGATAGTGGCGATACGTTCGCCCAGCGCGTCTGCCGTAGAGGAGCCTGCGCCGGTGATGCCTTTCACCGCGATGGTATAGACGAACCCGTCCGCATCCTCTAGCAGCCGCTCAAGACGGGCCTCGCCGGTGGTCGGTGCGATCAGCCGGATGAAGCTGATATGCTTGGCCTTTAGCCGTGCATGCAGCTCGTGTTGCTCTTCGGGGGGCAGGTCAACGATGATGACGCCATCCACGCCGGAGAGCGCCGCATTTTCCGCAAACACATCCAACCCCATCTGATAGATCGGGTTGTAATAGCCCATCAGCACCAGCGGCACGCCGGGATGATGCTTGCGAAAGCCCTGCGCCAGCGCCAGCACGCCGCGCAGGCTCATGCCTGCCTCCAGCGCGCGCAGCCCCGCGGCCTGAATGGAGGGGCCATCGGCCATAGGGTCGGAGAAGGGAATACCCAGCTCGATGATATCCGCCCCTGCAGCGGGCAGCGCATCAAGAATGGCCGCCGTGGCTTCGCTAGACGGATCCCCCGCCATGATAAACGGGATCAGCGCGGTTTCCCCCCGCGCATGCAGGCTCTCGAACGTGGCACGCAGGCGCTCACTCATATCTTCACTCCCAGCGCAGCGGCGACGGTGAAGATATCTTTGTCGCCCCGTCCGCAGAGGTTCATGACCATCAGGTGATCCTTCGGCAGCGTGGGGGCGGCTTTCATGACATGCGCCAGCGCATGGCTTGGCTCCAGCGCGGGGAGGATGCCTTCGGTCCGCGCCAGTTTCTGGAAGGCGGCCAGCGCTTCCTCATCGGTAACGGAGACATAATTCACCCGGCCGGAATCATGCAGCCACGCATGCTCCGGGCCAATGCCGGGATAATCCAGCCCAGCCGAGATGGAATGGGTTTCCGTGATCTGCCCGTCCGTATTCTGCAGCAGATAGCTCATGGCACCGTGCAGCACGCCGGGGCGGCCTTTGGCAATGGAGGCGGCGTGCTCTTCCGTTTCCACGCCCTTGCCCGCGGCTTCCACGGCCGTCATCGCCACGGAGGCATCCTCGAGGAATGGGTGGAATAAGCCAATCGCGTTGGAGCCACCACCAATACAGGCGACCAGTGAATCCGGCAGACGGCCTTCAGCCGCCTGCATCTGGGTGCGAACCTCCCGGCCAATGACCGACTGGAAATCACGCACCATCTCCGGGAATGGGTGGGGACCTGCGGCGGTACCGATGAGGTAATAGGTATCATCCACGTTGGTTACCCAGTCGCGCATGGCTTCGTTCATGGCGTCTTTCAGGGTGCCGTTTCCCGCATCGACGGCCTTCACTTCCGCGCCGAGCAGCTTCATGCGGAACACGTTGGGCTGCTGGCGGGCCACGTCGGTCGCGCCCATGAAGACGGTGCAGGGCAGGTCGAACAGCGCGCAGGCGGTCGCGGTGGCGACGCCATGCTGGCCCGCGCCCGTCTCGGCGATGATGCGCTTCTTGCCCATGCGCTTGGCGAGCAGGATCTGCCCGAGCACCGCGTTGATCTTGTGGGCACCGGTGTGGTTCAGCTCATCGCGCTTGAAATAGACCTTCGCTCCCATGCCTGGCGCCGACTTCGCGCGCAGATGCTCCGTCACGCGCCCGGCGTACCAGAGGGGGCTGGGGCGGCCCACGTAATGGGTGAGCAGGCGGCGCCACTCGGCGTCGAAGGCGGGGTCCCTCTTCGCGGCCGCATAGGCCTGCTCCACCTCCAGGATGAGGGGCATCAGCGTCTCGGCGACGT
>DBAY01000056.1:0-203 GCA_002291925.1 Alphaproteobacteria bacterium UBA998 | reverse complement strand
CCGAAGCCGCCGAACTTGCCGGCCGCGTCGGGGCCGCTGCGATAGGTGTTGGGGCGCGTGAGGGGCTTGTTCACAACTCGGTGTCCGGCGCTGGCTTGAAAAGGGTTGATAGCGAAGGGTGGCGCTGGCGTCAGCCCCGCGCGGCCCGCACGAAAGCCTGGATCAGGGCGGGGTCCTTCACGCCCCGCGCGCGCTCGACGCCG
>DBAY01000039.1 GCA_002291925.1 Alphaproteobacteria bacterium UBA998 | reverse complement strand
CGTCATTCCGGGACGCGAAGCGTGCCCGGAATCTCCTCGCGTCACGAGAGAGATCCTGCGCAGCCTTCGGCTCGCAGGATGACGGCGAACCGATCACACGTAGTGATCCTCTTTGGCGAGGTAATTCGTCACGTAATCGCGCACGCCGTCTTCGAGTGAATGGAACGGCTTGACGTACCCGGCGGCTTTCAGCTTGGCCATGTCGGCCTCGGTGAAGTACTGGTACTTGTCGCGAATCTCCACCGGCATGTCGATGTAATGAATCTGCGGTGGGTGCCCAAGGGCGGCGAAGACTGCCTTGGCGAGGTCCTCGAACGTGCGCGCCTTGCCGGTGCCGAGGTTGAACATGCCGGAAATCTGAGGGTTATCCAATAGCCACTGGATGACCGCCACGCAGTCCTTCACATAGATGAAATCGCGCATCTGGCCGCCATCCTTGTAATTGGGATGGTAGCTGTGGAAGAGCTTCACCGGCCGGTGGGCATGGGCGTGCGGGAAAATCCGCGCCGCGACGCTCTGCTGCTCGCCCTTGTGATATTCGTTCGGGCCGTAGACGTTGAAGAAACGCAGGCCCGCCCATTGCGGCGGCTGCTTTTCATTGCGCTCCAGGCTGCGCGCCACGAAGCAGTCAAACAGCCATTTGCTCCACGCATAGGTGTTGAGCGGCTTCAACTTCTTGAGGTAATCCGTGGAGAGATCATCCCTGAAGCCTTGGCTGCCATCGCCGTACACGGAGGCCGAAGACGCATAGATGAAGCGCGTATCATGCTCGATGCACCAGGCGCGCAGCACGCGGGAGAAGGTATAGTTGTTCTCCAGCAGCAGATCGGCATTGCGCTCGGTGGTGGAGGAAATGGCCCCCAGATGGATGATCGCCTCAATGGAATCGGCGTTCATTTCCAGCCAGTAGAACAGCTCGGCGGGGGAGATGATCTCATCCACCGGGTGCTTGGCGAGGTTGCGCCATTTTTCGTCCGCGCCGAACACGTCGCACACCACCACGCGCGCGCCGGGATGCGCCGCGCTGAGCGCCGCCGCCACGTTCGAGCCGATGAACCCGGCACCGCCGGTCACTACGTAGGTCTGCATGTCTCTCTCCTTGCCATGCGACTTGTTTTCGAACAGTCTAGGCCCAATATGTAAAGAAGTGGTTACATTAGGGGTTTTGCATGCAAAAAGACAGCAAGCTGTTTGATGATATGGCGCGGATGATGTCCGGTGCCGCGGGCACCTTCTTTGACGCTAAACGCGAGCTGGAACAGCAGATTGCCGCGCAAATGGAGAAATTCCTGCTGAAAATGAACTTCGTCAGCCGCGAGGAATTCGAGGTCGTGCGCGACATGGCCCGTAAAGCGCGTGAGGAAAACGAGGCCCTGAAAGCCCGCCTCGACACGCTGGAGAAGGACAAGTCATAATCCCCTCTGCCACGTCGCGTGGCATTTTAGATATTCTTTACCTTTCGCGACTATGCTGCAATGCGACAAAGATCATCCATGGGAGGAGTCCTCACGCATGCGCAATCCGCAAGACCTTGAAAAGGAATGGAACACCTCAAAGCGCTGGGAAGGCGTCACCCGCCATTACAGCGCACAGGACGTGGCGCGGCTGCGCGGAACCATCCATGTGGAATACTCTATCGCCCGCCAGACGTCGGAGAAACTCTGGAAATACATGGGCGAGCTGCCCTACGTGAACGCGCTGGGGGCGCTGACCGGCAACCAGGCCATGCAGCAGGTGAAGGCCGGGCTGAAGGCCATTTACCTCTCCGGCTGGCAGGTCGCGGCGGATGCCAACCTCGCCGGACAGATGTATCCCGACCAGTCGCTCTACCCCGCCGATTCCGTGCCGAGCGTGGTGAAGCGCATCAACAACACCCTGCTGCGCGCCGACCAGATTGCCCATTCCGAGGGCGATGATTCCGTCGATTACCTGCAGCCCATCGTCGCCGACGCGGAAGCGGGCTTTGGCGGCAACCTCAACGCGTTTGAGTTGATGAAGGCGATGATCGAAGCCGGGGCCGCCGGTGTGCATTTCGAGGACCAGCTCGCCAGCGCCAAGAAATGCGGCCATATGGGCGGCAAGGTGCTGGTGCCAACGCAGGAGCAGGTGCAGAAGCTGCAGGCCGCCCGACTGGCTGCCGATATCTGCGACGTGCCGACCGTACTGGTGGCCCGCACCGATGCCAACGGCGCCTTCCTCATCACCAGCGACATCGACGAATACGACGCGCCCTTCGTCACCAAGGAGCGCACCGTCGAGGGCTTCTTCACCATGAAGGGCGGGCTGGACTGCGCCATTGCGCGCGGCCTCGCCTATGCGCCGCACTGCGACCTCATCTGGTGCGAAACCTCCACGCCGGACCTCAAGGAAGCGAAAAGATTCGCCGAGGCCATCCACGCCCAATATCCCGGCAAATGGCTGGCCTATAACTGCTCGCCTTCCTTCAACTGGAAGAAGAACCTCGACGACGTCACCATCGCCAAGTTCCAGCGCGAGCTGGGTGCAATGGGTTACAAGTTCCAGTTCATCACACTGGCGGGCTTCCACTCGCTCAATTACTCGATGTTCGAGGTGGCCAAGGCCTACCGCGAAAGCGGCATGACCGGCTACGTGATGCTGCAGGAGAAAGAATTCGCCGCTGCCAAGGACGGCTTCACCGCCGTGAAGCACCAGCGCGAAGTCGGCACGGGCTATTTCGACGAGGTGGCGCAGGCCATCACCGGCGGCAACACCTCGCTGGCGGCGCTGCATGACTCCACCGAGGCCCACCAGTTCGGTTGAGGATATGCGCTGGGTGAACCTCCCCCTGCTAAAGCAAAGCTGGCAACTGGCCCTGCGGCATGTGCTCATCCTTGGCGCGGCGATGGTGGCGTGCGGCTTTCTTAACGACGCCATCATGGGACTAGCGGGCACCAACCACACGCAACAGGCGGAAATCTATGCCCAGCTGCAGATGGGCGGCGGCGTGCAGAATCTAGCCGCCATCAACAGTACCATCGGCACCTCGCAGGACCCGGCGGACAGCCTAGTCGCCATAGGGTTGCTTATGCTAGCCGCCTCGCTGGAGCTGGTGGTCCTGCTGGGTCTCACCGATACGCTGGCACGTGGCGATCGCCTGAGCCTTGCGATGCAATTGGGCTTTTTCCGGCAAGGGCTCAGCGGTTCGCTGAAAGGCTTCTGGCGCGGATTCCTGCGCTTTCTGCTGTTCTGCCTCGCCCTTTCCGTGGGCATCCTGCTGCTGATGCTGCGCGATGCCAATGATTCGCTTGTCTCCACGCTTGCCATCGCCGGCGCGACATTCGCCATCTTTGTGTGGATGATGGTGTTCCTGCTGCCTTACATCTTCGCGACCATCGCCTGTATTTTTCACGCAGGCCTGAGCTTCCACGAGGCGTTCGAGGGCCGGGAAAAAGCCATTCAGGGCCGTCAGGCGGAGATTGTCGTGACGCTCTTCCTCTGCGGCTTTCCTATCCTGCTGGGCAATGCCCCCCTCATGCTGCTGCCGGGTAACGCCGGAGCGATGCTGGCGCTTGTCCTGACGAGTCTGCTCGCGCTCCCTTCGCTGGTGCTGCTGTATCTCTATCACTGGAATCTGGAAGTACAGCCGGACGCCGCAACCATCTAGCGCAGATTTTCCAGCAGCACCTTACGCGCCTCGTTCAGCCGGCGCGTATAATCCGCCGAGCCGCCCTGATCGGGGTGGTGCTTCTTCAGCAGATCACGCCACGCTTTGGTGATCTCCGCCTTGCTGGCCTGCGGTCCGACGCCAAGCATTTCCCGCGCTTCCGCCACGCTCATCCTTCCGCTGGCAGCCGGTTTGGCCTCACCTGCCGGTTTTGCGCCCATCTGGGCCTGCAGGAACGGCCACATGGCCGCCAGATAAATCGCCGCCATGCGCACACGCGGCATGAACAGGCCCAGCAGGATGCCCGCCCGGGCCAGCAGACGCCCGCCCTGACCCAGTTTCTCGGGCGGCACGCGCGCGCCCAGCGTCAGCAGCGAGTGCACCACGGCGACGATGAGAATGCCAATCAGCAATGCGCGCATGGCAGCGCCGGAGTTCAGATCAGTTGAAGATGCGGGTCAGCACCGGACCGGCCGGGCGGGAGGAAACCGACGCTTCTTCCGGCCGCCGCTCCTTGAGCGCCTCGCCCGGTGCCGGCGCGGCGGGCGCGGCCAGCGTGGGCGATTTCGCCGCTGCCGGTGCCGCCGTCGCTGTGGACGGAAAACCGGCCATGGGCGGCATGGCGGGCTTGGGCGCAGGCGCCGCGCTTGCGGGCGCTGCCGCCGCCGCAGGCTCCGGCCGCAGCGGGGCGTTCAGGATGCTGTCGAGCGTGATGGGCTTGCTCGCGGCGGGCGACGTGGAGGGCATCGGCGCGGAAGCAATCGGCGAGGTGCCCGTGCTGGCGGACGGGGTGACGCTGGCCGGCTGGGGCATGCGGGCTGCCGGAGGCGCGGCGGTCACGGCCGGGCTTGCCGGCGCGGGAGCGACCGGGGCCTTCACCGGCTCTGCCGCTGCCATGGGCGTGGGCGCAGGCGCGGGGGCCGCAGCCGTCACCGAAGCGGGAGCCGGGCTGACAGGCGCGGCCTGCTGCACCGGAGCCTCGGGCTTCGCGGCGGTGGGCGCGGGATCCATCTCCGGCTCGTCTGTGTCCAGCTTGGCCATGGCTTCGGCGGCGGATTTCACTTCCTCCTCCGCCTCGCCCGTGCGCAGTTTCTCGATGCGCTGGTCGATGGCCGGAATCTTCAAAACCTGCAACAGGCTGCGTACTTCCTGACGCGCCGCCACGTGCGAGATGGAGAGTTTGCCGCCGTTATCCGTCTCCAGCACGTCCAGCACGGTCAGGCCCTGCAGGAACATCTCGCGGAAAATTACGCGCTCGGAGAAGCCCGGCGCGACGCGGAAGCCGATGCGGCGGGCCAGTTCTTCCGTCACCTTGGTCATGAAGCGCTTGTTGCGCGCATCGATGTTGGAGAGGCGGTTGCGCATGACAATCCAGTCGATCGAGCCGCCGTCGCGCTTGGCGCGCTGCAGCTTCTGCTCCCACACCATTTCGGCATAGATGCTGGGCTTGACGATGTTGAGCGTCTCGCCATCCACCGAGGCCAGCACGTCGAGATCGACGAAGCTGTCATTGATCGGGGTGATGACCGTATGGGCGAAGGAATGCGCCAGCCGTGAGAGGTAAGTGTCGTTGCCCGGCGTGTCGATGACGACGAAATCGCAGGTGCCGTAGATGCGCGCCAGCCCTTTGGCGAAGCGGTCGCGCTCATCGGCCTTGGCTTCTTCCACGGAGTCGAACGGGCTTTTCTGAATGACGATATGGTGCGGCATCGGCAGCGGCACGCCCTGCTTGGCGACCGTCTGGCGGCGATTCTCGAAATAACGGGTCAGCGAGCGCTGGCGGGAGTCGATATCGATGGAGCCGACAGAGAAGCCCAGCCGCAGCAGCGCGATGATAAGGTGCATGGTGGTCGTGGTTTTGCCCGAGCCGCCTTTTTCATTGCCGACAATGATGACATGCGCGCGCTTGAACCCCGGTTGTCCCGCCGTTGCTTCCACTGTTTCGCCCATGATCTCACCCCGCACTGGAAATTGCGGAAAAGGTTAGCGAATCGTTAGCGGCGTGTAAAGCGCAGTCGATGGAAAAGGGGAGATTAAAAGAATACGGAACGCTTATTGACCAATGCCGCCCATCGGCGCGGGTTTTCTGCGGCCAGAAGCGCCATTGGCATTCAGATGTTCCTTGCCTTGATCTTTACGCCATTGTTCCAATGCGTGCCTGCGTATTTTGTCATGGTCGAAAACGCCTTCGCCCCCCACCTTACGCAGTATACGCTCTTCAATACGTACAGCATTGACACCCGTGTTCGAAATCTCCTTCTTGGGTTTCAAGCCTCCGCTTTTCGCCTCTGCGGCGGCTTCCTGATAATACGCGGTGGCGAGAAACACCGGGGCCCAATCATTGATGCTTCGCTCCCCGTTGAGAGCGTCAATATAGATTTCCTGACTGAGGCTATTGAGCTGCTGGCGTAGATTCTCGAAATCAATAGGACGGTTCAATTCCTTCGGCAGAGGCGGAAACGTATAGGGAGGGGTCTGCTTCTCGTAAATCTTTTTGCAAACCGCCTTGAAAGCGGCGGCGCACTGATTATGAAGCATGCGGAATGCCTCACGTTCCTTCATTGGGTCTGTTCGTTTGCTGGCATTGCCTTTGGGGAAGAAGCGATCCACATTATCCAATTCGCGGTGAAGTGCATAGAGCGGAGCTGTCAGCGAATCGGCCTTTTCCATCTGTTTCCCAACCACTTTGATTTCAGCGATCGCGACGTCATCTTGCTTCAGGCTCCCATCCGCATGCTCGGCATGCAAGGCGATGTACGCCATGCGATCAAACTGCCCCCATGGTTTGACACTCCATTTTTCTTTGAAAAGGTGCGGCACCCCGTCCTGTAAATGTGCTACCTTTTTCTGAATCTGCTCAGATAGCACCTCGTAGAAATCATCAGCGGTTTCGGGCACGTCCGGCAGGATCATGATGCGGTTGATATCGCGTATATCGTACGCGGGGATGTGTTGTCCGACATTGCCTTCATCAGCGCCGCGTGGGGACTGCATCCCCTCCCCGCCGAGGCCTGCAAGCTTTTTTTTGCGTTCTATCTTGCTGGCGATGCTGGACGCCGTTTTAGGACCGCTATCCTTGATGAACAGCCATTGCCCAAGACGATCATTGTAATTCCTGATCCGGGGGTCTTCTGGCCGTTCCGGTCGCTCAACCCCAGTGGGATGGCCCAGCGCTTCCTGCTTGTCGAAATAGTTTTTTATTAGATGATAGTTATTGCGCGCATGCACATAGTCATCCCACTCACTATTCTTTGCCCATTCCCTATGCGTCTTGAGCAACCCCGGGGCACTAAGCTGATTCATGACCAGTTCGTAGAGCGCCTTCCGGCTCTCCCGCGCTGGTTTGTCGAGACACGCATTCACGTCTGCTTCTAATTTCTCGAGAGTCAGGCCGCTGGAATTGCCATCAGCATCCACCAGGACCCCGTTCCGTACACGTATAAGGTCGCTCAGCGCTTTCACTGTGTTGTTCCAATAGAGGGCGTTGATTACCGCTGTCGCGGTGGCGGCATTGAGCATGAGCCCGATCATCTTGTCCTGGCGCTTCTCGGCACCTTCGGTCAGGTCGGGTATCTTTTTATTGCCCTGCCAGTATCTGGCGAATTCCCGGGCGGTTTTGAACTGGGTCATGAGGATTTGGCGAGGGCAATGGATTCCATGACAAGGGCTTTGAACTCGGCTTCCGCGATGGGCACGCCATAGCACATCAGGTCGGTGAGCGAGATGCGTTCGAAGCCAGACCCGGCGACATAAATCTCTGCCACTTGCGAGCTGTAGCCCTCGCGCGGCACGATGATGCGGCAGGGGTCACCCTCCCACGCGAAATAGCCCAGCACCTGTTCCTGTTCAAAACTCATCCGCACTACTCTACGCGATGATTGTGAACCTTTGGTTACAAAGCAAAAAAGCCGGGGAAATTCCCCGGCTTTTTTGTTCTTTTTTGCCGTTTGACCTTAGCCTTCGGTGCCCGTGCGGGGGACGTCCTCGGATTGGTCGGTGACCGCGGGTTGGGAAGCGGCAATCTTGGCTTCCATGTCCTTGTCACGCTCGGCGGCGATCTTCTTGATCTTGCGCACCGTGGCCCCCGTCCCGGCCGGGATGAGGCGGCCGACGATGACGTTCTCCTTCAGGCCGCTGAGGCGGTCCACCTTGCCGGCCACGGCCGCCTCGGTGAGCACCCGCGTCGTCTCCTGGAAGGAGGCGGCGGAGATGAAGGAGCGCGTCTGCAGCGAGGCCTTGGTGATGCCCTGCAGCACCGGCTGGCACGCCGCGGGCTTGTGGCCCTCGGCAATCGCCTTGGCATTGACCTCGTCGAATTCGTCGCGGTCCACCTGCTCGCCGGTGAGGAAAGTGGTTTCACCCGGTTCGGTGATTTCCACTTTCTGCAGCATCTGGCGGAGGATGACCTCGATGTGCTTGTCGTTGATGGTCACGCCCTGCAGACGATAGACCGACTGCACCTCGTTCACCATGTACTTGGCCAGCGCCTCGACGCCCATGACGCGCAGAATGTCATGCGGCACCGGGTTGCCGTCCATCAGCAGGTCGCCCTTCTGAACATGATCACCCTCCTGCACGGTGATGTGCTTGCCCTTAGGAATGAGATACTCGATCGGCTCGACCGTCTCGTCCTTCGGCTTGATGATGAGGCGGCGCTTGTTCTTGTAGTCCTTGCCGAACTCGACGGTGCCTTCAACATCGCTGATGATGGCATGGTCCTTCGGCTTGCGGGCTTCGAACAGCTCGGCCACGCGCGGCAGACCGCCCGTAATGTCGCGGGTCTTGGAGGACTCGCGGGGGATACGGGCCAGTACGTCACCGGCGAAGACTTCCGTGCCGTCCTCGACATTGAGGATGGCGTCGACGGGGAGGAAGTAACGCGCTTCCAGACCGTTGGCGAGCGTGATGAGTTCACCGGCCTTGTCACGCAGGGCGATGCGGGGTTTCAAGTCCGCACCCCGCGTCTGCTGACGCCAGTCGATGATCACCTTGCTGGAGATACCGGTCGCCTCGTCCATGACTTCGCGTAAGCTGACGCCTTCCACGAGGTCGCGGTAATGCGCGATACCGTTCTTCTCCGTGATGATGGGAATGGTGTACGGATCCCACTCGGCCAGCTTCTCGCCTTTCCGGGCGTGCCCGCCTTCCTTCACGTTCACACGCGCACCGTAGGGCAGCTTGTGACGTGCCCGCTCACGGCCCTGCTCGTCGCGCAGGATCAGCTCGCAGGTACGGCTCATCACCACCTGGCGGCCTTTGGAGTCGGTCACCACGTTCTTGTTGGAGAGCGACACGACACCGTCAAACGCCGCTTCGACGCTCGAGGTTTCCGCGCCGCGCTGCGCCGCGCCACCGATGTGGAACGTCCGCATCGTAAGCTGCGTGCCCGGCTCACCGATGGACTGCGCGGCAATGACGCCCACGGCCTCACCCATGTTCACCGGCGTGCCGCGTGCGAGGTCTCGGCCATAGCACTTGCCGCAGACGCCGCCTTGCGATTCGCAGGTCAGCACGGAGCGGATCTTCACCGCCTCGATGCCGGCCTCGTCGATCTTGGCGACGGTCTTCTCGTCGATCAGGCCACCGGCCTTCACGATGACTTCGTCGCTCACCGGGTGGCGCACGTCCTTGGCGCTGGTGCGGCCGAGGATTATGTCACGCAGCTCGACGATCACCTCGCCGCCTTCGATCACCGGGCGGGAGACGAGGCCCTGCTCGGTGCC
Organism: Alphaproteobacteria bacterium UBA998; assembly: GCA_002291925.1. Classification (GTDB taxonomy): domain Bacteria; phylum Pseudomonadota; class Alphaproteobacteria; order Rickettsiales; family UBA998; genus UBA998. The sequence continues at coordinate 10,243 of DBAY01000039.1, read as the reverse complement.
GCAATCTTCCTCGATGATGATGCAGTCCTGCGCCACGTCGACGAGGCGGCGGGTCAGGTAACCGGAGTTCGCCGTCTTCAGCGCCGTGTCGGCCAGACCCTTGCGGGCGCCGTGCGAAGAGTTGAAGTATTCAAGGACGGTCAGACCTTCCTTGAAGTTCGAAATAATCGGCGTCTCAATGATCTCGCCGCTCGGCTTGGCCATCAGGCCGCGCATCCCGGCAAGCTGCTTGATCTGCGCCGCGGAACCACGCGCCCCGGAGTGCGCCATCATGAAGATGGAGTTCACTTCCTTGGCCTTGCGCTTGCCCATCTGGGTGCCGATGGAGGAGATCTCCTTCATCATGTCCTCAGCGACCCGCTCGGTGCAGTGCGACCAGGCGTCGATCACCTTGTTGTACTTCTCACCGGCAGTAATCAGGCCGTCCGCGTATTGCTGCTCGAACTGCTTCACTTCGTCCAGCGTGCCGTTGATGTGCTTCTCTTTCGCTTTCGGGACGATCATGTCGTCCTTGCCGAAGGAGATGCCGGCGCGGGCCGCCTGCGTGTAGCCGAGGCCCATAATGCGGTCGGCGAAGATCACCGACTCTTTCTGGCCGCAGTGACGGTAAACGAGATCGATGAGGTTCGAGATCTCTTTCTTGGTCATCAGCTTGTTGACGACTTCGTAGCCCAGCTTCGGATGCTTCGGCAGCAGGTCGGCAATCATCATGCGGCCCGGGGTCGCATCGACCACGGTCACCTGACGCTTGTTGTTCTCATCAACGCCGATGTAGCGCGCCTTGATCTTGCTGTGCAGCGTGACGACCTTGGACTCCAGCGCCATGCGGATTTCCGCCATGTCCTTGAAGGCCATGCCCTCGCCCACCTCGCCGTCGGACTCGAGCGACAGGTAGTAGAGGCCAAGCACGATGTCTTGGCTCGGCACGATGATCGGCTTGCCGTTCGAGGGTGAGAGGATGTTGTTGGTGGACATCATCAGCACGCGGGCTTCCAGCTGTGCCTCGATGGAGAGGGGCACGTGAACGGCCATCTGGTCACCGTCGAAGTCGGCGTTGAACGCGGAGCACACCAGCGGGTGCAGCTGGATGGCCTTGCCCTCGATGAGCACCGGCTCGAACGCCTGAATGCCCAGGCGGTGCAGCGTCGGTGCGCGGTTGAGGAGCACCGGATGCTCGCGGATGACCACGTCGAGGTGATCCCACACTTCCGGACGCTCGGTTTCCACCATGCGCTTGGCGGCCTTGATGGTGGTCGCCTGGCCCATCATTTCCATGCGGGCATAGATGAACGGCTTGAACAGCTCGAGCGCCATTTTCTTCGGCAGACCGCACTGGTGCAGTTTCAGTTCCGGGCCCACCACGATTACGGAGCGGCCGGAGTAATCCACGCGCTTACCCAGCAGGTTCTGACGGAAGCGGCCCTGCTTGCCTTTCAGCATGTCGGAGAGCGACTTCAGCGGGCGCTTGTTGGTGCCCGAAATCACGCGTCCACGGCGGCCGTTATCGAACAGCGCGTCCACGGCTTCCTGCAGCATGCGCTTCTCGTTGCGCACGATGATGTCCGGCGCGCGCAGCTCGAGCAGACGCTTCAGACGGTTGTTACGGTTGATGACCCGGCGGTACAGATCGTTCAGGTCGGAGGTCGCGAAGCGGCCGCCATCCAGCGGCACCAGCGGGCGCAGCTCCGGCGGAATCACCGGCACCACGTCGAGGATCATCCACTCCGGCTTGTTGCCGGAATCGAGGAAGGACTCGATGAGCTTCAGGCGCTTCACGATTTTCTTGCGCTTGGCTTCCGAGGTGGTTTCGCCCAGCTCGGCGCGCAGGTCAGCTTTCTCCTGCTCGAGGTCCAGCGCCTTTAGCATGGTCTGGATGGCTTCGGCACCGATGGCGGCGGAGAAGGTGCTCTCACCATACTGCTCGATCGCCTGATGATACTGGTCTTCGGAGAGCAGTTCGCCCATCTTGAACGGGGTCAGGCCCGGCTCGGTAACTACGTAGTTTTCGAAGTACAGGATGCGCTCGAGATCCTTCAGCGTCATGTCGAGCAGAAGGCCAATGCGGCTCGGCAGCGACTTCAGGAACCAGATATGCGCCACCGGTGCGGCCAGCTCAATGTGGCCCATGCGCTCGCGGCGCACTTTCGCCGTGGTGACTTCCACGCCGCACTTCTCGCAGATGATGCCGCGATACTTCATGCGCTTGTACTTGCCGCAGAGGCACTCATAATCCTTGATCGGGCCGAAGATGCGCGCGCAGAACAGGCCGTCACGCTCCGGCTTGAAGGTACGGTAGTTGATCGTCTCCGGCTTCTTCACTTCGCCGAACGACCAGCTGCGGATTTTCTCCGGGCTGGCAATGGAGATCTGGATTTCATCGAACTGCTTGGCGGGCTGGACGGCACCGAAAGCTTGCATCAGTTCATTCATTGGATAGGCTCCTGAGAGTTTAGAGTCTAGAGTTTAGAGTCTAGAGTTCAGGTCATCACTAACCACTGAACTCTAGACTCTAGCCACTCTTCTTATGCTTCGTTTTCTTTCAGCTCGACGTTGAGGCCAAGGCTCCGGAGTTCCTTCACCATCACGTGGAAGGATTCCGGGATGCCGGACTCGAACGAATGGTCGCCGCGTACGATGGACTCGTACACCTTGGAGCGGCCCGCCACGTCATCGGACTTGACGGTGAGCATCTCCTGCAGGGTGTAGGCCGCACCGTAGGCTTGCAGCGCCCAGCACTCCATCTCCCCGAAGCGCTGGCCACCGAACTGCGACTTACCGCCCAGCGGCTGCTGGGTGACAAGGCTGTACGGGCCAATCGAGCGGGCGTGGATCTTATCGTCGACGAGGTGGTGGAGCTTCAGCATGTAGATGTAGCCCACGGTCACCTTGCGGTCGAACGGCTCGCCGGTGCGCCCGTCGAACAGGGTCACCTGTCCGGAACGTTCCTGGCCGCCTTTTTCGAGCCACTTGACGATCTCCTCTTCGCGCGCTCCGTCGAAGACCGGCGTGGCGAAGGGCAGACCCTTCTTCAGGTTGGATGCCAGCTCGAGAATCTCGCCATCGTCCATGCGCTTGATCTCGGTCTGGTGCTCCTTGTCCTCGTAGATGTCGAGCAGCAGGGCACGCAGCGACTTCGCCTTCTCGGCGTCCTTCTGCGCTTTCTCCAGCGTCTCGCGCACCTGCTTGCCGATGCCTGCGGAGGCCCAGCCTAGGTGCGTCTCGAGAATCTGACCGACGTTCATACGCGACGGTACGCCGAGCGGGTTCAGCACGATATCCACCGGGGTACCATCCGCGAGGTGCGGCATGTCTTCCACCGGGGTGATGCGCGAGATAACCCCCTTGTTGCCGTGACGGCCGGCCATCTTGTCGCCCGGCTGCAGCTTGCGCTTCACCGCGACGAACACCTTGACCATCTTCAGCACGCCCGGTAGCAGGTCGTCACCGGCCTGCAGCTTGTCGACCTTCTCCTCAAAGCGGTTGCTGAGGCGGGCGACGGCTTCGTCGAGCTGCGTCTTCAGCTTCTCGATCTGGCCCATCTTCTTCTCGTCCTTGATGGCGATTTCCCACCACAGGCCTTTCGGAAGCTCCGCCAGCGCCACATCGTCGATCTTGGTCTTGGCCTTCAGGCCTTTCGGACCTTTCACCACTTCCTGACCGGAGAGCAGCTCGGTGAGGCGGCTGTAGATGTAGCGCTCGACAATGGCGCGCTCGTCATCGCGGTCCTTGCGCAGACGCTCGATCTCCGCCTTCTCGATGGCGAGATGACGCTCATCCTTGTCAATGCCGCGGCGCGAGAAGATCTTCACGCCGACCACCGTCCCGGAAACGCCCGGCGGCAGACGCAGCGAGGTGTCGCGCACGTCAGACGCCTTCTCGCCGAAGATGGCGCGCAGGAGTTTCTCTTCCGGCGTCACCGGCGATTCGGATTTCGGCGTGACCTTGCCGACGAGAATATCGCCCGGCTTCAGTTCCGCACCGATATGCACCACGCCGATTTCGTCGAGATTGCGCAGCGCTTCCTCACCGACGTTCGGGATGTCGCGGGTGATTTCCTCGGCGCCCAGTTTCGTATCACGCGCCATCACCTCGAATTCCTCGATGTGGATGGAGGTGAACACGTCCTCGGCCACCATCTTCTCGGAAATCAGGATCGAGTCCTCGAAGTTGTAGCCATTCCAAGGCATGAACGCGACGAGCACGTTATGGCCCAGCGCCAGTTCGCCCAGCTCGGTGGAGGGGCCGTCAGCGATGATGTCACCCGCCTTCACCACGTCGCCCACGCGCACCAGCGGACGCTGGTTGAGGCAGGTATTCTGGTTGGAGCGCTGGAACTTCACGAGGTTGTAGATGTCCACGCCCGGCGTGTCGTCATCGGTGCCTTTGCCTTCTTCCACGCGGATCACCACGCGGGTGGCATCCACCTGGTCAACCACGCCGCCACGGCGGGCCACGGTGGCCACACCGGAGTCGCGGGCCACGATCTCTTCCATGCCGGTGCCCACCAGCGGCGCTTCGGTGCGTACCAGCGGCACGGCCTGGCGTTGCATGTTGGAGCCCATCAGCGCGCGGTTCGCGTCATCGTTCTCGAGGAACGGAATCAGCGCGGCGGCAACGGAGACCAGCTGCTTCGGCGAGACGTCGATGAAGTCGATGCCTTCCGGCGTCGCCATCACGAAGTCGCCGTTCTTGCGGCAGGAGATGAGGTCGTCGGTGAACTTGCCCTTCGCATCCACGATGGCGTTGGCCTGCGCGATGGTGTAGCGGCCCTCTTCCATGGCGGAGAGGTAGACCACCTCGTCCGTCACCTTGCCGTCCACCACCTTGCGGTAGGGCGACTCGATGAAGCCGTACTTGTTGACGCGGGCATAAGTCGCCATCGAGTTGATGAGACCGATATTCGGTCCTTCCGGGGTTTCAATCGGGCAGATACGGCCATAGTGCGTCGGGTGTACGTCGCGCACCTCGAAGCCCGCGCGCTCGCGGGTCAGACCGCCCGGTCCAAGGGCCGAGAGGCGGCGCTTGTGGGTGATCTCGGAGAGCGGGTTCGTCTGGTCCATGAACTGGCTGAGCTGCGACGAGCCGAAGAACTCGCGCACGGCGGCGGCCAGCGGCTTGGAGTTGACGAGGTCATGCGGCATGACGGTGTCGATATCGACCGAGCTCATGCGCTCGACGATACCGCGCTCCATGCGCAGCAGGCCGATGCGGAACTGGTTTTCCATCAGCTCGCCCACCGAGCGGACGCGGCGGTTGCCGAGATGGTCGATGTCGTCGATCTCGCCGTAACCGTCTTTCAGACGCACGAGAAGCTGCACGGTGCCGATGACGTCGTCCTTGGTCAGCACACCAACGGAATCGGGGTGGTTGAGGCCAAGGCGCGCATTCATCTTCACGCGGCCCACCTCGGAGAGGTCATAGCGCTCGGGCTCGAAGAACAGCGACTTGAACAAGGCTTCGGCGGCTTCCGGCGTGGTCGGCTCGCCGGGGCGCATCACGCGGTAGATGTCGATCAGCGCATCTTCCTTCGTGGTGTTCTTGTCGGCCATCAGCGTGTTGCGGATGTAGGGGCCGACATGCACGTTGTCGATGGCGAGGAGCTGCAGTTCCTTGATGCCTGCCTCTTCAATCTGGGCGATCATGTCCTTGGCCAGCTCCTGACCGGCTTCGGCGATCACTTCGCCGGTTTCCATGTTCACGAGGTCGACGGCCGCGTATTTGCCAATCAGCTTCTCACGCGCCACCAGCAGCTCGGAGAGGCCGTCCTCTTTCAGCTTCTTGGCCATGCGCGGGGTGATCTTCTGACCCGCCTCGATGACCACCTTGCCGGTCTTCGCGTCGATCATGTCCTGATCAAGCTTGATGCCGCGCCAGGCTTCCGGCGAGAAGGGCACGGACCAGCCCTTCTTCTGCTGCTTGTAGGTCTCGAACTTGTAGAAGGTGGAGAGGATTTCCTCATTGCCCATGTCGAGCGCACGCAGCAGCGACGTCACCGGCAGTTTGCGGCGGCGGTCGATGCGGGCGAACACGATGTCCTTGGCGTCGAATTCGAAATCCAGCCAGGAGCCACGGTACGGAATGATGCGGGCGCTGTAGAGAATCTTGCCCGAGGAATGCGACTTGCCCTTGTCATGGTCGAAGAACACGCCGGGTGAGCGGTGCATCTGCGAGACGATCACGCGCTCGGTGCCGTTGATGATGAATGTGCCGTTCTCGGTCATGAGCGGGATGTCGCCCATGTAGACGTCCTGCTCCTTGATGTCCTTGATCTCGCGGGCGCCGGTGTCCTCGTCGACAATCCACACGATCAGGCGCAGCGTCACGCGCAGCGGCGCGGAGAAGTTGATGCCACGCTGGCGGCACTCTTCCACGTCGTATTTCGGCGCATCAAAGGTGTAGGAGACATACTCCAGGGTCGAGGTTTCCGAGAAATCATTGATCGGAAACACGGATTTCATCACCCCGTGCAGACCGGTGTTGGTGCGGTCTTTCGCGGCCACATCCATCTGCAGAAACTGATCGTAGGAGTTCTTCTGAACTTCGATCAGGTTCGGCATGAGTGCGGCAGAGCGAATCTTGCCGAAGCTTTTGCGGATACGTTTGCGGGAGGTGAAGCTGTAGGAGGATGCTGCGGTCGTTGCCATGTGGTTCTTTACCTTACAACGTTATGTATGTGGCCGTTCGCGCTTGTTACAAGGAACGGGGAGAGGCTTTTCGCCTCAAAAAGCGTAAGCACGAACGGGTGTCTTGCGATTTCCGCAAGACACCCGCGTGCATCGAGTCGCCGTGACTACTTCAGCTCGACCTTGGCGCCAGCGCCTTCGAGCTGCTTCTTGATCTTCTCGGCTTCGTCCTTGTTCACACCTTCCTTAACCGGCTTCGGAGCGCCTTCCACGAGGTCTTTCGCCTCTTTCAGGCCCAGGCCGGTGATGGCGCGGACTTCTTTGATCACTTCGATTTTCTTGTCGCCGGCAGCCGCGAGAACGACGGTGAATTCGTCCTTCACTTCTTCAGCGGCAGCGCCTGCGCCAGCGCCGGCAGCCGGCATGGCCATAGCGACCGGAGCAGCAGCGGAAACGCCCCACTTCTCTTCCAGCATTTTGGAAAGCTCAGCAGCTTCCAGTACGGTCAGCGCCGAGAGCTGATCCACGATTTGTTCAAGGTTTGCCATAATAGTCCCCTATTGTTGTCTCAAGTTAACCCAAATTTCCCCTACGCCGCGTCCTTGGATGCATATGCACCAAACACACGTGCCAGCTGGCCGGCTGGAGCCTGAAGCACCCCGGCGACCTTGGTGGCCGGAGCATTGATGAGGCCGATGATCGTGGCGCGCAGCTCGTCGAGCGACGGAAGCTTGGAAAGCGCCTCGACCCCTTGTCTGTCGAGCAGCGTGGTGCCGAACGCGCCGCCGAGCAGCACGAACTTCTCGTTCACCTTCGCAAACTCGGCCAGCACTTTCGCCGCCGCGACCGGGTCGGTCGAGTAGGCGAGCGTGGTCGGCCCCTTAAATTTGTCAGCAATCGGCTCGTAAACCGTGCCCTTCAGCGCGATCTTCGCCAGGCGGTTCTTGGCCACCTTGAAGCCCGCACCCGCCGCACGCACCTTGCCGCGCAGCTCGGTCATCTGGGCCACGGTAAGGCCGGTATTGTGGGCGACCAGCACGATGGCCGACTCACCGAACACGCCTTGCAGGAACTCGATCTGCGCCTGTTTCTCGTTGCGATCCATGATTTATCCCCTTATGCGGCCGCCGTAAGGGAGGCGAGGTCAACCTTGACCCCGGCGCCCATGGTGGAGGACACGGACATTTTCTTGATGAAGTTACCCTTCACGCCCGACGGCTTGGCTTTTGTCAGCGCCGCCATGAAGGCATCCAGGTTCTCGGCGAGGGCCTTCTCGGAGAAGCTCGCCTTGCCGATACCGGCATGCACGATGCCTGCCTTCTCGACGCGGAATTCAATCTGGCCGCCCTTGACGTCCTTGACCGCTTGGCTGACGTTGGCCGTCACGGTGCCGGTCTTCGGGTTCGGCATCAGGCCACGCGGGCCCAGCACCTTGGCGACGCGGCCGACGACACCCATCATGTCCGGGGTCGCGATGCAGCGGTCGAAATCGATGGTGCCTTTGTTGATGGCATCCACGAGGTCTTCCGCACCGACGATGTCAGCACCGGCCGCTTGCGCTTCCGCCGCCTTGTCGCCCTTGGCGAACACGGCCACGCGCACCGTCTTGCCCGTGCCGTTCGGCAGGGAGACGACCCCGCGCACCTGCTGGTCGGACTGGGTGGGATCAACGCCGAGATTCAGCGCCACTTCGATGGTCTCATCAAATTTGGCCTTGGCATTTGCCTTTACCAATTTGATGGCCTCTTCCTTGTTGTACAGCTTGACGCTGTCAACCGCTTCACTGGCTTTGCGCCAACGCTTGCCGGGCTTGCTCATCGCTTACTCCACCACTTCCAGGCCCATCGCCAGCGCCGAGCCGCGGATCATCGCGCTCGCGCCCTCGATGGAATGGGCGTTCAAATCTTTCATTTTCTTCTCGGCAATCTCGCGGATCTGGCCCATCGAGATTTTGCCGACCGGGGCGTCCTTGCCGGGGTTCGATGAACCCTTCTCCAGCTTCACCGCCTTTTTCAGGTAGTGCGACACCGGCGGCAGCTTGGTCACGAAGGTGAAGCTGCGGTCCGCGTAGACAGTGATCACCACCGGAATCGGAGTACCCGGCTCTTCATTCTGCGTGGCGGCGTTGAACGCTTTACAGAATTCCATGATATTGACGCCTTGCTGGCCCAGCGCGGGACCAACGGGCGGCGAAGGGTTAGCCTTGCCGGCTGCAATCTGCAGCTTCACATAGCCCTGGATTTTCTTAGCCATTGCCTTGCACTTTGCGTTTCAGCCTCATTCATCGAACCCGGCAGGCTCCCACACTGGCGGCTGAAACAAAGGAATCAGCGTGGTACGCGTATCACCGGGCTAAAAGGAATCGGAGTTATAAAGCAGAAAAAAAGCTTGTCAACTCTATTTTTCCCTGCCTTTCGCTTCTCTCCGCGCCGCCCTGTGGCAGGCCAGCGCGCCCGGAATCATCAGGCGAGTTTTTCCACCTGCGAGTATTGCAGATCGACCGGGGTCGGGCGACCGAAAATGGTCACCGACACCTTGATCCGCTCGCGGCCTTCGTCGACTTCCTCGATGACGCCGATGAAGGACTCGAACGGGCCGTCCACCACCTTGACCTGCTCGCCCACCTCGAACACCACGCCGCGCGCGGCTTCCTGAATGCCCTCTTCCACCTGCTGGAAGATGCGCTGCGCCTCGGTCTCGCTGATCGGCTGCGGACGCCCGCCGCCGCCAAGGAAGCCCGCCACTTTCGGCGTGTTCTTCACAAGGTGCCAGGAGGCGTCGTTTAGCTCCATCTTCACCAGCACATAGCCGGGGAAGAAGCGGCGCTCGGCGGCGACCTTCTTGCCGCGGCGCATTTCCACCACGTTCTCGGTCGGCACGACCACTTCCTCGAAGTAGTTGGAGATGCCATGCTGCGCCGCGCCTTCGCGGATCGCCTGCGCGACCTTTTTCTCAAAGCCCGAATAGGCGTGCACGATGTACCATTTGGTTGCCACGGAACTCATCCTCCAATACCCAAAATCTTTGTCACGCCCCACGAAAGCACGCTATCCACCAGCAGGAAGAACAGCGAGGCCACAATTACCAGCACCACTACCATGAGAGTGGAAACCGTGGTTTCGCGCCGGGTTGGCCACGTCACGCGGCCCGCTTCCTGGCGCACTTCGCGCATGAATTTCGCAGGATTTTTCATAAGGTGGCAGGTTCTAGTGGATATTTTGGCGCTTGGCAAGCGTTTGGGCGAGGCACGGGTGGCCCCGCCTTTCAGTCTTCACAAAACCGTCATGTAAATCGCTTATCATTTCACCATCAGTTTTCAGTGGAGAGATTTATGAGTGAACGCCCAGCCTTGTTTGCCAATCCGGATGTTAACGGCAATCGCGTGCTTGAGCAGCAGGAAATAGTCGCAGCCTTGCAAAGGGGTGGGGTTAATTCCTTGCCGCTCATCGGGCTCCTCAACCTTGATCAAAACATGGGCAGCGCCTGCGCTGTACGAGACCGGACACAAGAATTAAGGCAGCAAGCCGAAGAACTGCTGCGCCAAGCCAATCCGGTCGAACGGCAAGAAATTCAGGAAACGCTGAGGCTTTCTCAATTATTGGCATTGTTCCATTAAGATA
>DBAY01000045.1 GCA_002291925.1 Alphaproteobacteria bacterium UBA998 | reverse complement strand
TTAATGGGACAATGCCGAAAACTTAGTATACAGCTAACTATGTCATTCCCGCGAAAGCGGGAATCTCGCGCAGGTAACTTTTGGATTCCCGCCTTCGCGGGAATGACGAGTAGGACGCAGCGTGGGCACAAGAAGCGCGGTCAGGAAGACCGCGTCCTTTAGTCGCTGGGGACGTCAGGCTCATTGCGGAGGCCAAGAGGCCGGAGCAGGCTGCAATACAGGAAACACTGTCATTGCCCGAGGTCGCCGCAGGCGAGCTCTAGGGCAATCCAGTGGGCGCTGGTCGCGCCCAGTGGCTGTATGTCTTGCGCTGGATTCCCCTAGAGTTTGCTGAAGCAAACTCGGGGAATGACGGAGGGATGACTCCCTCTACCCTCGCGGCCCCTTCCGGAAGCCCATTCCGCCCTTGGAACCACCGCCCTTGCCGCCGAAGCCGCCGGGTTTGCCGTAGGGTTTCTTGTCGCCGAAGGACTTGCGATCGCTAAAAGGTTTGCGGGGACGCTCGCCGCCTTCCTCGCTGCGCGGGGTGTAGGGGCGACGCGGGCGATCACCGCCCTCGGCATCGCCCCGCGGCGTGTAGGGGCGCGAGGGACGGTCCCCGCCGCGCGCGTCGCGGGGTTTGTACTCGCGGCGGGGACGGTCGGAGGATTCCTCGTCGCGCGGGCGGTAGGCGCGCTTCGGACGTTCCTCGAAGCTGCCTTCTTCCGGGCGGGTGCGGCGCGGATTGCGCGGCGCGTCATCGTCGCGGCGGGGCTTGAAGCTGCCGCCGCGTTTCTTGTCGCCGTCACGGAAGAACTGCGTGGAGGCACGCGGCTCGCGCGTGGCGAAATCCTCCCGCTGCGGGCGGTCGCCGCGCGGCTTGAACTCGCGGCGCTCGCCCTCGTCGCGGCCTGAGCGGGCGGGGCGCTGCAAAGCGTTCTGGGCGACATGGGTGAAGAACATCTCGCGCGTGGCAAAGCCCTGCGCGGTGCGGAATGCGTCGATGCGCGCCATCAGCTGTGCGTCGAGCGACAGCGTCACCTCGACCAGCCTGGCGGCCTCTTTCTGGTGCGCCCCGTCGATGAGGGTGAGCATGGCGCCCGTGGCGTCCGGCTCACCGGCGGCGAAGGGCTCCGGTGCCTCGGCATCGCTGTCCAGATGCATCTGCAGCGCGGCGGCGGCCGCTTCCAGCGCGTCATCAAGCGACGGGCCGGCGGCATTCACGTCGGGCAGGTCGGGGAAGGTGACGTCATAGGAAGCGTCATCATTGACGCGAATCAGCGCGGGGTAGCGGGACATGGGGGCTCTCGAAGCAAGGGGTTTCAGCGGCAACGCTAGAAAAACCCGGCGTGGCAAGCGAGTCTATATATAGATTATTGAATGATGGGTCAATGGAATGTGGATCCCTGAAATACACCACCAAAAGCATTGATAAGTTTATTAATTTTTTAAGGAATCTCTGTTAGATTCACGCGATACAAAGGAGTCATTCATGACGAACCCACCTCCCCCCTCTGCTCCTGTTCCAACCGGCGGTAGTTCTGTGGAAACGCCTGCACAAATCATGGCGTGCCTGTTGAATAATGGCACTATCGTTGCGCCGGGGGACGGCAGTGCTCCCTATTGCAGCAATGTGACCGTTCCGCCGCCGCGCCCGGCCTCCCCGTCACCCCGTCGGTAAATTTCCTTCAACGTGCGGTCAATGGGCGATAGGGCGCTTCGCATCCCACGCCCGCGTCAGGGCCCAGGCGAACCACCACGCAATCAGCGCCGTGGCGAGGCAATGGCTGAGGAAATGCTCGCCGCGCGCGATCTGCACCAGGCTGAGGCCCGCGCCGCACGCCACGCCCGCCGCATAGCCGAGGACACGCCCGCGCCGGGTGGTGGCCGCCACGCCCAGAATCAGCAGCGCCCAGCCCGCCGCCGGGTGCGCCGCCGGGTAGCAGTCGGCCTTGGAGGCATAGGCGGGGATAACGGGCAGCGTCGCGTAATCATCCGGCGCCAGCCCGCCATAGCGCACCAGCCGGTTGGGGCAGTAATGGCCGCTATATTCCTTCAGCAGCGCCACGGCGGAGGGCACGAGGATGATTGCCAGCGTCAGCAGCGCGGCGATGCGGCGGCGGGAGAGGAGCGCGGGGACGCGGTAACTCGCCAGCCACGTCAGCAGCGCGGCGATGCCAATGGCTGTGAAGGCGTGGCGCGGCAGCTTGTGCAGCCGCCAGTTCAGCGCCTCGTCGGATTTCGGCAGGCTCCAGCGCGCCAGCGGATCGGTGACGGATTTCGCGGCCTCATAGAAATGGCCGCTCACCACGTCATCCCAGCGCGGCTGCAGGTTCAGCGCCCACACCGCCAGTATTAGCAGCGGCAGGACAAACAGTGGGGCATACGGACGGCACAGCAGGGACATGGCCGTGTCATAGCGCAGACGGCGGCGAAATGCACCTGCGGATGCAAGGGGGGCTTAGGCGGGCTCGGACTGACGGGCGCGGGCCATGTTGGGGGCCTCCGCCTCGCCGGATGCGTAACGGCCCTGCAGCACGTTCAGCACGCCGTTCAGGTGGCGGTGCAGGTCGCCGGGGATGCGCGCGGTGATGAATTGGCCGTCGATTTTCAGCGCTTCATCGGCGAAGGTGCCGCCCGCCTGCTCGATTTCTTCGGCGACTTCCCAGTAGGCAGCGAGGGTGCGGCCACGGACAAGGTCGGCGGTCACCAGAATCTGCGGGCCGTGACAGACGGCGGCAATCGGCTTGCCGCTCTGCGCGAAGGCACGCACGAAGGCGATCACCGCGCCATCCTCACGCAAAATTTCCGGGGCCTTGCCGCCGGGGAGGTAGAGCAGCGCGTAATCCTGCGGGTGTACCTCGCGGATGGATTTGGATGCATTCAGCCCCATACCATGTTTGCCCACGAACGTGCCGCCCTCGGGGGTGATGACGTCCACCTGATAGCCTTCCTCGGTGAGGCGGTAATAGGGGTAGAAGAACTCGACATCCTCCACCTTGTCCCCGGTGAGGATGGCGATGCGCTCCGATTTCCGCAGCCGCTCAGGGATGGGGGCGACTGCATGGATGTCGCGCTGTTTGCTGCTGTCATTGCCAAACATGAATTCTCTCCTTCAATGGGTTGTGATCCGTCATTGCGAGGAGCGCCAGCGACGTGGCAATCCAGACCGTCTGCTGGATTGCTTCGCTGCACTCGCAATGACGAGGAATTACGGTTTCAACACGCACTTGATGCAGTTGTTTTTCTTGTCGCGGAAGATTTCGTAGAAATGCGGGGCGTCTTCCAGCGTGCCGCGATGGGTGATGACGAAGGTGGGGTCGATCTTTCCGCTTTCAATCAGCTCCAGCAGCGGCTTCATATAGCGGTGCGTGTGCGTCTGGCCCATCTTCCACGTCAGCCCCTTGTTCATCGAGGGGCCGAAGGGCAGCTTGTCCACGAAGCCGACATAAACGCCGGGAATGGAGAGCGTCCCGCCCTTTCGGCAGCAGCGGATCATCTGGCGCAGCACGTGCGGACGGTCGGTGCCGAGCAGGGTGAGCGTCTTGGCCTTGTCCAGGATGGCGTCGAACGTGCCGCCCGCATGGGCTTCCGTGCCCACTGCATCGATGCAGCGATCCGGGCCGCGGCCCTTGGTCATCTCCATGAGCTGATCGTAGACGCCGTCTTCGTCCTCGGTGAAATTGATGGTTTCCACCCGGCCATATTTCTCGGCCATGGCGATGCGCTCCGGCACGCGGTCGATAGCGATCACGCGGCCCGCGCCGAGGAGCCACGCGCTCTGGATGGCGAATTGTCCGACCGGCCCGCAGCCCCACACCGCCACCATATCGCCCGGCTCGATGCCGCAATTCTCCGCCGCCATATAGCCGGTCGGGAAAATGTCGGAGAGGAACACCACCTGCTCGTCGGTGAGGTCGGAGTCGATCTTCAGCGGCCCTACATCGGCGAAGGGCACGCGCAGATACTCCGCCTGCCCGCCCGCATAGCCGCCGAGCATGTGCGAATAGCCAAGCAGCCCGGAGGGTGACTGGCCCATGATCTTGCGCGCCATCTCGGCATTGCGGTTGGAATTGTCGCACAACGAAAACTCGCGGCGCTGGCAGAAGAAACAATTGCCGCAGGCGAGGTTGAACGGCACCACCACGCGGTCGCCCTTCTTCAGGTTGGTGACCTTCGCACCCACTTCCTCGACGATGCCCATCGGTTCATGGCCGATGATGTCGCCATGCTTCATGGTCGGCATGTAGCCGTCATACAGGTGGAGATCGGACCCGCAGATGCAGGTGGCGGTGATGCGAATAATGGCATCGCGGGGATGTTCGATAACGGGATCGGGCACGTTGTCGACGCGGACATCGCCCTTCCCATGCCAGCAGACGGCGCGCATGGAAGCCTCCTATGGGTTAAGGCCTCCGAGAATTAAGGAGCTGGCCTCAATTCTCCACGCCCTGTACAGGCAAGCGGGCTCAAGGCTCCGCTAGTTCAAGCGGTTGTTTTTCCTTGGTGGGACGGCGCTTGTCCTGCTTCCAGCGGGCTTTGAGGTATTGCCGGTAGGCGTCATGCACAGGCAGGTGCGTGTAGTCGATGCCGCGCTCGGTGCTGCGCGCGCAATTGGCGAAGGGCGTCAGGCCGAGATCGGGCAACAGCGCGGCATATTGCGAGAGCACGGGCAGCAGCGTCTCGCATTTATGGTCGCGGGCGTAGGTGCGCTTGTAGCGTTCGATAAGGGCGCGCGTGTAGGTGAGCAGCCAGCGGTAATTCTCGGCGGAGGCCCGCGTCCAGATCGTACAGGGATGGTTGACGTGGGTGGGTTTGTAGACGAGCGGGTCGGGCGTTTCGCAATGCTGGCGCACGGCGGTGGATAACATCTGGCAGCTTTCCAGAATCATGCGCACCATGCGCTTGTCGTCGAGCGCCTCGGCAGCCTTCACGGGGTCTTCATCGGTGGCGAAGATGTTCATGCGCCCATGGTCGCCGACTGTGGCTCAAAAGACGATAGGCTGACGCGGGCAAGACACAGTGAGTGACTTCCCAGCGCGCGCATGCTTTCCCGGGTGCTTCTCGTTTGATGAAAAACGAGGGCAATCATAGGATGTCCGCAACGTGTGAGATTGCCGATGCTTTCTACGATTACCCTGCCGCTCCGCCGCCTCTGCTTCGGGGGACTCCTGACGCTACTCGTGGTGCACTCCGCCTCGGCGGCGTTCGATTCGGCGCAGGCGGCGCAGCAGAAGGAACTCACCATTCAGCGCATCACCCCGTCGGGGGAAGATGTTCCGGCGGAGGGCGAATCCGGGCGGCAGATCGTCATCCAGTTCAACCGGCCCGTGGTGCCGGTCGGCCAGATGGCGCGCCCGATGCCAGAGCTGCCCATCACCATCACCCCGGCCCTCAACTGCGAATGGCGCTGGCTGAACACGAGCGCTCTCGCCTGCAACCTGAGCGAAAAGAGCGCGCTGGCGCCTTCCACCGCCTATGAGATGACCATCGCACCCGGCATCACCGCCGAGGATGGCGAAACCATCGCCGCGCCGGTAACGCACCGCTTCATTACCGAGCGCGCGGACATCCGCTACAGCTATCTGCGCCGCTGGGAATCGCCGACCAAACCCATTTTGCGCATCACGCTGAACCAGCCGGTGACGAAGTCGTCGCTGGAGCGGCATCTGTTCTTTGCGCTGCCGGGCCAGACGCCACAGCGCGTCGGCATCGCGGCCTCGCCCGACGAACAGCCGCGCGAGGACACGTCCTTCCTCGCCACGCTGGAATACCGCATGCTGGGCCTGTTCACTCCGGTACAAGGCCCAAGCGATGAGCAGCTCACCATGGTCAACGGCGAAGAAGCGCGCCGCATCTGGCTGATCGAGCCGACGCGCGAGCTGGCCGCCGACCGTTCCTACATGCTCACACTGGAGCCGGGCCTGGCCTCCGCCCTCGGCAAGGAGCCGAGCGCGGCGCAGCGCGAGGTACGCAGCCTCGATACCTTCCCGGAATTTACCTTCAAGGGCGTGCAGTGCCGCGACAATCAGGGCAACACGATCCGCTTCGCGCCCGGCGAGGCCGCGCCTGCCGCCGCGTGTGACCCGCTGGCAGGAAAATCACTGGTCTTTAGCGCACCGCTCTTCCGGTCACAGATAGCAAAGTTCCTCACGATTTCGCCTGCGCTCAATATTAACGCCGAAGCAGACGCATGGGGTGACGGCGAGGATTACTCACAACTTGGCTCTGAGTATGAAAAGGGCCGGGAGTATTCCGTCTGGCTGCCCTCGTTTCTGAAAGCGGCGAAGACATACACGCTCAGCACGGAAAAGCCAGGCTTCTTCCAACGCCTATGGTCAGGCATCAAGGGTTGGTTCGGCGAGGAAGCGCCCACCGAGCTGACCGACGAGTTCGGCCGTCCGCTGGAAGAGGCCATCCAGCTCAGCTTCTCCACAGACCACCGCCGTCCGAACTACGAATTGCCCTATTCTTCCGTCGTACTGGAACAGGAGGTGGACAGCGAGGTGCCGCTCTGGGTGAACAACCTGCAGCGCTATAAATTCGGCTTCACCGCCCTTGACTCCGCCGGGCGCCGTGAGAATCAGGAGTTCACCCGCGACGTGCCGCAGGTGCTGGATACGCAGTTCGCCGTGCCGCTCGGCATCCGCGAGATGCTGCAGGGCCGCAGCGGCGCGCTCTACGGCACGCTCAGCACCGAGCCCGGTGTGACCAGCCAGTGGGATCCGGGCACAGTGCGCACGGACTCCCTCTTCGCGCAGGTCACGCCCTATACCATGCATGTGAAGCTGGGCCATTTCCAGTCACTTGTCTGGGTGACGGATTTTGCTACGGGTCAGCCAGTCGAGGGCGCCAAGGTGATGGTCTACAATGACATGATGCAACAGCTTGCAGGGCCCGTGAAGCCAAAGGCCGAAGCTGTCACCGACGCACAGGGCGTTGCCCTGCTGCCGGGCACGGACGTGCTCGATCCGGACCTGCTGTTCAGCACCTGGCGCGGCGATGAGGAGCGGCTGTTCTTCACCGCCCGCAAAGGCGACATGATGGCCATGCTGCCCATCCACTATTCCTTTCAGATCAGCAGTTACCGTGCCGCGGGCATTGAGGAATTCTACCCGTCCGAGGAGACGAAATACGGCCACATGCGTGCGTGGGGCGCCACCGCCCAGGGCATCTACCGCGCCGGCGATACCATCGATTTTAAGATTTATGTCCGCCAAGACGATGGAAAGCGGCTCGTGCTGCCGCCGAAGCAGACCTACACGCTGCGCATCTACGACCCCACCGAGAAGCTGGTGCATAAGGTCAAAGGGCTCGCACTTAATGACTTCGGCGCGCTTAGCGGCCAGTTCACGGTACCGAAAGAGGGCGCGGTCGGCTGGTACAGCTTCAAGCTGAAGGGCCGTTTCGAGAAAGGTGCCGACGGCAAGGCGCGTGGCTTCGAGGCGACGCCGCTCACCGTGCTGGTCTCCGACTTCACGCCCGCCCGCTTCCGCGTCACCACCGAGCTGAATGGCGACCGCTTCGAGCCGGAGCAGGAAGTCGAGGTCTCCACGCAGGCGCTGATGCATGCGGGTGGCCCCTACACCGACGCCGCACTGCGCGTTACCGGCATTCTGGACGCCACCGATTTCCGCACCAAGTCGCCATTGCTGCAAGGCTTCCAGTTCGACACTGGCAACTCGGAATATAGCCGCACCGCGCAGGTCTATCAGACCGAAGCCGAAGTGAATGACAAGGGCGAGCATGCGCTTAGCTTCAGCGTCACGCCGCAAAGCATCGTGTTTGGCCGCCTCACCGTCGAGAGCGCGGTGCAGGATGACCGGGGCAAATACGTCACCTCCCGCGCGCAGGCCGATTATGCCGGGGTGAGCCGCTTCGCGGGTCTTCGGAGCGCCGACTGGATTCTGCAATCCGGCAAGGAAGCCACGCTTGATGTTGCCATAGCCGATGCCGCGGGTGCCCCGGTGGCCGACACCGCCCCCAGCGTCAGCATCGAGAAGCTGGAGCGCAAGGCAGCGCGTGTGAAAGGTGCAGGCAATGCGTACCTCACCCAGTTCGAGAGCGAGTGGAAACCCATCGCCAGCTGCGCGCTGAAGGCCAGCGCTGAGCCGCAGCCTTGCCGCTTTACCCCCGACACGGCAGGCAGCTACCGCGCCATCGCCAAGGTCGCCGACGCGAAAGGCCGCACCCAGCAGACCGAGCTGCGCCTATGGGCCACCGGCGGCGACTACGTGCTGTGGGATGACGACAATACCAATGCGCTGGAAATCATCCCGCAGGCGAGCGACCTCAAGGTGGGCGATACCGCGCGCTACCTCGTGAAGAACCCCTACCCCGGCGCGCAGGCGCTCGTGACCGTCGAGCGTTACGGCGTCATCGACCATTTCACGCAAACGCTGGAGGGCAGCACGCCCATCATCGAGATTCCCATCAAGCCGGATTACGTGCCGGGCTTCTATGTCTCGATCAGCGTGATGGCCCCGCGCGTCGCCGACAAGGCTTACGGCAAGCCGGGCGAGGTTGACCTCGGCAAGCCCGCCTTCCGCATGGGTTACGCAGGGATGGTGGTGAAAGACCCCTACAAGGAGATGACCGTCACCGCCACCACCGACAAGGACACCTACCGCCCCCGTGAAAAAGTCACCCTGACGCTGCATGCCGAGCCGAAACATCCCGGCAGCAAAGAGCCGATCGAGCTGGCCGTCACCGTGCTCGATGAATCCGTCCTCGACCTCATCGGCGGCAAGGGCAAGTTCGACCCCTACAGCGGCTTCTACAGCCTGAACGGCCTGGATTTGCGCAACTACAACCTCATCACCCAGCTCATCGGCCGCCAGAAGTTCGAGAAAAAAGGCACCAACCCCGGTGGCGATGGCGGAGCGGACCTCGCCATGCGCTCGCTGTTCAAGTTCGTGAGCTACTGGAACCCCTCGCTGCCCGTCGATGCGAACGGCAATGCCACCGTCACCTTCGAAGTGCCGGACAACCTCACCGGCTGGCGTGTGCTGGCGATGGCCGTCACCCCGACCGACCGCATGGGCCTCGGCGACGGCAATTTCAAAGTGAACCGCCCCACCGAGTTGCGCCCCGTCATGCCGAACCAGGTGATGGAAGGCGACCATTTCAAGGCAGGCTTCTCCGTGATGAACCGCACCGATAAGCCGCGCGACATCGAAGTGCGCCTGATGGCCGAAGGCTCGGTGAAGGAAGCGGGCACGCTGAATACCACCGTGCATCTGGAGTCCTTCAAGCGCGAGACCGTCTGGCTGCCGCTTGACGCCGCGGCCCTCCCCGAAGTCCGTGCGCAGAAGGAAGGCGACATAAGCTTCACCGCCGAAGCGGGCGATGCCACCGACCGTGACGCCCTGACCCATCATTTGCCCGTGAAAAAATGGCGTTCGCTGGAGACGGCGGCTACCTACGGCACCACCACGGAGAACAGTGTCAGCGACCGCATTGCCTTTCCGAAGGAGATGAAAACGGATGTGGGCGATGTCAGCGTGGTGCTGTCGCCGAGCGTCATCGGCAACATCGCCGGGGCCTTCGAGTATATCCGCGATTATCCCTATATCTGCTGGGAGCAGCAGCTCACCAAGGCCATCGCGGCGGGCCATTTCACGGCGCTGGAATCCTACCTGCCGGAAAAACTGGTCTGGGCGGATGCCGCCGGGCTTCCGGCAAAGACGCTGGCCAGCGCCGCCAGCTTCCAGGCGCCCAGCGGAGGGATGACCTTCTTCCGCGCCGATGATGAGTATGTCGATCCCTACCTCAGCGCGTACACCGCGCTTGGCTTCAACTGGCTGCGCACTATGGGCCAGACCGTGCCGGAAACGGTGGAGCAAAGCCTGCAAGCCTACCTGCAGCGCTTCCTGAAACAGGACGTGGCGCCGAGCTATTACGACCCCGGCATGGCCTCCACCGTGCGGGCCGTGGCGCTGGCAGCACTGGCCGATCAGGGCAAGGTGACCCTCGCCGATCTGGAGCGCTACACCTCGCACGTGCCGCAGATGAGCCTGTTCGGCAAGACGCATTACCTGCTCGCTGCCGTGAAGCTGAAGGCTTCGCCAGCCGGGACGCGCAAGGTGGTGGATGACATCCTCAGCCACGCCAACCAGTCCGGCGGCAAAGTCACCTTCAACGAGACGCTGGATGACAGCTACAAGCGCCTGCTCGCCAGCCCGCTGCGCGAGAACTGCGCCATCCTGGAAGCGCTCACGCTTTACGGCGAAACGCCGGAAGGCGCGAGCGTGGTGGGCGACATGCCCTTCCGCCTCGTGCGCAGCATCACCCAGTCGCGCGGCACGCGGGATCATTGGGAGAACACGCAGGAGAACCTCTTCTGCATGAACGCACTGCTCACCTACAGTAAGATCTACGAGGCCGAGAAACCGGCCATGCAGGTTGCCGCAAAACTGGATGAAGAGCCGATGGGCGAGACCACGTTTGATGACGTGCGCAACCCCTCCGTTACCCTGCGCCGCCCGGTCACCGCTACGGACCCCGGCCGCACCGCCACGGTGACGCTGGAGCGCGAAGGCACGGGCCGCCTCTATTACAGCACGCGCCTCTCCTTCGCCCCGACCGGCGAGGCTGACCAGCCCGTCAATGCAGGCATCGAGCTGCACCGCGAATACTCGGTGGAGCGTGACGGCAAATGGGTGAGGCTGGACTCGCCCTTCGCCGTCAAGCGCGGCGAACTGGTGCTGGTGGACCTCTATATTTCCCTGCCCAGCGCCCGTACCTATGTGGTGGTCGATGACCCCGTCCCCGGCGGCCTGGAGCCAGTGAACCGCGACCTCGCCACAGACTCCGTGGTCGATGCCGCCAAAGGTGATTACGTGCGCTCGGACAATAGCTGGTTCTTCAAGTTCAACGACTGGGTGGGCTACGAGGCTTCGCGCTGGAGCTTCTACCATCAGGAGCTTCGCCACGACGCGGCCCGCTTCTATGCCGATTACCTCCCCGCAGGGAATTACCACCTCTCCTACACGGCGCAGGTGATTGCCGAGGGTGAGTTCAGCCTGCTGCCCTCCATGGCCGAGGAAATGTATGACCCCGACATCTTCGGCAAGACCCCGTCGGGTCAGCTGAAGGTCGGCGATGCGAAGTAGCCTCCGGGCCGTTCTCCTCACCGCGCTGGTGGCGCCGCTGCTGCTGGCGGGCGTGACGTGGTGGAACATGCGGCCGGTGATGCCGGACTACCGGGCGCTCGCTTCCGACATGCACCGCGTGCAGGTGCTCGACCGCCACGGCACGCCGCTCAACGTGACCTACCAGAACCGCTGGAACCTCTACGACGTGCGCGCCCTGCATGAGATGCCGGAATTCCTGCAGCAGGCCTTTCTCGTCGCCGAGGACCGCCGCTTTCAGGAACATGGCGGCATCGACTGGCAGGCGCGGTTTGGTGCGCTCTGGGCGAACCTGCGGCAGGGGCGTACAGTGCGCGGTGCCAGCACGCTCTCGGAGCAGGTGGTGCGCATGCTGCATCCGCGCCCGCGCACGCTCTGGTCACGCTGGCTGGAGGGCTGGGAAGCGCAGCAGCTGGAGGCCCAGCTCACTAAGCCGGATATTCTGGAATTTTACCTCAATCAGGTGCCTTATGCGCGCAACTGGCGCGGCGTGGTGCAGGCGGCGCGCGGCTATTTCAACCGCAACCTCGACACGCTCAACCGCAAGGAAATGCTGGCGCTCGCCGTGCTGGTGCGCGCCCCCTCCGCGCTCGACCCGTGGCAGAAGAAAGGCGGCGACCGGCTGAACGCCGCCATCACCCGCCTCGCCGATGCCATGCAGGAACGCGGCCTGCTCAATGCGGAAGAGCATGCACGGCTCGCAGAACAGGCATTCGCCTTGGAAGCCCCCACCCCGCCGCTCGATGCGTCGCATTTCGTGCAGTATGTGCGCCTGCATGGCAGCGGGGCGGAGCGCATCCGCAGCACGCTCGATGCCGGGCTGCAGGCCAAGGTGCGATCGCTGCTGAACGAGCGGCTGAAGGCGCTGGCTCCCAAGCAGGTGCATAACGCTGCGGCAATGGTGGCCGATCACCGCACCGGCGAGGTGCTGGCCTGGGTCGTGGCCGGAGACGCCAGCACCCCCAGCCGCGCCATCGACCCCGTCATCACCCCGCGCCAGCCCGGCTCGGCGCTCAAACCCTTTCTTTATGCCACCGCGCTCGAGAAAGGCTGGACCGCCGCCACGCTCATCGAGGATGCGCCGCTGCAGGATGCGGTGGGTGCGGGCCTGCATGCTTTCCGCAATTACAGCCGCCATTATTACGGCCCCGTCTCCCTGCGCGAGGCGCTGGCCAACTCGCTCAACACACCGGCGGTGCGCACGGTGAATTATGTCGGCGTGGCGGACTATCTGAAGCGGCTGCACCAGCTCGGCTTTGCGAGCCTCGGCGATGACAGCCGCCGCTACGATGTCGGCCTCGCGCTCGGCAATGGCGAGGTGACGCTGAAAGAACTGGTGCAGGGCTACGCGGCGCTGGCGCAGGGCGGGCAGTTCCGCCCGCTCCGCCTGACCATGGACGCCCATGCCGTCACCCCCACGCCGGTCATCTCGGCCCCCGCCGCCTCGCTGATCGGCCATATCCTCTCCGACCCCTATGCGCGGCAGTTGGAGTTCGGGGCCAGCAGCGTGCTGAACCTCCCTGTGCAGACCGCCGCCAAGACCGGCACCTCCACCGATTACCGCGACGCCTGGGCGGTCGGTTATAATTACCGCTACGTGGTCGGCCTCTGGATGGGCAATCTCGACCAGACGCCGACCGACGGCGTCACCGGCTCCACCGGGCCGTCGCTCGCCCTGCGCGCCATCTTCGCTGAACTCACGCGCGGCCAGCGCACCCGCCCGTTGCCGCTGGATCGCCACCTGCTCGCGCAGGAAGTCTGCCTGCCCGCCGCCGGACAGTCGCAGCAGGGCTGCACCGCGCGCACCGAGTATTTCCTCCCCGGCCAGATGCCGGACGCCGTCGCCTATGCCCCGCCCGTAACGCCGGGCATCCTCCGCCCGACGCAGAATCTGCAGATGGCGTATGATCCCCGCATTCCCAGCGAATTGCAGGCCTTCCGCTGGGAAGTGGGCGGCCTGCCGGAAGGCGGCGAGGTGGAATGGTTCCTCAATGGCCAGCAGGTCGCCCGCACGGACAAGGCCACCTATCTCTGGCCCGTCGCGCGCGGGAAATATGAACTGACGGCGTTTTTCTGGTCACCGGATGGGGATGTGAAGAAAAGCGGGCCGGTTCGGTTTGTGGTGAAGTAAGCACCGGCCCTGTTCCTCCCCCTGTTTACGCGGGGAGGTTGGGAGGGGGGATGCCACTTGCGCTCAAGCCAACCGAAGCGCCCTGCCCCCACCCCAGCCCTCCCCCGTAAACAGGGGAGGGGGTTTCCCCCAAACAAAAAACCGGGGAGCAGTCACCCGCTCCCCGGCTTCGCTTGCTAACGCGTGTGCGTTATTTCTTCGCCTTGCCCTCGATGGTCTGGGCGGTGACGCCGTTAATCGGAATCATGCGCGGCTTGGCTTCTTCGGGCACTTCGCGCTTCAGCTGGATGCGCAGCAGCCCGTCCTTCAGCTCGGCGCCCACCACTTTGAGGTGATCGGCGAGGCGGAAGGTGCGCTCGAAGGCCCGCGTGGCGATACCGCGATGCAAATATTCCACGCCTTCCTCGCGCTTTTCCTCGATGCGGCCAGCGACCATCAGCCGGTCATTCTGCACGGTGATGGTCAGGTCCTTCTCGGAGAACCCGGCCAGCGCCATGGTGATACCATACGTATCCTCACCGCGCTTTTCGATGTTGTAGGGGGGATAGGGATTGCCCGTCGCCTGCTCCTCGCCGGAAAGCAGCGTCTGGAACAGATCGTTGAACCGGTCAAAGCCGACCGATTGACGGAAAAGAGGCGTCAGAGAAAGTGCTGTCGTCATAATAACCTCCTGTAACAGCAAGGTTTTTACTTATGCAAACCCCCGAAGGCTGCCTGCATGAATAAATGTAGGAACGCGTCATTTTTCCGTCAAGAGGGGGTGCCAAGAAGCCCTTTCGCTTTACGGCAAGCTGAATTTTTCAGGCCCGCCGCCCCATCGCGCCACCACGCGGATTTCCCTAATTTTTGTGCGGAAAATTCATGGAGGGATGTATGCGTGCAGTCGGTGCAATTCTTGGAACGGCGATGGCGGCCCCCGCCTCGGCGCAGGTGATCGCAGATGACGCGGTGGTGACGGCAACGTCCTTCACGCCGAGCTTCTTCCTCGCGCTCATCGCCGGGGTCATCCTCGCCTATGGCATCCAGCTGCTGCTGACCACCCTCTCCGTCGCGCTCGGCCTGTCCATGACGCCGAACCTCGAGGAACCGGCCGCCAAGCGCTCCGCCGCTACCGCCGGCGTGCCGTCCTTCGACGAGATCGGCAACAGCGCCTCTGACCTTGAAGAAGACCACGCCACCCCCGGCATGAAGATCACCTCCGGCCTCGGCCTGTGGGCGGTCATCAGCACCAGCCTGGCGCTGTTCGCCGCGACGTGGCTGGCGGTGCAGCTGAGCCTCTCCGCTGACGCGCTGAACGGCCTCATTCTCGGCCTCGTCATCTGGGCGGCCTTCTTCATGACCATGCTGTATCTGGAAATCAAGAGCATTTCCTCCCTCATCGGCGGGCTGCTCAATTCGGCGCTGGCCGGGGTGCGCGGCGCGTTCGGGGGCCTCAGCCGCGTCATCAGCCACAGCCCGGAGAAGCAGGCGGAGCTCAACGCCCGCCGCACCGTGCGCGGCATCTATGAGGAAGTCGACCGCCTGATGCGCAAGACCAACCTTGATCGCAGCCTGGAGAACTACCTCTCCCGCATGGAGCCCAAACCCATGGACTACAAGCGCATCACGCGCGAACTCGCCCGCCTCATCAACCAGATCGAGGTGGAGGAGCGCAGCGTGATGGAGGAAGGCCAGCTCGTGCGCGTACTGGACCTGCACATCAAGAAGAACAGCAAGTACTTCACCCGCGAGAACGCCGCCAAGCTGCAGGACGCCACCCGCGAGGCCGTACGCGTCGCCCGGGAGAATGCCGGCAACGCGCGCGCTGATCAGGCACTGGCGATGGGCGACCGCTTCGCTCCGATGGCCGACGAGGATGCCCGCGCCGCCCGCGAGAGCGTCGCCGAGTATCTGCGCCAGACCGGCCGCGAGGAACTTGACCCGGAAACCCTGAAGGCCGACCTCGAGCGCATCCTGCATGACCCGAACGCCGCCCCCGGCGTGCTGACGCGCCGCCTCAATATGTTCGACCGCGACACGCTGCGCGCCCTCATCGCCACCCATCCGAGCATGGACGAGCAGAAGGCTGATCAGGCGCTGAACGTGATGGACCGCGTCTTCGGCATGCTGCGCGCCCAGCACGGTGCCACCGGCAGCGACAGCAGCTCGCCTTCCACCCGCGACCGCCTGCGCGCCATGCCGCAGGGCATCGACGGACGGCTGGAGAGCTTCTTCAACGATCTGGGCCGCCCGGAGCTGAACTATGCCGAGCTGAAAGCCGAGGTGCGCGAGATGTTCGAGGACCCGGCCCATGCGCCCGGCATCCTGAAGCGCCGCCTCGCCATGATGGACCGCGACTCGCTGATTGCCCTGCTGCGCGCCAACCCGCGCCTCTCCGAAGCGCAGGCCGAGGACGTGGCCGACCGCATCATCGGCGTGCGCGACTCGGTCTCCTCGTCGCTGGAGACCGTCTCCACGGAAGTCACGCGCCGCTACGAGACCCTGCGCCGCAAGGCCATCGTCACCGCCGAACACACCCGCAAAAACGCCATCGCCGCCAGCTGGTGGACGCTGCTTGCGGCCACGCTTTCTGCCGCAGCAGCAGCGAGCGCCGGGTGGATGGCGGCGTCGTAAAGCAGTCCCTCACACCCACATGGGAAAAAGCTGCCGTCATGGCGGCTTTTTCTTTGTCTCCATCCATGGAATGCGAGGCGCTGGCCTACTCGGCGTCCTCGTGCTTGCGAGCCCCCGCCATATTATCCACCAGATTCGGATAAGGCCTTCCAGCTTCCTCGGCGCGCTCCCTGGCTTCCCGCTTTTCCGCCTCCGTCAGATGCGTATGGTGCGCATCTTTCGGCGCTGGCTTCTCCCACGGCGTTTTCTTTGGCATGGCACTCTCCTTTTCACTCAGAATTGAGAGAACCATTCTCTTACTCACGCGCGTAAGTTTTCCAGAACGCCGGGAAAATGAAGAACATTCGTTTCTTAAAACTGGTGGGACCGAGAGGATTCGAACCTCCGACCTAGCGTTTAGGAATGCGAACCAGCACTCCACGCTAGTCCCCTCTACTTAGCAGAAATTGATTGTCGAGCAATGGCTTATTGGGAATGATTCCCCTCGTTGTCCCGCGACAACCCTCGCGTTGAACGGTTCGCAGACGGTTCGCAAGAGGTTAATACACGGTTCGCTAAACAGATGGGGAATTTATGAGCAAACAAGCGCCAGTACGGCTGACAGAAGCCTTCGTGCAGAAGGTGCAATACAAGGAACAACTCGCAGTAATCCGCGACACGAAAGTAACGGGCTTGATGCTCGTCGTAAACAAGTGCAGCAAGTCCTATAAAATTCAGCGTGATTTATGGGCAGGCCAGCGTGGCCGCCGTAAGCTGGTAAAGACGGTACGCCTTACCTTGGGCACTACTGATGATATGACTCTCGACGAGGCGCGTATCCGTGCCGAGGAAATGCTGACGCAGATTAAGCGCGGTATCGACCCCAACGCCAAGCCCAAAGAGCAGGCGGCAACATGGACAGTCGCACGGCTCTATAAGGAATACGCCGAGGATATGCGTACCCGTGACCGTAGCGAGCGCACTATTGCGGATATGGACGCACGGTTAAACCGCTACCTGCCCAAGTGGAAGGATACGCCGATAAACGAGATTAAACGCAGCTTCGCACGGGAGGAGCATAAGCGCGTTACCAAAGACCACGGGGTTACGGTTGCCAACCAAGCCTTCCGCGATTTCCGCGCCTGCTACAATTTCGCGCTAAAGGTAATGGACGATCCCGACTCCCTGCCACCCAACCCTATCGCCGCCGTGACGTTTAACAAGGAACGCCGCGCAGGTAAGGTGCTGATGATGGACGAGCTGCCCGAATGGTGGGCGAAGGTGCAGGATATTTCTAACCCTATTCGCCGCGACATGCACACGCTGGGCATTCTCTCTGGGCTTCGTCCCGGAACGCTCGTGTCGCTGCGGCGGGAGTGGGTAAACTTAAAGGAGAAGGCTATTTCTATCCCGCGCATGAAGTCGGGACGCTCCTTCGACCTCCCCCTCTCGGATTATATGGTAAAGCTGGTAGAGCGCATTATTGCCAAGGGCGATTTGCTTTATCCCGGAACGGAGTGGTTGTTCCCCACCCGCAGCACCAAAACACGCGGCATTATCGTAACGCAGGTATGGAAAGAGAAAACCCTCCCCAGCGAAACGGGGCATATTTTGCGCCACACCTACCGCACCATCGCACAGCGCACCTGCATCGACAAAATCGAGGCACGGCTGTTGCTCGACCACAAAGTGCAAGGCATCGACGGGGTATATATCCACGAGAAAGCCCTCTTCGATAAACTCGTCGCCACCCAGAACGTTATGACCGCCGCCATTCTCCAAATCTGCAACGCAGGGCAGGAAGTGGTTGCCGAGTAACGAGGGATGCGCTATAAGGAACGTAGGCTTTATTACTGCGTGGAGGAAGCTGGGTATCCTCGGCACGCAGAGACACCTCGCAAAGGTGGAACGAAACCAGCAGCAGCGTAAACTGGGAGCCATCTCCCGATAGGTTACGTCTAGCTTTAAGCCAGCCGATGGGGCTGGAGTAGTTCGCCACTAAACCGATCGTGTTGCAAGCGATCGCTTTTAGTGGATAGAACTATGACACACGAAACTAATCCTTCTTTACGTGCGTTCGCCCAAGAGGTAGGCGCACATGTTGCTTCGCAACTGCAAACGCAGATGCAGAAGCCAGACACTGTAACCCCAGAATATCTTACCCCACGGCAAACCGCGCAGCTTATTGGCTTTAGCTTGCGTGCGTTGGAGGCCATGCGCGCACGCCGTATTGGCCCAGCGTTTGTAAAAGTGGGTAAGGCAAAGAATGGCCCAATCCGTTACCGCTTAGAGGATGTTCGCGCATGGATGCTGGCGAATCGGGAGGTGACCGATGTCGCACGCTAACGAAAAACCCGTGCCTGCCGAGCAGCAGGACACGGGCTTACAGATGGGAACTGCAAACGAAGTATCGCCCGACTTAACCCCAGAAGAAATCATCTTTAGCAAGCTGGATGCCTTCTGGGTGTCCCGCATTAGACATGGCGGTTACGATGCGCCTTGGATTGTAAAAGAACTGGCCGGAACTCTTATGCCGGACGAGCTTCTCTTGCTAATGGCTAACCCGAAAAACACCGGGTTATACACCGAAGACCCGCAACAGGTGCGTAATCTTATGTGTATGGCGGCATGGCGTTGCGAAACACATGACTATTGTATGTTTAAGGAGGAAATCGCCCATTATGCGTTGGTTCGCCACTGGGGGAATAAAGCAGTTGTAATGCACTGGAACGAAAGCCAGCTTGTGCATCAGTCGCTTCCTGCCTTTAAGGATAGCCAGACTGGGCGTTATACATCTGTCGTAGATCCTAATACTGGCGAGCATAAACGCAAGAAGCTCGCAGACGCTTTACTGGAGAGTACGCTGCTACGTTCTTACGACTACGCAGAATTCCTCCCCGGCCAGAATACGCCACCGAATACCCTTAATCTCTGGCGTGGCTGGCCATACCCGGACATGCCAGACGATTCTACCGACGAGCCAATTTGGTGCGACCTCTTCCTCGAACACATGTTTACCAATATGTGTGGCCGCGACGAAGAATTGTACCAATACCTGCTTGGCTGGCTGGCGGATGCCTTACAAAACCCAAATCGCACTGCGCGTGTTGCCTTGGTATTGCGTGGGCCACAGGGTTCTGGGAAAAGTATGTTTGCTACCTGCGTCGCCGAATTCTTTGCGCCGCACAGTGCCGTACTTGCAAGGCCGGAGCAACTTACCGGACAGTTTAACAAGCACCTGATGGACAAGAGCTTCGTCTTTGCAGACGAGGCGTTTGCCGGGCACAAGAACCATGCTGCTGCGTTAAAAACGCTTGTTACGAGCGACAAAATGCTGGTGGAGCCTAAAGGCGTGGATGCATTTATGGCCAACAAGTATTTCCGCTTAATTATCGCAAGCAACGACGAGCATGTAATACAGGCCGAAGGCGACGACCGCCGCTTCTTTGTGCTGGAAGTAGATGCTGGGGCGAATAACAATTCGCAGGAGTATTTTGCCGCTATTCTGGAGCAATGGAAAAGCGGTGGTGCTTTCGCTCTTTTTCGCTGGCTTCGTGGTGCATATTGGCGCCAAAAACTAGAGAGTGGGGAGTGGTCGGCCGAGAAGCGTCCAAAAACAAGGGCATTGCAGCAGCAGAAGGATTTAAGCCTGCCTGCACCCGAAATGGCCGTGTTTAACATGCTGCGCGAAGGCGAGCCTCCGTGCCAGTTCTCGGTGGAAGGCGAAAACATTTTCGTCCCCACTCGCTTTCTTGCGGAATCTGCTCGCCTTTCTCCAAAAGACGAGAAATCGCTTGGAGACGCACTGCGCGTAATTGCTGCCAAAGACGAAAACGAGCAGCCTTGCAACGTGCGGCGCACGATTGCGGGCGACCAGCACCGGGGCTTTATTCTTCCTCCCCTCGCACAAGCGCGGGAGAAGTGGGAGAAGCATAAAAGCCGTAAAGTGCAGTGGCCGGAAGATGTGCGCGATTGGGCGGCCAGCATCGGACATATTCCCGAAGGCAAGCCGGGACGCGAACCTTTTTAACCCGCCTAGCGACCCGGCTGCTGCTTTCTACTGTCTGCCCAAAGAGATAGGGTTATAGCAGTCGGGTTGCCGGGTTTGCCGCCGCCTTTTTTGCCCAAACAAAAGGAAGAAGTGGTGGGATGTTTGTTTATATTGCTTCTTTAAGTCCGACTACCCGACTACCCGGCTTTAATCCTATTACTCTGTTTTGTTTTCCTCTTCTTTTGGGCATTACCATGCGACCAACGGCCTCGGAGACCGCAGGTCTGTCGCCCAAAAGAGATGCGATTATAGGAGGATGTAAAATGCGACGTTCTGGGCGAACCGTGTAGCGAACTTTCTGTGCCACTCGTTTCCACCCATTTCCACCGAGGCTACCTCGCGCGCGCCTGCGCGCGCACGAGCAACAGCAAATATGCGAGGTATGTTTTAATACGAGTGTTGGTTATGTGCTAATTATTCGCTCCGATAAGCCTTGTTCTTAATAGCAAAATAGGCCTATAGTTTGTGGTATATAAAATTGTTTCGGAATCGAATTTATGGACATACCCTTTATCTCCGCAAAAGAAGCGGCTAGCACATTAGGTGTTTCGGAGCAGCGCATTAGAACCCTGCTAAGGGACGAAATATTGGAAGGGCAGCAAGTAGGGAAGACATGGCTAGTTGCCCCCGCTTCGGTAGATAAATACCTACGAAAACAAGAGCACGAAAACCCGCAAGACAGACCTAGCAAGGCCGGACATACGGGTATTAAAGCCTTGTCCTTCTTCTCGGGTGCTATGGGGCTTGATCTCGGATTAGAGAAGGCCGGAATAGAAATTGCCTTAGCTTGCGAGGTAGACAAGCGATGCCGCCAAACAATTTTAGCAAACCGACCGGATATAGGCCTAATCGGAGATATTGCCGCATATAGCCCAGCGAAGATTCTGGAGTATGCAGGCATGAAGGCCGGAGAAGTGGATATAATCGTTGGTGGCCCGCCTTGCCAAGCATTCTCCACCGCAGGCAGTAGGAAAGCCTTTAATGATGCACGTGGTAACGTATTCCTAAACTACATTGACCTTATTCTCTCGCTGCGCCCCAAATACGCAGTTATAGAAAACGTGCGCGGTCTTCTGTCCGCCCCCCTAAACCACCGCCCACACGCCGAAAGGGGAAAAGACAAAATGCCTCTAAAGGCGGACGAGAAACCGGGCGGTGCGCTAGCATACATTATGCAGCAGCTGCGCGCGGGAGGGTATAGCATCAGCTTTAACCTGTATAACGCAGCTAATTACGGTGTGCCGCAGGTGCGTGAACGTGTGGTTATGATATGCAGCCGCGATGGTAGAAAAGTTCCTTATATGAACCCTACCCATTCCGATAGCCCAGACTTGGGCTTGCCAGGCTGGCGCACACTGCAAGATGCAATTAGCGATCTTGATGTCAGCCAAGCAAGGCACATAGATTTCCCGGAAAATCGTTTGGTTTACTACCGCATGCTTAAGAGCGGCCAATACTGGAAGCACCTACCCACCGAATTGCAGAAGCAGGCGCTCGGTAAGTCTTACTATTCCGGCGGTGGCAAAACAGGATTCTTGCGACGCCTCGCATGGGATAAGCCAAGCTGCACTCTGGTTACGCATCCAGCGATGCCCGCAACTGATATTTGCCACCCCGAAGAGCACCGCCCATTAAGCATCCAAGAATATAAGCGAATCCAACAATTTCCTGACGACTGGGAAGTCTGCGGCTCGCTGATAGACCAGTATCGCCAGATAGGTAATGCTGTGCCTGTGGGATTAGGCGAAGCAATTGGCCGCACCATTCTTGCACATATGGAGGGTAAAGCTGTGCAGCCACCACTAAATTTCCCATATTCTCGTTACAAGAATACGGACGATGTGGCGTGGGAACGGGATGCTAAGAAGAACCTACGCGAAGCAGCCCCCATAGAAGACCTATTTTCGGCACTTGATGCAGCGTAATAGTAGTCTGGTAAAATAAAATCTTTGCTGCTAACATCTCCATGAAATTTATGGAGATAACCTGCGTATGTCGTTTAACGAGAAGTCGGCGGATTTAGCCAGACACATAATGAGGCAGCTTGATCCGACCCTCGCGGAACGGTTCGGCATTCTTATCCAGTTTCTGGCGGACAATCCAGAGGCCGCTTCCGCTATCCGAGGCGGCAAAGATTTGGCTATAGGATCGGAAGAATACATCCGGCGACAAGCAGAAAACTTTATCCGCAGTCGTGACCCGCGTGCGCCCAGCCCACCGTCTACTGTACCCGATGAAATGGTGGGCTTTATTATCCATAAGTATTTTGATGTTCCAGCAACAGAGCTGGAGCGCGCCGTGGAGCTGCATAACTTATCCATGGGTGCAGAGAATTTAGTGGGCGATATTCTGGAGCGATATATTGCCAGCGTGGTAGAAGACCATGGTTGGGTATGGTGCTCTGGGTCGATGGTAAAAGCGGTTGATTTTATCCATCGTAAACCCAATGGGGACTGGGCTACTTTACAGGTTAAAAACCGCGATAATTCGGAGAACTCTTCCTCGTCCGCTATTAGGCACGGAACCACTATCGAGAAGTGGTTTAGAACGTTCTCTAAGAAGAAAGGGGATAACTGGCATAATTTCCCCAAAATAGTTAACGTAACGCTGTCTGAGGCAGGGTTTAGGAAGTTTGTAGATAGCTATCTAGAGGGCATAAAGAATGCTTCGTAGTTTCTAACTACGGTAGTCACCTAGCCATAGCATTTTCCCAGCATCTCTGTGGTTTATGTAGGATTGACGGGTTGGGATTTATGCCCATAGCACATAAGGCTCCGCCAGATATTCCCGTACCATTATAATCCTCACCTAGACTTACGGTTGCAATACGCTATTATATGCCAAAATTTGTGCTTTAATTAAAAAGGTTTATCGGCATGAGCGCTTCCTTACCCTTTATGAATGCCGGCATTGTCCCATTAAGATAG
>DBAY01000048.1 GCA_002291925.1 Alphaproteobacteria bacterium UBA998 | reverse complement strand
CGTCATCCTGCGAGCCTGAAAGGCTGCGCAGGATCTCCTTCGTCACGCACAGAGATTCCGGGCACGCTTGCGCGTCCCGGAATGACGGAGAATAGAAAGATTGTCACCCCGCATTTATTGCGGGGTCTCCCTACCACACGAGGAGACCCCGCGTACCGAGTGCGGAGTGACAATGACTCGTCATTGCGAGCAACGCGAGCGAAGCAATCCAGCGGACGGGGCTGGATTGCCACGTCGCTAACGCTCCTCGCAATGACGCATATAACTACTTTTGAAAAAAGCCCTCATCCCCTTTCTTCCCGACAAACGCCCTAGCCACCTCGCCCGGCGCACGCTAGACTGCCGCGCATGAGTCTCTCCGCCCCCTGCGACACCACCACCGACACCGTCCTCGGCGTCCAGCGCTCTGCCAGTGGCCAGCGCTGGAAATGGCGCACGCTGGATGAGCGCGCGGTGCTGGCGATGACGCAGAAGCTTGCCATTCCCGACCTGCTGGCCCGCGTGCTGGTAGGGCGCGGCGTGGCGCTGGAGGAGGCCGAGGATTTCCTCAATCCCACCTTACGCACCTCCATGCCCGATCCCTCGCACCTGCAGGACATGGACAAGGCCGTCGCCCGGCTGGTGCAGGCGGTGGAGCGCGGCGAGACCGTCGGCGTCTTCGGCGATTATGACGTGGATGGCGCCACCTCCTCCGCGCTGATGTGCCAGTACTTGCATGCCATCGGCGTGCCTTGCGAAACCTACATCCCCGACCGCATGAAGGAAGGCTACGGCCCTAACGAGGCGGCCTTCCTCTGGCTGAAAGAGCAGGGCGTCAGCTTGGTGGCGACGGTGGATTGCGGCGCGGTCTCCTTCGAACCGCTCGCCGCCGCCAAGGCCGCCGGGCTCGATGTCATCGTGCTCGATCACCATATGGGCGCGGCGCAGTTGCCGGAAGCCGTCGCCGTGGTCAATCCTAACCGGCTGGATGAAACCTCCCCCTGCCGCTACCTCGCCGCCGTGGGCGTCACCTTCCTCACGGTCGTGGCGCTGAACCGCGCCTTGCGTGAGCAGGGTTTTTTCAAAGATAAACAAGAACCCCAGCTTCTGGACTATCTCGACCTCGTCGCCCTAGGCACCGTATGCGATGTCGTGCCGCTCACCGGCCTGAACCGCGCCTTCGTCAAGCAGGGCCTGCAGGTGATGGCGCAGAAGAAAAACCCCGGCATCCGCGCCCTGTTCGACGCCGCCCGGCTGGACGAAACCCCCGGCACCTACCATGCTGGCTTCATCCTCGGCCCCCGCATCAACGCCGGCGGGCGCGTCGGCGAATCCTCACTTGGCCTGAAACTCCTCACCACCACCGACCCCGAGGAGGCCGCCACCCTTGCCGCCCGCCTCTCACAATACAACGCCGAGCGTCAGGCCATCGAAGCCTGCGTGCTGGACGAAGCGATGGCGCTGGCCGAGCGGCAGGATAACCGCGCCGTCATTATCGTCGAGAAGGAAGGCTGGCATGAGGGCGTCATCGGCATCGTCGCGGGCCGCCTGAAAGAGAAGTTCCACCGTCCCGCCGCCGTGGTTGCCTTCCGCGAGGGCGCCGGCAAGGCAAGCGCGCGCTCCGTGCCCGACGTCGATTTCGGCGCCGCCATCGCGGCCGCACGCACCGAGGGCATGATCCTCGGCGGCGGCGGGCACGCCATGGCAGCGGGCTTCAGCCTGACGCGCGAGCAGCTGCCCGCCTTTCATGATTTCCTCGAGGCCCGCCTCGGTGCCTCTGCTGATCAATACCGCCACAACCGCAACCTTTCCATCGATGCGTGCCTGAACCCGGACGCCGTGACGCTGGAGCTGCCGGATATCGTCGCGCAGGCCGGGCCGTTCGGGCAGGCTAACCCCACGCCGCGCTTCGTGCTGGCCCATTGCCGCGTCATGGCTGCTGACGTGCTGAAGGAGTCGCATATCCGCCTCACGCTCGCCTGCGCCAGCCGCAAGGGCACCCGCACCACGGCCTTGGCTTTCCGCTCCGTCGGCACGCCTTTGGGCGAGCTGTTGCTGAACCATCGCGGACAGCCTATCCATCTAACGGGTCAGGTGAAAAAGGAATACTGGCAGGGCCAGGCCCGTGTCAGCTTCTTCATCGACGACGCCGCGCTGGCCGTCTGATCGCGCATTCTGCGCTCAGCGGCGGGGTTTGGCCTTTTTCCGCGCCACTCGGCGTGTGAGGACGCCCCAGCATAAGGCCCACAAATTCCGGTTGACTTCCCCCGCCGAAACGGGCTAGTTAACCCCCTCGCACGCCCAAGGACGGCCCCTTCGTCTAGCGGTTAGGACACTACCCTTTCACGGTAGGAACACGGGTTCGAGTCCCGTAGGGGTCACCATTTTACAGGACAGCTGCGTCCAATATCATCCAAAAAATCTAGATATTTCAAGCCTTGCATGGTACAACATGGCCAAAGCCATCTTGGGTTGTCCATCTGCATCCACGGCATTTGTTGGTACAATCTGTTGGTATAGACCAACGTCCAACAAAGTGTACCAACAACATGAAGCTCACCAATACCGAATGCAAGAACGCGAGATATAACCCAGAGGGCAAAGGGAATAAGCTTTCAGATGGGGGAGGGCTCCATCTGCAGCTTCATGAGAACGGCAGCAAATATTGGCGTTTAAGCTATCGTTTCCTTGGAAAGCAGAAACTGTTTTCGATTGGAACCTACCCTTTAGTGAGCCTGGCTGAAGCGCGCGCGAAGCGTGACGAAGTGAAAAAGCAAATTGCGGCTGGCAAAGACCCATCCACCCAGAAGAAGCTTGCCAAGCTGGAACTCAAGACCAATCACGATAACAGCTTTGAAAGCATTGGCCGCGAGTGGCATAGCCAGAAGCTGCATACCTGGAAGCCGGAACATGCAGCCAATATTCTAAAGCGGTTAGAGGTCTATATCTTCAAAACGATTGGCAGTCGGCCCATCAAGGATGTGACCACGCCCGAATTGCTTCATGCTTTGCGATTGGTTGAAAAGGCGGGCAATCGTGACCTCGCCCATCGCCAGCTTCAGCACTGCTCCCAGATATACCGCTACGCTATCGCCACGGGGCGGGCTACCCATGACCTCACCATCAATCTCAAGGGGGCGCTCCAGCCCTTGAAGAGCAAGGGACTGGCCTATCTGCCCGAAGCCGAATTACCCGCCTTTCTTCGGAAGCTGGAAAAATACGATACAGATTTTGGCGGAAACCTGCTTACCAAGCTGGCCTTTAAACTCATGATTTTGACCTTTGTCAGGTCGGGTGAGATACGCGGTGCGAAATGGGAGGAGATCAACTGGGAGAAAGCACAATGGAAAATCCCGGCAGATCGCATGAAGATGAAAGAGGCGCATATTGTGCCATTGGCCACCCAAAGCCTGGAAATTCTTAACGAGGTACGCAAGATGGCATTGTCCGATTAAGATAGATTTTACGAATG
>DBAY01000029.1 GCA_002291925.1 Alphaproteobacteria bacterium UBA998 | reverse complement strand
TCTTAATGGAACAATGCCTGAATGCCTATGGGCTAATAACGCAAATATTTGAGCGAATTGCCGAAGCACAGACTCCCTCTCGCTTTACACAAGATTTTCTATCGACCGTATTAGGATTTAAAAGCAGTAGTGCGCGAGCATTTATTCCGCTTTTAAAGAAGCTGGGTTTTATACAGAGCGATGGCACACCAACAGATTTATATAAGAAATTGCGAAGCTCTTCGGAAAAAGGGCAAGCAATGGCGCAGGCGATAAGAGCGGCTTATGCGGAAATATTTGCCACTAACGAATATGCACAAAAACTGGATGCCAAAAAACTTAAAGACACCGTGATCCAAATTACGGGAGCATCTTCGGACTCGAGCACGGTAGGTGCGATTGTGGGGACTTTCCAGGCATTAAAGGCTTTGGCAGATTTCGACACAGACTCTAAGCCCAAGCAGGCTGCCTCAGCAGAACCACTGCCCGAGGTTAAGGAACAGCCCTTATCTACGCGAATTAATTTACCAGAATACGCAGCGCCGTCGGACGATAATAATCGTAAGTTGAGCCTATCTTATACCATAAACTTAAACCTGCCCGAGACGAAAGATCCGGAAGTTTTTAGTGCTATCTTTAAAAGCATTAAAGAACACCTTTTAAAGTGAGGTCAGGATGTCCGCGATTGAAGATATAGTTCGCAACTTTGGTATGGCCAACTTGCTTGCCGAAGTCGCACTCGATGAGGTGGAGAAGACGCACACCATATCTTTAAATCGCCCATTTAAAAAGACAGAAGATAAAGATGCAAAATACTATCTGCAATTCGAGCAGAAAATCCGCGAGGAAGCCGCGCAAATGGCTCGTTACTATGAGATATTTTATTGTCTCGAACGGTCGATACGCTCGCTGGTAAGCCAGCGCCTACAAGAGGAACATAAAGAAAGCTGGTGGGAAGAAAAGGTTCCACAGCAAGTTAAGGAAGAAGCTAAAAAACGCAGGCAGCAGGAAGTCGGTAAAGGAGTAACACCGCGTTCATCTGATTTAATGGACTACACAAATTTCGGCGAATTGGGAACCATGATAACTGCCAACTGGGATACTTTTAACGATACATTTTCCGATAAAAAAGCGGTCGAGTCGGTAATGGGAATGCTTAATACGCTTCGTGGGCCTATCGCCCATTGCACTCTACTTGCAGAAGATGAGGTGGTAAGGCTGCATATGACGCTGCGCGACTGGTTTAGGCTTATGGAATAGCCACTTTTAAAACAGTTTTGCTATATCCACTTTAAGTGCCTTGGCAATCTTGGCTATGTTATCTATGGCAACATTACGCTCGCCGCGTTCTATTGCACCGATATAGGTTCGGTGCAGTTCGCACTCGTCGGCGAAGGCTTCTTGCGAGTAGCCTTGCTCCTTACGAAGCTGCCTTACGCGCTCGCCGAAGTTTTTCCGAATTACCTTTAATTGTGATGTGCTTACCATAGCACAAGACAACAGTTATGCACTCTATAAGTCTACAGACGATAAGTAGCATTTATCTTGCCTTTTATTGGGCGAGGTTTTATGCTCGCCTGTCTATGGACTATAATTTTCTCGCAGATTTTCTTAACAAATATTCCCAGCTTACCCCTTGGGTGCAGGCCATTGTGGCTGGGGGGATGATTGCCGCGCTGGTTGCCCCGTTTTATTTCCTAAAGGAAATCGTGCGGGTAATTGCACATCGCAACACCATCGTCGAACCCAAAAAGGAATGGCGTGATAAATACTATCGCGGGACAGCCGAAGAACCCAAGACGTAACGAATCCCAGGAATGTTAGGAGCAAAATAAGCACGCTCTAAAAAGGCAAGACTTCTTCGGAGGCATTAGGGTCTGCAAAGTGCGATTGTAATAGTGCTTGGCGGCAGTCCCGAATGGTGGCGATGGCTTCCCCCGGATTGCCCATGTAGGATTCGACGCCTTGCGCGGTTTTTAGCCATGCTTCTGCATCGTTTAGGATAGCGGTAAGCTCGCTCCAATTTGGCTCTGTTAGTGCTTCTGTTTTCTGGGCTTGTAATGCTGCAGACATGGCTCTCTCCCTCGTTAAAATTGGTGGTTCCGAGATGATTCGAACATCCGACCCCTCGTTTAGGAAACGAGTGCTCTATCCAGCTGAGCTACGAGACCCCATTGCAAAAAATCTTCCCTGCCGCACACGGTTCGCTGAACGGTTCGGCGGGTTAGCATACTACACCAACCTCCTAATCCCGCACCTCTTTTTAGGGGTAGAGCTTCGGCTTAGGAAACGCTTGCTCTATCCAGCTGAGCTACGGCCCCACTCGGCGTGGTTATATATCGGCGGGTGGGGCGGGGCCAAGGGATTTTGGCGGCTCAGGCGTCCTGCTCCACGGGCTGGGCGCGGTCATTGCGCAGGATCTGCTCCAGCTCGGCGCGGCGGGTTTTTGAGAAATCCACCAGAGCGGGTTCGTCCTCGAAGAAGTCGAAGGAGCGCTTCAGCGTCTCCTCGTCATGGCGGCGGAACTGCTCGACCTTGCGCGTGACGGCCTCTTCGTCCTGCCCCAGCCAGAGCAGGATTTCCTTGGCCATCTCCAGCGAGGCATCGAACAGCTCGCGCTTGAAGAAATAGACGCCCAGCTTGTGCAGCTCATAGGCGTGCTGGCGGTTGCGCGCGCGGGCGAAAATGGTGAGGCCGGGGAATTCCTCCTTCGCCATGCGGACGATCTCGAGGCAGGTTTCCACATCATCCACCGCCACCAGCAGCATGCGCGCGCGGGCGGCCCCGGCGCTCTTCAGCAGGTCGAGCCGCGTGGCATCGCCGAAATAGCCCTTGTAGCCGAACCTGCGGATAAGGTCGATCTGGTCAGGGTCCTTTTCCAGAACGGTGATGGGGATGCCCTGCGCGATGAGGAAGCGCCCCACCATCTGCCCGAAGCGGCCAAACCCGGCGATGATGATGGCCTGCTGATCGGTCACCGGGTCGAATTCGCGCGGCGGCAGCACACTCATGAAGCGCGGCACGATGGCGCGCTGGTACCACAGCATCACCAGCGGCGTTGCGGCGATGGAGAGCGCCACCACCAGCGTGAGGAAGCGCGTTTCCTCGGGGGGCAGGATGTCGAGCCCGCGCGCGAATTGGAACAGCACGAAAGCGAATTCGCCGCCCTGCGACAGCACCAGCGCATAGCCGATATTATGCATCCAGCCCATGCGGAAGACGCGGCCGAGCAGCAGCAGGATCAGCGCCTTCACCACCATCAGCGCAGCCACCGCGCCCAGCACCCGACCCGGCGCGCCGGTAAGCAGCCCGAAATCGATGCCCATGCCGACCGAGATGAAGAACAGCCCCAGCAGCAGGCCCTTGAACGGCTCGATATCCGTCTCCAGCGTGCGGCGATATTCCGAGTTGGCGAGCACCACACCTGCGATGAACGCCCCCAGCGCCGGCGAGATGCCGAGCAGTTGCATCAGCACGGTGATGCCCACCACCAGCGCCAGCGAGAAGGCGGTGAAAATCTCGCGCAAATCGGTCTTTGCCACGACGCGGAACAGTGGCGGCAGCACATGCCTCCCGCCCAAGATCATTAGCCCGATGACCGCCGCCACGCTGGCCGCCTGCACGAAACCTGGCAGGTGCGCCATGAGCCCGGTCTGCATGGCTTCGGCCTCGCCCGGCGGGGCCATCAGCGGCAGCAGGACGAGGATGGGAATGACGGCAATGTCCTGAAACAGCAGGATGGAAAAGGAGGTCTCGCCCATCGCGCTGTGCATGAGGTTTTTCTCATCCAGCATCTGCAGCACCAGCGCCGTGGAGGAGAGCGCCAGCGCCATGGCCGCCGCCACGCTCATCGGCACGCTATAGCCCAGCAGGACACCGATCACGGCGATGGTGCCGGTGGTCAGCAGCATCTGCAGCCCGCCCATGCCGAGGATAGAGGTACGCAGCCGCCAAAGGGACGCGGGCTCCAACTCCAGACCGATGACGAACAGCATCATCACCACGCCGAACTCGGCGAAATGCATGACGTTCTCCGTCTCGGTGATATAGCCGAGGCCGAACGGGCCGATGATCACCCCGGCCAGCAGATAGCCCAGCACCGAGCCGAGTTTGAACCGGCTCGCCAGCGGCACGACCATGCAGGCCGCCGCAAGGAAGACGAATACATCGATCAGCGTTTCGTGATTCATGGGGCCCCCGCCGTTACGTGCTTATACCCCGGCAGGCGAAGGGGCGCAAAGCGGTTTCGTGTGATATATAAGCATTTGCTGATAGCGGGTTGAGCCGTTCGGGAGTACAAGCGGGGCATGAGGGACGCCTTTCTCAACCGCATCGCCACCGCCACGCCGCCCCACGACGTCCACGCGAAATTCGTCGAGTACGCGCCCTCGCGCCTCGCCGACGTTCGCCAGCGGAGTCTGTTTGCCCGCATGGCGGCGCGCGCGCAGATCGAGCATCGCTATTCCGTGCTGCCCGCCCATCCGGGGCAGGGGCTGGACGCGGAGGGCTTCTACGGCGACCGATTCCCCTCTACAAGCGCCCGCATGGAGCGCTACGCACGCGAGGCGCTGCCGCTCGCCCGCCGCGCGCTGGATAGGCTGCGCCTGCGCGAAGAGGCGGGGCGCATCACACACCTGATTCTCACCAGCTGCACCGGCTTCTACGCGCCGGGGCTGGATCTGGAGATCATGCAAGCCTACGGGCTGCGGGAGAGCGTGGAGCGCACCATCGTCGGATTCATGGGCTGCTACGCCGCGATGAACGCGCTGAAGCTGGCGCGGCACATCGTACGCTCGGAGGCGGAGGCGTGCGTGCTGGTGGTGAATCTGGAGCTCTGCACCCTGCATCTGCAGGAAGAGGCGGATCTGGAATTCATGCTCTCCTTCCTTATCTTCGCGGATGGCTGCGCGGCGGCGCTGGTTTCAGCCCAGCCGGAAGGCATCGCGCTGCAAGGCTTCGCCACCGCCGTGCTGCCGGAGAGCGCGCCGCACATCACCTGGCATATTGGTGATGCGGGCTTCCTCATGCATCTCTCGGGCCAGGTGCCAGGGCTGCTAGAGCGCGCCATGCCGACGCTCGGCATGCCGGCGCATAACGCGGTGCACTGGGCGGTACATCCCGGCGGGCGCACGATTTTGGATGCGGTGGAGAACGGGCTGCAACTGCCCGCCGAGGCGCTCGCCCCTGCGCGCGGCGTGCTGCGTGACTATGGCAACATGTCCTCGGCCACCGTGATGTTCGTCTGGCAGCGGCTACTGGAGGCGGGCATCCCCGGCCCCGGCTGCGGCATGGCGTTCGGCCCCGGCCTCACCGCCGAGATGGCGCGCTTCGAGGTGGTATGAACTTCGCCGTCCGTTCCACCGCGCTGGAGCTGATGGATACCGAGCCGGTGGGCTATGCGGAATTCGCCGAATGCCTGCGTGATCTGGAGCGCATCAACCACCTCACCCTCGCCTACCGCCCGACGCTGGCCTTTCTGGACAAGGTGGTGCGGCAGCATCCGGGCCGCGCGCTGACGCTGCTCGACGCGGGCAGCGGGGGCGGCGACATGCTGCGCGTCATCGCCCGCTGGGCCCAGCGGCGCGGGGTGGACGTCACGCTCATCGGTGTTGATCTCAACCCCTTTTCCCGGCAGGCCGCCGAAGCCGCCACGCATAACCTGCCCATTGAATATGTGACGGCGGATATTTTCGACTATGCGCCGGAGCGCCGCATCGACCTCATCTGCTCCTCGCTTTTCACGCATCATCTGAGCGCGCCGCAACTGTCGCGCTTCCTCGCCTGGATGGAGCAGCGCGCCACGCACGGCTGGTGCATCAACGATCTGCACCGCCACTGGCTGCCCTATCATTTTATCAAACATGCCGCGCCGCAGCTCAGCCGCAACCGGCTGATCCGCCATGATGCGCCGCTCTCGGTGGCGCGCGCCTTCAGACGCGCCGACTGGGAGGCCATAAAGCCGGAAGGCACGGTGCTGCGCTGGTGGTTCCCCTTCCGCTGGACGCTGACGAGGCTGCGATGACGCGCCACCT
Source organism: Alphaproteobacteria bacterium UBA998 (assembly GCA_002291925.1). Taxonomy (GTDB): domain Bacteria; phylum Pseudomonadota; class Alphaproteobacteria; order Rickettsiales; family UBA998; genus UBA998. The sequence goes on along the minus strand of DBAY01000029.1, from coordinate 57,746 downwards.
CGTCATCGGCGGCGGGCTGGCAGGCGCGGCGGTGGCCACGCTCCTTGCCCGACGTGGTGAGTCGGTGACGCTGCTGGAAAAACAGGCCGCCCCGGCGCACAAGGTCTGCGGCGAGTTCCTCAGCATCGAGGCGCAGCACTATCTGGCGCAGCTGGGCGTGTTCCCGGAAGCACACGGCGCGGTGCCCATCCGGCAGATGCGCCTCTTTGCAGGGAAACGTTATGCCGAGGCCACCCTGCCTTTCATCGGCCTCAGCCTCACGCGTCAGCGGCTGGACGCCGCCGTATTGGATGCCGCCCGCAACGCCGGGGCCGAGGTGCGGATGGGGACGGAAGTCGCCGAGTTACTGAGCGGAGCCGAGGCGGCAGTGCGCCTGCGCGACGGCACGCATCTCTCTGCTGCTTGCGCCTACCTCGCCACCGGCAAGCACGAACTGCGCGGCTGGGCACGCGCAACGCAGCGCCCCTCCAGCCTCGGCTTCAAGATGCTTTGGCGGCTCGCCCCCGACAAGGCACGCGCACTGGATGAAACGGTGGAGCTCTATCTATTCGATGGAGGCTATGCCGGTCTGGAGCCGGTCGAGGACGGCATGGTCAATCTCTGCCTCGCCCTCACCCCCGCCACCTTTCAATGCGCGGGCAAAACATGGGAAACCCTGCTGGCCGCCTGGGCGCACGCTGCGCCGCCCTTCGCCGCGCGACTGCGCGGGGCCACGCCCTGCTGGCCAAAACCGCTCGCGGTGGCGGGCGTGCCTTATGGCTTCGTGCATCGCCCCACCGACGCGCCTTCGCTGTTCCGCCTCGGCGACCAGATGGCCGTCATACCGTCCTTCTGCGGCGATGGCATGGCGATGGCGCTGCATTCCGCCTTCCTCGCCGCCCAAGCGACGGATGCGACCGCCTATCACGCGCAGGCCAGCGCCGATTTCACTCCGCTGATGCGCCGGGCGATGACGCTGCACCGGCTGGCCCACAGCCCTGCCGGGCGCTGGCTGATGCCCTTCGCTCAGCCGCTGCTGCCCTTCTTCGCCGCGCAAACGCGGCTGCCGGAGCGGGTGCGCCTTACTCAGCCCACCGTCGGCGCGAAGTCACCGCGCGTGCGGCGGTCATCGACAGGATCATACAGATTGCCCGCCTCGCCGCGCGGCTCGGTGGAGAGCTGGCCCTCATAGCCAACGCGGGAGAGCATCTTGTTCACCAGCCCCGGCATCAGGCGCTTGCCCCATACCATTGCGTAGCCTGCGCCGCCCACAATGACATCGGCGCGCGGGTGCTGCGAGGCGTCCACGATGGCCTCCGCCACGCGCTCGGGCGGATAGATGGGCGGAATCGCCTTCGGTTTCACGTCAATCTTGTTATGGGCGCTGGTGAAGAACGGCGTGCTGATATAAGCGGGCTTGATGTTGGTGACCGACACCGGCACCATGTCGTGATCCAGCTCCATGCGCAGCACGTCGAGGAAACCCTTTACCGCATGCTTGGACGAGGCATAGGCGCTCTGGAACGGCATGCCAACTTCCGACTCCACCGAGGAGACGGTGATGAACGCCCCGCCCTCGCGCTTCATGAAGGGCAGCGCCGCCAGAGCCCCATGCACCGGGCCCATCAGGTTCACCTGAATCACCCGCGCGAATTCCTCCGGCGTCATGTCGATGAAGCGGCTCCAAATGCCCACCCCAGCATTATGCACCCACGTATCGATGCGCCCGAAAATGTCCATCGTGCGCTGCGCCACGGCCTGCACCTGATCGAACTCGGCGGTGTCCATCGCCATCCACTCCACCGCGACGCCGTTCAGGCGCAGCTCGGTGGCGAATTCCTCCAGCGCCTCGCCCTTGCGCGCGCAGATCATCAGCGACGCCCCGCGCCGCGCGAAGCGATGCGCCGTGGCCCGCCCAATGCCGCTCGACGCCCCATGATGACCACCACCTGCAGGTTGACCGGCTTCAGTTTGATGCGCATGGCTCTCTCCTTTTGTGAGAGGCTAGCCGCCTATGGCTTAAGGGTCTGTAGGGGAATAGCAGGCTTGAGCCGTCATCCTGCGAGCCGAAGGCTGCGCAGGATCTCTCTCGTGACGCGAGGAGATTCCGGGCACGCTGCGCGTCCCGGAATGACGGGCTTTTTCACCGGGTCTCCGGCAAGAAACCACCCGCCTGCATTTGCCAGAGCGTCGCGTAATGGCCGCCTAGGGCCAGCAGGGCCTCATGCGTGCCCTGCTCGATGAGGCGGCCTTTATCGAACACGAGGATGCGATCAAGGTGCGCGAGCGTGGAGAGGCGATGCGCGATGACGATGGCAGTGCGGCCCTGCATCAGCGTCTGCATGCTTTCCTGAATGACGCGCTCCGTGACGGAATCAAGCGCCGAAGTGGCCTCGTCCATCACGAGGATGGGTGCATTCTTCAAAATGGCACGGGCGAGAGCGATGCGCTGGCGCTGGCCGCCGGAGAGCTTCACCCCGCGCTCGCCCACCTCGGTGTCATAGCCTTTCTCCAGCCCCATGATGAAGTCATGGCATTGCGCCTGTGTGGCGGCGGCGATGACCTCTTCCTCCGTCGCTTCCGGGCGGCCATAGCGGATATTGTCACGCAGGGATCGGTGGAACAGCGAGGTATCCTGCGGGATGACGGCGATGGCCTCGTGCAGCGAGTCCTGTGTCACGCGGGCGATGTCCTGCCCATCGATCAGGATGCGCCCGCCCTGCACATCGTAAAGCCGCAGCAGGAGGTTCAGGAATGTCGTCTTACCACTGCCGGAAAAGCCGACCAGTCCCACGCGCTCACCGGGCGCGATGGTGACGGTAAGCCCGTCAAACACCCCGCCCGTCTCGCGGTAGCCGAAGGTGACATGGTCAAACACGATGCTTCCACCCTTCAGCTGCAAGGGCGTCGCATCCGGCGCATCGGTGATTTCCATCGGCGCGCGCAACGTCTCCAGCGCCTGACGGATGACGCCGGTATCGGCATAGAATTGCGGCAGTTCAGTGGCGAACATCCACACCCAGGTCATGACGTTCATCGAGGCGTAGAGGATGAACACGATATCCCCGACCGAGAGCGCCTGACGCTCCCACAGCAGGATGCACAGGCAGAGCAGCATCACCACGGCGAGCAGCATCGGCAGATCGAGGAAGAAGCGCAGTTTGAACATGGTGAGCATCATGCGCCGGAAGCTCTGGCGCTCGCGCTCCTGTGCCTCGCCCAGCACGGCGCGCTCCTGCGTGAAGCGGGCGAACAGCCGCGCGGCGAGCTGGTTGGTGAAGCTATCGACGATGAGGCCCTGCAGCTCACTCTTGCGCTCGGCGTTCTCGCGCGACTGTTCATTGATGGGCCGCGCGAACCACAGCGCGATGCCCAGATGCATCGCGGTCCACACCAGCAGCAGCGCCGCCGCCTGCCAGTGCAGGATCGCCACGGTGATGAGCACGCTGAGCGTCACGCTGAGTGCCGGGGTGAAGCGCCAGTTGATGTTATCGAGCAGCGTGCTGAAGGCGCGCGGGATATCGGCCACCTTGTTGGCGAGGCTGCCCGCGAAATGATCGGTGAAGAAGCGGTGCGAATGGCGCTGCGCGTGGGTGAAGGCGTCGAGCCGCATCTCGGCCAGCAGGCGCGGCTTGACGCGGGTGGACACCCAGTCCTGAATGCGGAAGAGGAAAAACATCACCGCCTGCGAGCCGACATAGAGCGCGATGGCGGGGGTCAGCGTGCGCCAGACGCTGGCATCGGCGGGGGCGGTCTGCAGGTGATCGACGATGAGGCGCAGCGCATAGGGCATCACCGTGCTTTCCAGCACGATGGCGGCGGGAAACAGCATCAGGATGGTAAAGCCCAGCGTCTGGCGGCCGAGATACTCGCGGAACAGGGCGGGCAAGGTGGTGGGAAAAGTCTGCATGGCCGCAGGATATATGCCGTTCCGTAGGCCGCGGCAAGCTGTGAGGGGATTAAAGAAAAAGGCCCGCCGGTGAGGGCGGGCCTTTTTTCATCGGAATAAAATCCGTTAGCGCGAGCCGCTCGACGAGCCGGAGCTGCCACCCGACGAACCACCGCGGGGCGAGCCGGACGAGGAGCCGCCTTGCGAGCCGCTGGACTGGTCATTCTTGTGGGATTGACGGCCGGCTTCGGCGTGCTGCTCGGACGAGCCGCCACGGGTGCCGCCGCTGGAACCTTGTTGATTAGCCATGATGAATCTCCTTGGGTTGCCCTCTGAAGCGAGGGGAAACGGAGCTTGCCACCCTCGCCGTAAGTTTTCGCCTTCGGTGCCGTGGAGTGCGTATAAGGAGAGTATGAGGGTAGTGCTTAGAGGAGCTTAGTAGAGCGAGGAGTTGCCGTCATTGCGAGGAGCGCAGCGACGCGGCAATCCATAAGACTGCTAGATTGCTTCGCAACAAGTGCGGGGTGACATTTCTTATAATGTCGTCATTCCGGGACGCGTCAGCGTGCCCGGAATCTTCTCGCGTGACGAAGGAGATCCTGCGCAGCCCTTCAGGCTCGCAGGATGACGGCTACTATTACCTGTTAGTCGAGGACAGGATGTCCGAGTCAGCCATGAGCCCGCCTCATTGCGGAGCGCAGGAGGCGCGTAGCATCGAGGCAAACCAAAAACCTCTACGCCTTCATCGGCAGGATGACCATCGTGCGACCCATGCGGTGCAGGCGGCGCTGGAGGATGTAGGCGGTCTGGTTGTGGAGTGTCTGGGTAATGATGTTCTCGTTATCGAAAATCAGCTTGCTGCCGAAGAACACGGCGCGCGGGAATTCGTCGATCGCCTTCTGCACCAGCTTTGAATATTCGTCCACCACGTCGGTGCCGTAGGAGACGAAGTAGGTGGAGGGGATGCCCCGCCGCGTGCAGTAGCCGGAGAGCAGCTTCAGCGTGCTCTTGATGCCCTTGCGCAGCTCGTCAAGGGATTTGTCCTTGGCGAACTGTTCGGAGCCGATCTCTCCCACCCCGATGAAGATGATGTTCTTGAACACGCCGGGGAACAGGCGCAGCAGCCAAAGCAGCGTGTGCATGCCGTTGCCGTAGCTCTCGCTCACGAGAATGCAGGCGGTGGGGTCCATCTTCTCCAGCGGCGGGGTTTCATCGGCCTTGCGCGTGGAGCTGTCCGCCTCGGCAAAGAGTTCATCGGCTTCGCGCATCCGCTTGGCGATGATGCGGTAATGGCGGTTGATAAGGTAGCCGATGAGAATCACCACGGAAGTGATGATGATCGTCATCCACGCCCCGGTGAAGAATTTCTCCACGGTCGTGACACCAAGAATCGAGACACAGACAAGGAAACCAAGGCCGGACATGGCGAGGCGTACCATCCACCAGCGATGCTCATGGCGCTCCCTGACCCAGTGAATGCATAGCCCAAAGAGAGAAAGCGAAAAGGTAAGGAATACATTGATGGAGTAGAGAATCACCAGCAGATGCACGCTGCCACTGGTCATGAACAGCGCCGCGATGGCTGAGAGGCCCATCAGCACGACGCCGTTACGCGTTACCAGACGGCTGGAAAGGGCGGAGAAGAAATGCGGCACCCAGCGATCATTAGCCATGTTGGCGAGCACGGCCGGGCCGGCAAGGAAGCCAGCATTGGCCGCTACGAGCAGAAGGCCCGCCTCGAACAGCATCACCACAGCGACCAGCGTTTCTGAAACGGGGTAGCCTGCCACGACCCAGTCCGCCGTAAGTGTACGGAATGTGGTGGCGTTCAGCGTTTCACCGGGAACCTTGGCCACGCCCCACAGCAGATAAAGCAGAATGATGCCTGCCGCCATGAAAGAGAGGGAAACGGCAACCAGAAACATCGTCCAGCGCCCGGTGCGCACCCGCGGCTGGGCCAATGTATGCACATTGTTGGAAACAGCCTCAATCCCCGTGTAGGTACCGCCTCCCAGCGAGAAGGCCTTGAGGAATAGTGAGACGGCGAACAACATCCCAAGCTCCTTCGAGAGCTCATCGCTTTCCGCCAGCGCGTTGGGAATCACATCGGCAAGGCCGGAGGCATGGCCGCCGATACCGTAGAGAATAAGGAAGACGTGCGAGATGACGAAACACATAAAGATCGGCATGAGGATCTTGATGGATTCCTTCATGCCGCGCAGGTTAAGGTAGCCAAGGAAGATGATGACCAGCGCCTCCACGCCCAGCTTCAGCCCGTGCCATTCGCGCGGCAGGGCTGAGAACAGGGCATCGGTGCCACTGGCCACCGAGATGGAAATGGTCAGTACGTAATCGACAATCAGCGCCGAGCCCGCCACCAGCCCCGCCTTGGGGCCGATGAGCGTGCTGGCGACGCGGTAGCCCCCGCCGCCATCGGGGAACAGCTCGATCACCTGCGAATAGGCCAGCGAGATGATGATGACGGTGATGGCCGTAGCCAACGCCAGGAAAATCGCCAGCTCGGTATGGGCACCCAGCGCGACGAAGGCTTCTTCGGGACCGTAGCAGGCTGAAGAGAGTCCATCCGCGCCAAGCCCGACCCAAGCCAGGAACGCGGCCAGCGCCACATGCTGACGCGTCTCCGCCTTCAGCGGGTCACGCGGGGGGCCGAGCAGGACATGGCTGATGCGCTGACCCAGGGTCTGCGGCATGTCGGACGTTGTCGGGCGGGGTGAGCGTGCCATGGGCTGGCGGTCAGTCCGGTTTTTTCTCGGCGGGCGGCGAGGCTGTATCCTCGTCCTTCAGCCCCTCACGCAGGGCGCGCATGCCCTTGCCGATGTCGCCCATCACGCGCGGCAGGCGGCCTGCGCCAAACATGAGTAGGACGATGAGCAGGATGACGACGAGTTCACCAAAACCGATATTCATGGGGCCCTTTTACGCCCCTTTACCTTGTTTGGGAATGGCTTTCTTCGGGATAGGCCAGCGCAATGGCAGAAATTCGCTCTTGCAGCGTTTTTGCCTCCATTTTTTTCAAGCTCCAGCACCAGCAACGCGCTGAGGCGCGCATGCAGGAGTGTAAATGCCGCTTCATAGGCGGTGATGATTTCTTCGGGATTTCCCTGTGCCCGCGAGGGATCGCGCATGCCGAGATGTGCCTTGGCCCGCTGGCCCGGAAACCACGGACAGGCTTCCCCGGCGGCCTGATCACAGACCGTAACGACGAGGTTCACCGGTTCCTCCTTAAAAATATCCCAAGATTTGCTGTGCAAACCCCTCCGTCGACACCCCATGGCGCGCTAAAGCCGCCAGCGCGCCCACATCGACCTCGCCCTTGGGGTGGCTGCCCGCGCTCAGCACGCGCAGGCGCGGCCCGGCGAGGTGGCGCAAAAGCGCCTCCGCCATGATGGACCGGCAGGAATTCCCAGTGCAGAGGATGAGAACGGTGAAGGGGGAGGCCATGCGCGCCAATACCTTAGCCTTTCGCTCAACAAATTTTTTGCCAGCACGGAAACGAGCGGCTATCTTTTCGCACCTTGAAACATAAGGAGATTTCTTGTGCAGCGCAACATGGTTTCCGTCCTCGTCTGGTGTGCCATCGCCTTGCTGGGCGGCGGAGCGCTCGGCGGTCTCGCCCTGCATCGCGGCGAGGAAATCTCCTCCCTCTGGTTCATCGTTGCGTCGGTCTGCACCTACCTTGTCGCCTACCGTTTTTATGCGTCATGGATTGCCGCCAAGGTCTTGACCATCGACGATACCCGCGCCACCGCCGCCGAGCGGCTGAATGACGGCCATGACTTCGTCCCCACCCACCGCTGGATCGTCTTTGGCAGCCATTTTTCCGCCATCGCCGGCCCCGGCCCGCTGATCGGCCCCACGCTTGCCGCGCAGTTCGGCTACCTGCCGGGCACGATCTGGATCATCGTCGGCGCGGTCATCGGCGGCTGCGTGCAGGACATGACCATGCTCTTCACCTCTACCCGCCGCAATGGCAAATCACTCGGCCAGATCATCCGCGAGGAAATGGGCCCTATCGGCGGCGCAGCGGCGCAGCTCGGCACGCTGGCCATCATGGTGATTATCGTCTCCGTTTTGGGGCTTGTCGTGGTGAAAGCGATGAAGCACAGCCCGTGGGGCACCTTCACGGTGGCCGCCACCATTCCCATCGCCATGCTGGTCGGCGTCTATATGCGCCATATCCGCCCCGGCCGCGTGCTGGAGGCGAGCGCCATCGGCATCGGGCTGTCGCTGCTCGCCGTGTGGGCAGGCGAATGGGTGCATCACAGCCCCATGTTCAGCCGCTGGTTCGACCATGACGGCCTCACCATCGCCTTTGCCATCATGGGCTATGGCTTCGCCGCCTCGGTGCTTCCTGTGTGGCTGCTGCTGGCCCCGCGCGGCTGCATCTCCACCTTCCTGAAGCTCGGCACTATCTTCCTGCTGGCGCTGGCCATCATCATCCTGCAGCCCATGCTGAAGATGCCCGCCTTCACCCAGTTCATCGACGGCACCGGGCCCATCTTCAGCGGCACCATCTTCCCCTTCGTGTTCATCACCATCGCCTGCGGGGCCATCTCCGGCTTCCACTCGTTGATTGCCTCTGGCACCACGCCGAAACTGATTGCCAATGAACGGGATATTCCCTTCGTCGGCTATGGCTCCATGGCGCTGGAGAGTTTCGTCGCCATCATGGCGATGATCGCCGCCTGCGTGCTCGACCCCGGCGTGTTTTTCGCCATCAACTCCCCCGCCGCCATCGTCGGCGAGACGGCGCAGCAGGCGGTGGCCACCATTTCCGGCTGGGGCTTCCCTGTCACGGTGGAGCAGATGGAAACACTCGCCCGCCAGATGGGCGAAACCTCGCTGCTCGCACGCACCGGCGGCGCGCCCTCGCTGGCGGTCGGCATGGCGAGCATTTTCGGCTCGGCCTTCGGCGACAGCCTGCTCGCCGTCTGGTACCATTTCGCCATCATGTTCGAGGCGGTGTTCATCCTCACCACGCTCGATGCCGGCACCCGCGTCGGCCGCTTCATGATCCAGGATATGCTCGGCAATTTCTATGCGCCGCTCGGCCGCACCTCATGGACGCCCTCCGTGCTGCTCGCCAGCGCCATCATGGTCGGCGGCTGGGGGTATTTCCTCTATGTCGGCGTGGTCGATCCCAATGGCGGCGTCAACATCCTCTGGCCGCTGTTCGGCATGGCGAACCAGATGCTCGCCGCCATTGCGCTTTGCTGCGTCACGCTGGTGCTGGTGAAATCGGGCAAGGCGAAATATTTGTTCGTCACGCTGGTGCCGCTGGCGGCCTTGATGGTCGTCACCACGGCGGCCTCGCTGGAAAAAGCTTTTAGCGCCAACTCGAAAATCGGCTTCTTCGCCGGAGCAGTAGATTGGCAGACCAAGCTCGCCTCCGGCACGCTCTCGACCGATCAGGCCGCGCTCGCCGAGACGATGGCCTTCAACCAGAATCTGGTGGGCATCCTCTCGCTGGTGTTCCTCGCCGTGCTGTGGATCGTGGCGCTCAACCTCGCCTATGTGTGCTGGCAGCACCTCACCGGCCGCCGCCAGCGCCCGAGCGCCGAGGCCGCCTATGAAGCCACGAAGCTGACGCCGGAAATGATCAGCGCCGGAGCCGCCAGCTTTGCGCATTAGGAATACCATGTCATTCCCGCGCAGGCGGGAATCCAGCCAAAGCGCCGTCCGGCGCGATATAGCCTCTGGATTCCAGCCTTCGCAGGAATGACAATTGCTTAAAAAGATTTGCATGAAAACAACGCTCCGCACGCTTCGTATCCTGTGCCGCCTTTGGCTGTCGGAACTGAACGGCGGCGCAGGCTACCAACGCTACCTCGCCCATCACCGCGCCCATCACCCGGAAGCATCCCCCCTCTCCCGCGCCGACTGGTTCCGGCGCGAGCAGGACCGGCAGTGGAACACCATCCGCCGCTGCTGCTAGGCGGCGATATGCTCCATGTAGCGTGACGGGTCCGGCGTGTGGTCGCTGAGAGCCCGGCGATAAAGCGCTTCATGCTGCAGAATCATGCGTGCCGGGTCGCAATAGGCCACGGCGCGGCGGCGGCAATCCTCGCGGGAGAACACACGCGCGATTTCCATGGCCGCGGCCAGCGAGGCGGCATCGCCCGGCGGCGCCAGGCACCCGGATTCGGCGGTAATCAGCTCCGCCGCTGCCGGGCTATGGAACGCGGCCACCGGCGTGCCGCAGGCCAGCGCCCGCGCCGCGCCGAGCGCCGTCGCCTCCTCGCCGCGCGGCGTGTAGGCCAGCACGGCCGCCTGCCCCAGCTCGGTCGCGAGCTGCTCCGGCGCCAGCACGCCAAGATAGGCATCGCCCTCCCGCAGGCGCGGCAGGATTTCCTGTTTCACATAGCTTTGGCGCTGTGCCTTCCCGGCGAGTCGGATGTGCATACCCGCCTGGTGCGCCGCCTCGATGGCCTGCAGCGCGCCGCAGCAGCGGTGTAGACGCCCGTACCAGAAGACCGTATCCGGCGCGGCTTCGGCACTGTACTGCCACTGCCCCAGATCAAGGCCCGGCGTGAGGATGGAGCACTGGCGCACATGCGGCCGCCAGCGCCGCGCCTGCGTGGCCGAGAGCGCGGCGTATTTGATCGGGCTGCGCGGCGCGCGCTGGGTGCGCACGGCGGTGAGGAACGGCCCCTGCGGGGCAGCGTGCAGCGTCACCACCTGCGGCCAGCCAAGCAGGGACGCCATCGCCAGCGGCAACGGATGCGCGGCGTGGCTATGGAGCAGCTCCGGCGGGTCCTGTGCCAGCGCGCCCAGCGCGGCGGTATAGGCGAACTGCTCGCGCCAGAAGGCTTGCGTGGCCTCGTCCCCGCTATTTTCCTGAAGCTCCCCGGCTGGGTAGGTCAGCAGTTCCGCCTCGGTGCGCGACCCTTCCGGGGCGACAAGGCGCACACGGTGGCCGCGCGATTGCAGGCCGCGCGCTAGCAGCTGCAGATGCATCTGGGTGACCGTGGCGTAGGGTTCGCTGACCGGATGGGCCAGCGGGGCAAGCAGGGCAATGTCCATAGAGGGAAAAGAAAGGAGTGGTTGATATGGCCTCATCAAAGCATCCGGCGGTTTAGGGCGATATGTGACGCACGGGCCGGGAAAATAGACGGCCTATCAACGAACGGCCCGAATGGGGGAAAGGATTTGCCAACCCCCGGCGATTGCGCTACATCGCCCCCATGAGTGGGTACGCGGAACATATCCTCATCATTGATCTCGGCAGCCAGGTCACGCAGCTGATTGCGCGCCGCGTGCGTGAGGCGGGCGTGTTCAGCGAGGTTGTGCCGCCACGCCTCAGCGCCGAAGACATCCGTGCCCGTGCGCCCAAGGCGGTCATCCTCTCCGGCGGCCCCGCCTCGGTGACGGACGCCGAATCGCCGACCGTCGACCCCGCCCTGTTCGAACTGGGCCTGCCCATCCTCGGCATCTGCTATGGCGAGCAGCTGATGTGCCAGTCGCTCGGCGGCCGCGTGGCGAAAGGCGATACACGCGAATTCGGCCGCGCCTACGTGGAGGTGGTCGATGAATGCCCGCTGACCGAGGGCGTCTGGCAGCGCGGCGAATCGCACCAGGTGTGGATGAGCCATGGCGACCGCGTCGAGGCGCTCCCCGAGGGCTTCCGCGTCATCGCCCGCACCGACGGCGCGCCCTACGCCGCCATTGCGCACGAAGAGAAACGCCTCTATGCCGTGCAGTTCCACCCGGAAGTCGTGCACACGCCGGACGGCGAAAAACTAATCGAAAATTTTACCCACCGCGTCGCAGGCTGTCGTGGCGGCTGGAACATGGCGAGCTTCAAGGAAGAAGCCATCGCCAAAGTGCGGGCGCAGGTAGGCGATAAGCGCGTGCTGTGCGCCGTCTCGGGCGGGGTGGATTCCTCCGTCGTCGCGGCGCTGCTGCACGAGGCCATCGGCGAGCAGCTCACCTGCATCTTCGTCGATACCGGCATGCTGCGCAAGGACGAGGCAAAACAGGTGGATGACCTGTTCCGCGGCCATTTCAACATCCCGCTGATTTCCGTCGATGCCTCCACGCGGTTTCTCGGCCTGCTGGAGGGCGTCACTGACCCAGAGGTGAAGCGCAAGACCATCGGCAAGACCTTCATCGACGTGTTCGAGGAAGAAGCGAAGAAAGTCGGCGGCGCGGATTTCCTCGCGCAAGGCACGCTCTACCCGGACGTCATCGAGTCCGTTTCCTTCCATGGCGGCCCGTCGGCTACCATCAAGTCCCACCATAATGTCGGCGGGCTTCCGGCACGCATGAACATGCAGCTGGTCGAGCCGGTGCGCGAATTGTTCAAGGACGAGGTGCGCGCGCTCGGCATTGAGCTCGGCATGCCGGAAGCGATGGTATGGCGCCACCCCTTCCCCGGCCCCGGCCTCGCCATCCGCGTGCCCGGCGAGATTACGCGCGAGAAGCTGGATATTCTGCGCGCGGCGGATGCCATCTATATCGAGGAAATCAGGAACGCGGGCCTGTATGCCGCCATCTGGCAGGCCTTCGCGGTACTGCTGCCGGTAAAGACGGTCGGCGTGATGGGCGATGCGCGTACCTATGAGCATGTCTGCGCCATCCGCGCCGTCACCTCCACGGACGGCATGACGGCGGATTACTACCACTTCGACCATAGCTTCCTCAGCCGCGTCGCCAACCGCATCATCAACGAGGTACGCGGCATCAACCGGGTGGTCTATGACATCACCTCCAAACCGCCCGGCACGATTGAGTGGGAATGATGGAATGTTGGAATGTTGGAAAAGGTAGGCTATAGAGGTTCCAACGTTCCAATATTCCAACATTCCATCATTCCCTATGGCCCTTGACCCGTTACTCGCTGAAATCGACGAAGATTACCGCCGCGAGAAAATGCGTAATCTCTGGCGCGCGGTGGGCAGTTACATCATCACCGTCACCGGCCTCATCCTGCTTGGCACCATCGCGATTGTCGGCTGGCAGTCCTGGCAGAACACGCGGGCCGAGGGCCTGACGGCGCAGATGCTGGAAGCACGGCAGAAGGCACAGGCCGGCCATACCGATGACGCGCTGGCGCAGCTCGACACCGTCATCGCGGAGGATCATTCCACCCTCTCGCCGCTGGCTCGGCTGTGGGCGGCGCAGCTGGCCGAGCGCGAGAACAAGGAAAAGGCCGCCGCCTATCTCGAGCCGCTTACCCGCGACACGGCGGCGCAGGACCCCTACCACCATTTCGCCCATCTGCTGGCGGACGACGTCGCAGCCCATGAGCAGGAGGCCCTGCGCGGCCCCTTTGCCCTCACCGGCCATGAAATGCTCGGTTTCGCCGATCTCGACGCGGGCAAGACGAAGGACGCCGCCGGGCATTACCGCCAGGTGGCCGAGGAAGCGGGCACACCCCCGACCTTGAAGGCCCGCGCGCGCCTGCTGCTTGGCACCGTGCTCGCGGGTGCGGTGGCACCGGACGAAACCGCTCCCTGATGCGCTCCGCCCTCTGCATGCGCCTGCTCTTGCTGGCCGGGCTCCTCAGCCTCGGCGGATGCAGCACGGTTACGGGCTGGTTCAGCGATGACGAGGAAAAGGAGGAGTCGCTGCTCAGCGGCGAGCGCATCAGCGTGCTGGCCGAAGAGAAAGGGCTGGCGCCGAGCGAGAGCCTGAAAGATGCCGACGTCACCCTCCCCGACGCGGTCGCCCCAAATGTCTGGCCGCAGACGGGGGCCACGGCCACCCATTATTTCCCCAACGTCACCGCCACCCTGGCGGAAGAGCGTGACAGCGGCAGCGCCGGCAGCGGCCATGCCTGGCCCGGCGCGTTGATGGCCGCCCCGGTGGTCGGCGCGACGGCGGTGTTCGCCATGGACGGCGACGGCGAGGTCAGCGCCCATGTACGCACCCGCCCCTCGGATGTGCTGTGGAGCAATGACAGCCTGCTGATGGAAGAAGAGGGCTATGGCGGCGGCCTCGCCACCCAGGGCGAGATGCTTTACGCCGTGACCCCCGAAGGCCGCGTCGCCGCCATCAGCGCCGCCACCGGCAAAACCATCTGGATGCGCGAACTGCACAGCCCCGTGCGCGCCGCGCCGCGCTTGTTCGAGGACATGCTGCTGATCTCCACCGTGGACAGCCAGCTCTTTGCCCTCACCGCGGCGGATGGCGGCATCCGCTGGCAGCATCGCGGCATCAGCGAGGCCGCCAGCATGCTCGGCAGCAGCCTGCCCGCCGCCGCCGGGCCGCTCATTATTGTGGCATACAATTCCGGCGAGCTCTACGCCCTCTCGCGCCGCAACGGCGAGCCGGTCTGGAACGAATCCCTGCTGCTGCCCACGCGCACCCGCGCCTCGGACAGTTTCACCGGCATCAGCGGCGACCCGGTCATCGCGGGCGGCTATGTGTACGGCGTCAGCACCAACGGACTGCTCGCCGCGCTCGATCTGCGAACCGGCCTGCGCGTGTGGGAGCAGAAACTCGCCTCCAGCCAGACGCCGTGGGTGACCCCGGATTTCCTGTTCATGCTCGGCGCGGATCGCCGCCTCACGGCGCTCTCCACGCGCGGGGGCGAGGTAAAATGGACGACGCGCCTCGAAGCCGAAGAGCAGGACGAGGACGAAGCCCCCCTTCCCCTGCATGGCCCTTACCTCGTCAACGGGCAGCTGCTCGTCATCGATCCGGCGGGCTTTGCCATCCTGGTCGATCCGAAGGATGGAAAAGTGATCGACCGGCGTGATTTCGTTGCCGGTGTCACCGCCTCCCCCGCCTTCGCCGATGGCGGGCTTTATGTCCTCGATCAGGATTCCGTCCTGCATTTCGTGAAATAACATGCCCCTTCGCCTCGCCATTGTCGGACGCCCGAATGTCGGCAAGTCCACCCTCTATAACCGGCTGGTCGGCCGCAAGGAGGCCATCGTCTTCGACACGCCCGGCGTCACGCGCGACCGGCGCTACGGCAAGGGCACGCTGGGGCCGCTTGATCTGGAAATCATCGACACGCCGGGGCTGGAGCAGGCCGCCGCCGGAAGCCTGGCCGAGCGCATGAGCCGTCAGGCCCTGAAAGCGCTCGACGAGGCCGATGTCGCGCTGCTGGTGATCGACGCGATGGCGGGCATCACGGCGGCGGATGAAACCTTTGCGCGGCTGGTGCGCCAGCACGGCGTGCCCGTGGTGCTGGTGGCCAACAAGGCGGAATCAAAGCAGGCGGCCAGCGGCGTCATCGATGCCTACCGGCTGGGCTTTGGCGAGCCGGTGCCTCTCTCCGCCGAGCATGGCGAGGGGCTGGCCGAGCTTTATGCGGCGGTCGCTCCCTATGTGGGCGAGCACGAGGCCAGACCGGCCTCGAAGCCGGAGGGCAAAGGCGCCTCCCAACGCAAGCTGCGCCGCCTGAAGGAGGCCGAGGATGCGACGGACGCGGACACGGAAGCGGACGACACCCCCGGCGGCCCGCTGAAATTGACCGTCGTCGGTCGCCCGAACGTGGGCAAATCCACGCTTATCAACAAGCTGCTCGGTGAGGATCGCCTCCTCACCGGCCCGGAGGCGGGGATGACGCGCGACGCCGTCACCGTACCCTTCCAGTGGCGCGGGCAGGAGATGGAGCTGGTCGACACCGCCGGCCTGCGCAAGAAGGGCAAGGTGGAGGGCGTGCTGGAGAAGATGTCCATCTCCAATACCACCCACGCGCTGCGCTTCACCCATGTCGCCATTCTGGTACTGGATGCCACCATGCCGCTGGAGAAGCAGGACAATGCGCTGGCCGGGCTGATCGAGCGCGAGGGCCGCGCCTGCGTCATCGCCGTCAACAAATGGGATCTTGTGCAGGAAAAGCAGACCTTGCTGGAAGACCTCGCCTACCGGCTGGAAGATGTCATTCCGCAGATGAAGGGCGTACCGCTGGTGCCCGTCTCCGCCGATCGCGGCGAGGGGCTGGACAAGCTGATGAAGGAAGCGCTGCGCATGCACACGCTCTGGAACACGCGGCTCGGCACGGGTGAGCTGAACCGCTGGCTGGAAGAGGCCACCCAGCGTCACACCCCGCCCATGATCAGCGGACGGCGGTTCAAGCTGCGCTACATCACCCAGAGCAAATCGCGCCCGCCGCGTTTCATCATCTTCGCCAACCGCGATACGGACATTCCGATGTCCTATAAGCGTTATCTGATGAATTCCCTGCGGGAAACCTTCGGACTGCCCGGCATTCCGCTGCGCCTGTTCTGGCGCGCCGGCAAAAACCCCTACGCTTGAAGGCCCAATATCGCCAGCGCGGCCTTCTGTACACCGGCCAGCCCCGGAATACGGTCCGTCCACAGGACGATCAGAAAGCCGAGGGCAATCGCGATGCCGTAGGGAACCGGCTCGCCGAAACTCAGCACGCGGGGGAGGTTGGGCGAGGTTTTCATCAGGCTGCCGATGAACGCCGCCACCAGCCGCCCGAACAGAAGGAGCAGCGTCAATCCGCCGCCGAGCACGGCGGAGTAGAGGACAAATTCCGCCAGCGGCATGCCGAAGCCGCACCACAACGCCAGCGCGGCCAGCATCTTCACATCGCCGCCGCCCATGATGTTGAAGGCGAACAGCAGGTAGCCGCCCGCAAAGACAATGCCGAGCCCGTACAGCCCGTGCAGCCAGTCGACCTCCGCCCCTCCCGGCACCGCGAAGAACATCAGCGGGTACAGCAGCAGAATCATCCCGTTCAGCCAGTTGGGGATGATGTAGCGCGCCGCGTCCGTCATCATGGCGATGACGAGCAGCACGCTCAGCATGAGGGCAAAAATCAGAGCAGCGTCCATGCCGCCATTAAACGGAGATTGCACTGGCAAGGCAAGTATTTGCGTGGCAGAATAGAAGAGAATTTGTTGAATCCGCCGAGGCGCGCACGCGCGGCCACGGTCCGCCCCCTGGCCCCATGACACGGTGCATGACCTCCTTTTTACTGACGGCTCTTCTCGTGTATGGCGCGCTGCTGGCCGGGCTTTACGTTATGCAGCGCCACCTGCTCTATTTCCCGGCCCGTGACCTGCAACCCCCCGCGACCTATGGCCTGCAAGGCTTCCGCGAGATTTCCCTCACCGCCGCTGACGCGGTGAAACTCACCGCGTGGGAGCACCTCCCTCAGCCCGGCTTCGCCACTATCGTTTATTTCCACGGCAATGCTGGGCATCTCGGCAACCGGGCCGCCAAATATCAGGCGCTGGCCAGGGCGGGCTTCGGCGTGATGGCGCTGGAATATCGCGGCTTCGGCACGAGCGAGGGCACGCCCAGCGAGCAGGGCCTCTACGCCGATGCACGCGCCGCCATCGCCTACCTGCGCACTATACGCGGTGTTCCACTCTCGCAGATCATGCTTTATGGCGAATCCCTCGGTAGCGGTGTCGCCGTGCAGATGGCCACTGAGTACCCCGTCGCGGGTATCATTCTGGAAGCGCCCTATACCTCCATCGTCCGTCGCGGGCAGGCGCGCTACCCGTTCATCCCTGTCGCGCGGCTGCTGAAGGACCGCTATGAATCCCTCGCCAAGATGGATCGGGTCCACGCCCCCCTCCTGCTGTTTCACGGCGAGCGCGACGCCGTGGTGCCGGTGGAAGACGGGCGCGCCCTGCTCGCCGCCGCCCATGCCCCAAAGGAGGGCCGCTTCTATCCGACCGTGGATCATACGCAATTCCCGCTGGACGACCTGACGGAGACCATCCGTCGCTTCGGCGGCGCGCATGGCTGGTGCCCCGCCGCACATGAGCCCTAGATTCTTTGCGTCGGATGGGCTAGAACCAGCCGGAAGTAAGGCAAGGAGCCCTGCATGAAAAAGATCTACCGCGATGCGGCGGACGCCCTCGACGGCCTGCTGCATGACAACATGACCATCATGGCCGGAGGCTTCGGCCTGTGCGGCATTCCCGAGCATTGCATCGAGGTCATTCTGCAATCTGGCGTCAAGGGGCTTACCGTCATTTCCAACAATTGCGGCGTGGATGGGTTCGGCCTCGGCAAATTGCTTAACAACAAGCAGATCAAGAAGATGGTCTCGTCTTACGTCGGCGAGAACAAGGAATTCGAGCGCCAGTTCCTGCACGGCGAATTGGAAGTGGAATTCAACCCGCAAGGTACGCTGGCCGAGCGCATCCGCGCAGGCGGCGCCGGCATTCCGGCCTTCTACACCCGCACCGGGGTCGGCACCGTGGTGGCGCAGGGCAAGGAAACCCGCGAGTTCGGCGGCAAGACCTACGTGATGGAAACCGGCCTGTTCGCCGACCTAGCCATCATCAAGGCGTGGAAGGCCGATACCGCCGGCAATCTCATCTACCGCAAGACCGCGCGGAACTTCAACCCGGTGATGGCCACCGCCGCCAAGGTCACCATTGTCGAGGTGGAGGAAATCGTCGAGGAGGGCCAGCTCAACCCCGACCTGATCCACACCCCCGGCATCTATGTGCAGCGCGCCTTCCTCGGCGATCATTTCGAGAAGCGCATCGAATTCCGCACCACCCGAGCCGCGTAAGGAGAATACTATGCCCTGGACCCGTGACGACATGGTTGCCCGCGCCGCCGAAGAGCTGCGCGACGGTTTTTACGTCAATCTCGGCATCGGCATCCCGACGCTGGTGGCCAACCACATCCCCGCCGGGATGCACATTATCCTGCAGTCGGAAAACGGCATGCTCGGCATGGGCCCCTACCCGACCGAGGACGCCATCGATGCGGACCTCATCAATGCGGGCAAGCAAACCATTTCCGAGCTGCCTTACTCCGTCTATTTCGACAGCGCCCAATCCTTTGGCATGATCCGCGGCGGGCATATCGACCTCGCCATCCTCGGTGCCATGCAGGTCTCCGAGAAGGGCGACCTCGCCAACTGGATGGTGCCCGGCAAGATGGTCAAGGGCATGGGCGGTGCGATGGATCTGGTCGCCGGGGTGCAGAAAATCCTCATCGTGATGGAGCACAACACGAAGGATGGCGGGCCAAAACTGGTGAAAGAGTGCAACCTGCCCCTCACCGGCGTCGGCGTGGTGGACATGATCATCACCGAGCTCGGCGTCTTCGAGTTCCGCAACGGCACCCTTTACCTCACCGAACTCGCCCCCGGCGTGCTGAAGCAGGAAGTGCGCGACCGCACCGAAGCCCATTTCGAATTCGATCTGGAAGCCAAGGCCGCCTGACGCATCACAAACGAAAAAGCCGCCCGAGCTATCCCCGGGCGGCTTTTTTTGTGGCTGATAACCCTAGATTTCGAAGGTCGCGTCCACCTCGACGGCCACGCCGAATGGCAGGCCGCTGACCCCCACCGCGAAGCGGGCATGGCGGCCCTTGTCGCCAAACAGCTCCACCATCAGGTCTGAGGCGCCATTGGCGACTTTCGGGTGCTCGGTGAAATCCGGCGTCGCATTGACAAACACCCCCAGCCGTACCACGCGCTTGACGCGGTCAAGGTCGCCGCCCAGCGCATTTTTCAGGTGGCCCAGAATGTTAAGCACGCAGCAGCGGGCTGTTTCCTGCCCCTGCTCGATGGTGAAATTCTCGCCCAGCTTGCCGATGAAGCCCGGCTTGCCATTAACGATCGGCAGGGTGCCGGAGAGAAACACTATATTACTGCTGATGGTGTAGGGGACATAGTTGGCCGCCGGCGCAGACACAGTGGGCAAATGCAATCCAAGAGCAGAAAGACGCTGTTCAACGGCGTTCATTACCTATTCCTCCGTATATTAGATAAAAAAGCAACACTGTTACGATATGCTTGATCAATTTGCAAGACGCAATCTATTAATTAGTAATTTTTTAATCAGTTCGTTGATAATTATGTCACGCAGCAAATCGATTGTAACAAATTCATTCGGGACCCTGGAGAATCGCTTGACGCGTTTTTTTTTATTTCGCTTACTATAGCCGTTAATTGTCGATAGGGCAGAAATCGCCCTGTCTGCCAACTTCTCGGGGCTATTTTTCGTATGCGTCTGATTGGTATTGTTATTGCCTTATTCCTTGCGGTTGCGGCTGGATATATCTTTTTTTCAGTCTCGCAGCCTGCTGCTCCGGCGCCGACTACGCAAATATCGCCTACGGCTCCTGCCGTGCAAGCTGTTCAGACCGCTGATGTTCTTGTTGCCGCCCGCCCCATTCCCATTGGCATGGCCTTAACCCCTGACATGCTCAGCCGCCAGCCGTGGCCTAGCCACCTAGTTCTGAGCGGCTTTGTTACTGCGGGAAGCAATGCAACGGATGTGGTGGGTATGGTCACGCGTTCTAGCTTCCAAGAAGGCGAACCGATAATCTTGTCAAAACTGTCCAATCCGAGCGATCCAAATTTTCTGGCAGCCGCATTGGAACCCGGTTACAAAGTAAGCACCATCCAAGTCGACAATATCTCAGCTGTAGCCGGCTTCATTTTCCCCGGTGATTATGTGGATGTGCTTGTAACGCACGATCTCCCGGTGGGTACGCAAGCTGCACAACAGCAGGTCGGGTTCGAAAAGAAAGAATCTTTCACCGAATTGCTGCTTACCAACGTGAAGGTATTGGCCGTCGACGACCGCAGTACCGCTGGCCAGAATCAGGCTGAGGGAGGGCAAAAACGCCCCCCTTCCAGCGTAAGTCTGGAGGTAACGCTGGAGCAGGCTCAGAAACTTAGGCTCGCTCAGGAAACTGGTTACGTATCCCTGGCGCTTCGTGCGTTGAAGGATAGGGATGTGGTAGAGGAGACCACTCCTACAAGCGTGGCAGACCTGACCCACACAAGCGACGATCAGAAGAATGGACTTGGTGCGAGTAACCAGCCGGTGAGGGTGGTTCGTGGCACCTCTACCAAGGACATTACGCAGCTTCCTGCCGGAGCATCGCTGCTGTCCCCCGCGCAAGGTAGGGCCCCTGTGGCAGTGACGTCGCCGAAATGAGAATACATTACTTACAGAGGAATGGGATGATGTTGAGCCCCAAAGGCATAAAAACGGCAAAAGCCCTGCTAATTACGGCCCTGCTGAGCGCATTAGCCGTCTCCCCCGCTCTGGCGGCTGAGGAGATTAACGTGCCCGTGCATCGCTCGGTATTAATCAATCTGCCAAAAAATATGTCGGAGGTAATGGTGGCGGACCCCGACGTGGCCGACATCTATCCGCATGGCAAGAACAAACTCTCCATCATTGGTAAAAAGGTGGGCCAGACCACGGTACGCGCTTTCGGCGAAAATAATGACCTGATCCGTTCTGTCGAGGTTACGGTGGGTTATGATCTGCCTGCCATCCGCAAGACGTTGAAGGAGCTGATGCCCTACGAATCTATCGGCGTGGAGATGGTCAACACCAACATCGCACTGACCGGCCAAGTCAGCAGCACGCTGGCCGCAGCTCAAGCTGTCAAGATTGTCGATCAGTACATTGCGCCGCTGGGTGGCGATTCCCAAGGGGCCTCGGCTGGGGCAGGCTCTGCGGGCGCATCCAATGATGCGGGGGAAATTAAATCCAAGGTACTGAACCTGATGGAGGTGGTCAGCGGACAGCAGGTTTCGCTGCGGGTGCGCGTAGGCGAGATTCGTCGTACGGCACTGAAAGACCTTGGTGTAAATCTACAAGGGATTTCTGACGGCAGCGACACGCTCTTCCAACTGGGCACAGGTTTTGGGAGAGGCTTTGTAACGGCGGGAAGTGGTATTGGGTTTGGATCATACAGCATCCCGACTGAGCGCTCGTTCGGGATACTTGGCGCCACCTTCCAGAATAGTAGTGGCGACGGACTATCGGCCGCACTGAACGCGCTCGAGCAGAACGGGTTATTCAAAGTTTTGGCTGAACCTAATCTGGTCGCACTTTCCGGAGAAGAAGCCAAATTCCTCGCGGGTGGCGAGTTTCCGATCCTGGTGCCGCAGGGAGGTGGCACTGGCGGTGGAGCAGGGGGAAGCGCATTCGTGACCGTGCAGTTCAAGCCGTTTGGTGTTTCCGTAAAGTTCAAACCGACGGTATTGACAGAAAGCCGGATTCGCATGTCCGTAGAGCCTGAAGTGTCCGAGCTCAACCCCACCGCAGCTGTGCAATTGCAGGGGATTTCCATTCCCAGCCTGCTCACACGCCGCGCAAGCACCGTTATCGAGCTCTCACCCGGAGAAAGCTTCATGATTGCCGGTCTTATCACGGATAATATGCGCTCTACCGTTGATCAGGTGCCGGGCCTAGGCGAAGTGCCCATCCTAAGCGCCTTGTTCCGCTCAACCCAGTTCCGTCGAGAAGAAACAGAACTTGTGCTGGCCGTCACCCCGTACCTGGTCGACCCCATGGCTTCGGCTGATGTGAAACTGCCCACAGACAATTTTGCCCCAGCCAGTGTCATGGAGAGCTTCTTCTACGGTGCACTTGGCACGCTAAATGGCGATGCTCGCCGCATTGGACAGACCCCACAGGTCGAAGGCCCCATTGGATTTATGGTAGACTAGTCATGAACACATATCGCACCTTTCTTCCTGCCCTCGTCCTCCTCACAGCTCTCTCCGGCTGCAACCCCATCCCCATCGAGGCCCACGCGAACCGCGGTGCACCGGAATCTCTGTTGGATATTTCCTCGGAAGTCGTATCCGTCGAGATGGTATCCGACCAGTCAGCCGACGAGATTGCCAATTGGATTGAAACGGATCAGCCTTCACGTGCAGAACTGCAATGTTTTGAGGGCGATCCGCTTTGCGGTCGTGCGGAGGAGGTTCTGAAGCTTTACGGGCTGCCCTATGAAATCACTGCGTCGGAGCGTACCGAAGTGCTGCTTGTGTATGAACGCGTCCTTGCGCGCGACTGTGAGAATCGCTATATCGATAATACTATCAATCCGTATAACCTTTACTATCCAACGCTTGGCTGCTCCGTCGCCAGCAACCTCGTGCAGATGGTCACTGACAAGCGCCAGTTTGTCAGCCCAACCCTTCTTGACTATCCGGATGCCGCCAGCATGGTGCGGGCCTACAACCTGTTCATCAATCCGCCTGCGAAAGAAGAGAACAATGATAGGTACAGCGTGGGCTTAGCGTCTGGCAGCTAATGGTAGCTGCTGGGCTGACGGCATGTAAAACACATGGATATACGAACACCCGTACTTGCCATTCTAGCCTCGGATGATTACCGTGCCCTGGCCGATGCCTTGGCGGCATCACTTGGCTATGCTCAAGCTAACGTCATTGTCGGCACGGTGGCAGAAGCCGCGCAGTTGCTTTCGGCCCATACCTACACGCCACGTTATGTTTTCATCGATATCGGGTCACGCAGTCACGATATACTGACTGAAATAGACCTCCTAGCCGAGCATTGCGATATGGAAACCCGTGTCGCCGTGCTCGGACAAACCAACGATATCAGTTTCTATCGCGAGTTGATGGACCGCGGTGTCAGCGAGTACTACGCACACAAGGTGACACTGGAAGAGTTACGTGGCGTCATGATACAGCGTCAGGCCAGCAAGGGAGCGATGGGCCAGGTAGTGGTCTTCATTGGCGCATCGGCAGGTGACGGCTGCACCACCCTCGCTATCAATGCTGCCTACGCCTTGGCCACGGAGCAACGCAAATCAGTCGTGCTGGTCGATTTTGACTATCAGTTTGGCATGATTGCCCGCCAGCTGGATCTGGCACCTAAATATGGCATCAAGGAAATCTTCGATCATCCGGAACGGGGGATTGATGAGACGCTGGTCAATCGCATGACCGTGCGCTACCGGGATATCTTTGACGTGGTGGCGGCCCCGCAGCCCTTGCACTTTCTGCCGCAGGTCACGCCAGAGTCTGTCCGCGACCTAATCACGTCACTGCAGCAGAAATACCAGTATGTGATTCTGGACCTGCCCCATCTCTGGAGCAGCTGGACCTCGTCCGCCCTCTCCAGCGCCCATCATGTGGTGTTGATTGCGCAGCTCTGGCTGAAATCGGTGAACCATGCCGCCAGGCTGCTGACGGCATGGCAGCGTATCGGAATTGATGAAAAACATATCATCACAGTGGTCAACCGCAGTGGTTCCAAATTCAAGGAAGCCATCAATGCGCGTGACTTCGAGCGGGTCGTAGGCCGGCGCATTGATCTGTACGTACCCAATGACATAAAAACCATCGTCAAAGCGGAGAATCAGGCCGCCACGGTCCTTGAGCTTGGCAATTCCCTGGTGGCAAGCGAAGTGCGGCGGCTTGCAGAAGAGATCGCCCAGCCCACGACAGCACAAACTACCAAACCGGCGCTGGGAGCCGTAGCTTCATGAGCGTGTTTGGCAAGAAACCCCCTTCCATCAATCCAGCCAGCCCCGAGGCGGGCAACGACCGCAGCGCTTCCTCCCGCCCTACTCAGCCCAATGCAGGGCAGGCCGAAAGTGGCGTTCCGCCTGCGGATGGCACGCTCTCGCCAGGGGGGGCTCAGCTTCCCTCGGTGACTCAAGGATCGGATGCCCAGCTTCAGGCGCGTCAGTCCTACCAAGTGCAAACGGAAGCCGCC
This sequence comes from Alphaproteobacteria bacterium UBA998, assembly GCA_002291925.1. Taxonomy (GTDB): domain Bacteria; phylum Pseudomonadota; class Alphaproteobacteria; order Rickettsiales; family UBA998; genus UBA998. The sequence goes on along the minus strand of DBAY01000029.1, from coordinate 33,452 downwards.
TCCACGCTTTCAGCTGCGCAGAAAGATAGCGCGCCACTCGCGCGTTACACGGATAGCGGCCTTGAAACCCCGGACTTCCTGAAGGCCAAAGCACGCATTATCCAGGAGTTGGTGGACAATATCAATTTCGCCAGCATCCAGAAACTGACGCAGGATCGCAAGCGCCAGCGCGTGACTGAGGCTGCGGAAGGCACCTATCAGGCGCTTAACATTCCGTTGACCCAGCCGCAGATTGATCTCCTGCTGCAGCAGTGTGTAGACGAGATTCTTGGGCTTGGGCCGTTAGAGCCGCTGCTGGCGGACCCGGATGTGGCGGACATCATGATCAACACCGCTGAACGCATCTACGTGGAAAAGCGCGGCAAGATCTATCTGACAGATATAAAGTTTCTAAGTGAACGCCACCTAATTGGTATCATTCAGCGCATCGTATCGCGGGTGGGTCGCCGCATCGACGAAGCGAGTCCCATGGTGGATGCCCGTCTGGCCGATGGTTCACGCTTCAATGCCATCATTCCCCCGCTGGCGCTGGATGGTTGCCTGGTTTCCATCCGCAAGTTTAAGAAATCGAAGATGGCATTGACGGATTACGTCACCTATGACTCGATGACACCCAGCATGGCGAAATTCCTGGGTCTATGTGCTTATATGCGCCTGAATATCATCATTTCTGGTGGCACGGGATCCGGCAAGACGACGCTGCTGAACGCACTTTCCGGCCATATCGACCCCGGGGAGCGCGTCATTACCATCGAGGATGCGGCGGAGTTGCAACTGGCACAACCGCATGTGCTTCGTCTGGAAACCCGCCCGGCCTCTACCGAAGGATCCGGCGAGGTGACCCAGAGGCAGCTGGTGCGTAATGCGCTACGCATGCGTCCTGACCGTATTATCCTTGGCGAAATTCGCGGTGACGAGGTTATTGATGTCCTCTCCGCCATGAACACAGGCCATGACGGATCTATGGCCACGATCCACTCCAACAACCCGCGCGATTGCCTGGCACGTATCGAAAATCTGGTCAGCATGTCCGGGGTGCAGGTGCCGCATGCCTCTCTGCGCTACCAGATTGCCAGCGCCCTGCAGCTCATCGTGCAGGTGGCTCGCATGCGTGACGGCAAGCGACGCATCACGCATGTAGAGGAAATTGTCGGGGTAGAAGGCGAAACTATTGTTACACAACCACTTTTCATCTTCAAGACGAAAGGTGTGAAACCCGATGGCAGCTTGGATGGCGAATTCCAGTGCATGGGCTTCCGCCCGCGCTTCACACCACGCGCCGAGTATTTCGGGGTCGAGCGAGAGTTAATGGAAAGTTTAGGTATTGGTGGTAAAACAGGGGGATATACAGGTTAAGCCATGACTCCCCTTTTCATATCCATTGCGATTGGTCTGGTCTGTTTCGTTGTTACACTGGCCGTTATTAACCGGCTGAGCGGTCAGAGTCGCACCGAGCAGATGCTGGCCCAGATGAATGCCGGGGGAGCCTTCCCGGAGGATGGCCTTTCGCAGGAAGCCGTCTCCATCATGCGGACGGATTTCTCAGACATGCCTGTTCTCCGAGCCCTCGCCAAACTACCGTTTGGCGAGGAGGTGGCACGCAAAATCCTGCGTGCCGGCTTGGAAAAGCAGGCGGCTGTTATCCTCATTGTAGTCGTTTTCGCGACCGGTCTGGTACCGTTTCTTGTATATGAATCAAGCGGGCGTCCTTTTTTCGCACTCCTGTCCGCCCTGCTGGTCCCTTATCTTTTCTGGCGCCATCTGCAGGGACGCATACAGGCTCGCAACCGCAAGTTTATCAACGATTTCCCCGATGTGCTCGACATGATTGTGCGCAGCGTACGCTCAGGTTTCCCACTTAATACAGCACTCAAGATGGTGGCAGAAAATATGGAGCCGCCCGTATCCACCGAATTTCGCCAAGTCATTGATGAAATTGCGCTGGGACGAAGCACCGATGACGCACTGATGCGCCTGACACACCGCATTGATGAGCAGGATGTAAAATTCTTTATCGTCGTGCTGCGCGTGCAGCAGGAAACAGGCGGTAACCTTGCCGAGGTCGTGAGCAACCTCTCCAATGTCATTCGCAAACGCAAGCAGCTACGCCTGAAAATCCGTGCCATGACCTCCGAAGGGCGTGCGACTGGCTGGATTCTTGGAGCTATTCCAGTACTAGTTTTTCTGGCACTCTATTTCATTGCCCCAGGCCATCTTGAACCCATGCTGAATACCAGTACGGGCAATATCTTGCTGGGTGTGGCGTTCGGGCTGATCGTGCTGGCGCAGGTAATCGTGCGTAAGATGCTTAACGTGGAGATCTGACCATGTCTCCCTTATTAATTGCGATCCTTGTCGCGGTTGTCGTCTTTACAGCCTATGTGGCTATAGACACATATTTCAGCCGTCAGCAACGGCTTAACCAGCTACAGGGGGCGGAGGAGCTTCCGGACGAGTATTACACACCCGAGGGGCAGGATGCGCTGGTGGAAATCACGGATCAGCCGTCTTCCGCTGCCAAGGGGGTCGAGAATTTCCTACGCCTGACAGCCTTGAATGTCGAACAAGCCAAGAAAGAGCTGCGCCCCAAGCTGATGCATGCGGGCCTGAATTCGCCAGATACACCCGCCTATATTTTGCTTTACCGCCGTCTAATTGGCTTCTTTGTTGCCGCCCTTGGCATACCGCTGCTGCTCACTAAGGACCCAACGAGCCTGCAATATGCCTACTGGATCGGTGGTGCACTGTTTGTTGTTCTGGGCCTGTTTGGTAGCCAACTCTATATTTCCAACACTACCCAGCGCCGTCAGCAAAACCTTCAGCGAGCTTTTCCGGATACTCTGGATCTTATGGTCGTTTGCGTGGAATCAGGTTTGGCGCTGGATGCCGCCCTCGCGCGCGTCACCAACGAATTGGGCCGGGCCTACCCGGAAATTAACGAGGAACTCAATCGCACCCGGCTGGAACTTACCCTGCTTAACGACCGCTCCCGCGCCCTGATTAATCTGGGAGAACGCACCAATCTGGTAGCCTTCCGCTCCCTTGTTGCAGCCTTGATTCAAACAGAGCGTTTCGGCACCAGCCTGACCGACACATTGCGCGTGCTATCTGACGATTACCGCCATACGCGCCTGATGATTGCCGAAAACAAGGCGGGGCGCCTCCCGGCCTTAATGACTGTTCCGCTTATCACCCTGCTGTTGCCAGCCCTGTTTATTATTATCATGGGACCAGCCTATATTACGGTCAAATTACAGGGTGGTCTTTTCGGCGGCGGTTAATTTCCCGCGCACCCTAGCCATTCCGTGGGTTTTTCCCTATATTTGAGGGCTGCCACCTACAGAGCGCCCGCGTGCCGAAACTGCAAGTCATCTCTGATTACTCGCCCGCCGGCGACCAGCCCCAAGCTATTGAGCAGCTGGTCGGCGGCCTTCAGGCGGGAGAGCGCAACCAGGTGCTGCTCGGCGTCACCGGCTCGGGCAAGACCTTCACCATGGCGCACATTATCCAGCAGACCCAGCGCCCGGCCATGATCATGGCGCACAACAAGACGCTGGCCGGCCAGCTCTATCACGAGATGAAGAGCTTCTTTCCCAACAACGCGGTGGAATATTTCGTTTCCTACTATGATTACTACCAGCCCGAAGCCTACGTGCCGCGCACGGACACCTTCATCGAGAAGGACTCCGCCATCAACGAGCAGATCGACCGCATGCGCCACTCCGCCACGCGATCGCTGCTGGAGCGCAAGGACGTCATCGTGGTGGCGTCCGTCTCCTGCATCTACGGCATCGGCTCGGTGGAGACCTATTCCGCCATGAAAATCACGCTGGAGAAAGGCCACGAGTTTCCCCTCGCCGACCTGCTCCGCCAACTCATCGAGCTGCAATACAAGCGCAATGACCTGAACTTCCAGCGCGGCTCCTTCCGCGTGCGCGGCGACACGCTCGATATCTATCCCGCCCACTTGGAGGACCAGGCCTGGCGGCTTTCCTTCTTTGGCGACGAGATCGACGACATCTACGCGTTCGATCCCCTCACCGGCGAGGGGCAGGGCAGCATGAACAGTGTTACCGTCTATGCCAACAGCCACTATGTCACGCCGCGACCCACCATTGAGCGCGCCATTGGCACCATCAAGGCCGAGTTGAACGAACGGCTGGAGTTCCTGCATTCCCAAGGCAAGCTGCTGGAAGCCCAGCGCCTGCAGCAGCGCACCACCTTCGACCTCGAGATGCTTACCGAAACCGGCACCTGCAAGGGCATCGAGAACTATTCCCGCCATCTCACCGGCCAGCGCCCTGGCGAGCCGCCCCCGACCCTGTTCCAGTACCTGCCGCAGGATGCGCTGCTCTTCATCGATGAGAGCCACGTCACCGTCCCGCAAATCCGCGGCATGTATAACGGCGACAAGGCGCGCAAGTCGGTGCTGGTGGAGTATGGCTTCCGCCTGCCTTCCGCGATGGATAACCGCCCGATGAAATTCGAGGAATGGGATTCCCGCCGCCCGCAGACCGTCTTCGTCTCCGCCACGCCGGGGCAGATCGAGCTGGGCTGGACGAAAGGCAAATTCGCCGAGCAGATCATCCGCCCGACCGGCCTGCTCGACCCGCCGGTGGAAATCCGCCCTGTCGACACGCAGGTGGACGATGTGCTCTCCGAAATCCGCCTGCAGATCGACAAGGGCTTCCGCGTGCTCGTCACGACGCTCACCAAGAAGATGGCCGAGCAGCTCACCGAATACATGGACGAGCTCGGCATCAAGGTGCGCTACCTGCACTCGGACGTCGACACGCTCGAGCGCATCGACATCATCCGCGATCTGCGCCTGGGCACCTTCGACGTACTGGTTGGCGTCAACCTGCTGCGCGAGGGGCTGGACATCCCGGAATGCGGGCTGGTGGCGATTCTCGATGCCGACAAGGAAGGCTTCCTGCGCTCGCAGACCTCGCTCATCCAGACCATCGGCCGCGCCGCCCGCAATGCCGATGGCAAGGTTATCCTGTACGCCGACCGCATGACCGACTCCATGAAAGCCGCGCTGGAGGAAACCGACCGCCGCCGCGCCAAGCAGCAGGCCTATAACGAGGAGCACGGCATCACGCCGCAGACCGTGCGCCGCGCCATCGCCGAAGCCATACGTCAGGAAGAGGAAGGTGACGAGAAGAAATTGTCACCCTACTTCAACGACCACCTCTCCGCCCCCGCCCGGGCCAAGGCCGCCGATTCCGCGAAGGACGAATACGACGCGGGCGATCCGGATTCCATGCTCCAGCATCTGCGCGCCAAAATGCTCAAAGCCGCCGCCGACCTTGAATTCGAGGAAGCCGCCCGCCTGCGCGACCAGATCAACCGCCTGCAGGTTGGGCAGAAACGCATGGCATGAGTGTGTATCCACCTGCCCAGCGTCATAAATTTGTCACATACATCTGCTAACAGATTTTCTTCAAAATATTTGAAGGTGCGTGATGTCTTTGCCAATTAAATCTGAGATAAACAGAAAAAACTCGGTTGGTCCGAACGGAAACCTTGCGCTCGACCCCTTGTATTGCGCTACTCACTATGCATTGGAAGCTGATCATACGCTGATAAAATTTGTTACACGACTTAACAGGCTCTACGGTTTCGATCAAAGATTGTCAAAGCAGTTAGTGGCCAAACGCCTTGAGCATGAATTTGCGCATGGCCTACTGGCTTTAGTGCTTGCACGTATGAAGCGTAGTGTTATGCCTCATGACTTTGGACATAACGGTAGTGAGCTTGCAGAAAGCATTGTCTTGCCACTAGAGCAGGCGACGATATCCATTTTTCCAGAATGGCCTTTAAGTTACTCTAACAGTATAGACCTCCGGTATCCAGGAAGTCCGGCTATCGAAGAAATAGTCGCTTCTCAGCAACGCATATGGAGTAGAAATGCCAGCAGAGAGCATGATCAGCTCCTGAAAGACAAAAGGATATGTGATGAGAGCCCTACGCCTCTCAGTCTTTTTGAGGCAAGACAGCAACAAGAATTTCCAAATTTGGATGGAAGTATAGGATTTTTTCGCTCAGTCAAATTTAGCACGAAGTGGGAAGAGCAAAGCCCTGAACTCAATCTCAAAACTTCTGATGTTAAAGAGATTTATTACTACAGCTTGACTTTGTTGCAACACTTACGGCAAGAATTTAATCAACGTAAAACTAATTATCCAGAGTTAGAGCCAAAAGAGTTTTTCTCAAACTATAAGCTGCGTGATTTAGAGGCACACCTTGCGCGTATTACCGATTTTGCTGTTTTTGAGAAAAACGAAGCCTCTCGTTTAAAAGAGTCAGAAAGTCATCGAAAGTCACTTGAAGCGGCAGCACTCAGGCGCAAAAACATCAAGCGTGAGATGGAATTTTTTTTCCGCTGCATAAAACATACCCCAAGCAGCGTTGACGTGAAACAAATGAAACAAGCTTTGTGCGCCAAGCTTGATAAGGATAATGTTATTATTGATCATTACAAAGCCACGAACGAGCAACGAGAAGCTATCCGTGAACTCTCCCGAAAACTGCGTGATGCGACGCTAGGAAGCGCGCCCACAAATAAGATGCGACGTAGTTATGAAAAGAATGTGTTGTCCCCAATCTGTAAAACATGGGTAGAAAATGGTACTGCAGGCGTGATTGAAGATCTCCGCTACCGTATTACTTTTTTGAATCCTCTATCTCAGATAAATATTCCTTGGACAATGCGTTTAAACGAACCCGGGCAGCAAGAAATCACAAGATAAACTTCGCCAGATCGACGCTCTTGCCGATGTCGCCGACATGCGTGCGCACATACGCAGCATCGATGGCCACGCGTAGGCCGGGCTGCTCCGGGGCTTCGTAGCTGATGTCATCCATCAGCCGCTCCATCAGCGTGTGCAGGCGGCGGGCGCCGATATTCTCCACTTCGCGGTTGAACTTGGTGGCGAGCGCCGCCAGTTCCTTAAGCCCATCGTCGGTGAAGGAAATATCCGCCTTCTCCGTGCCCATCAGCGCCGTGTACTGGCGGATGAGGCTGGTTTCCGGCTCGGTGAGGATGCGCAGCATGTCCTCCTCACTGAGCGGGTTCAGCTCGACGCGGATCGGCAGGCGGCCCTGCAACTCCGGCAGCAAGTCGGAGGGCTTGGCCATGTGGAAGGCACCCGAGGCGATGAAAAGCACATGGTCAGATTTCACCGGCCCGTACTTGGTGTTGACGATGGTGCCCTCGATCAGCGGCAGCAGGTCGCGCTGCACGCCCTCGCGGCTGACCTCGCCGCCTTTTACTTCCGAACGGGCGCAGATCTTGTCGATCTCATCGATGAACACGATGCCGTGATTCTCCGCCAGCTTCAGCGCATCCTGCGTCAGCTTTTCCTGATCGAGCAGCTTCTCCGACTCTTCGGAAATCAGCAGCGGGCGCGCTTCGCTCACCTTCAGGCGGCGCGTCTTGGTGCGCCCGCCAAAGGCCTTGCCGAGCATGTCGGAGAGGTTGATCATGCCAATCTGGCTGCCCGGCATGCCGGGGATGTCCATGCTGGCCATCGGGCTGGCATTGTCCGCCACCTCGATTTCCACGTCCTTGTCTTCCAGCTCGCCTTTATGCAGCATGTCGCGGAATTTGCGGCGTGTTTCGGCGGTGGCGGTGGCGCCGACCAGTGCGTCGAGCAGCCGGTTCTCCGCCGCGCCTTCGGCCTTCTCGCGCACCTCGCGGTGCTGTTTCTCACGCACGAGGTTGATGGAAATCTCCACCAGATCGCGCATGATGGATTCCACGTCGCGGCCCACATAGCCGACTTCCGTGAACTTGGTCGCCTCCACCTTCACGAAGGGCGCTTCCGCCAGCCGCGCGAGGCGGCGGGCAATCTCGGTTTTGCCAACGCCCGTCGGGCCGATCATCAGGATGTTTTTCGGCACAATCTCGTCATGCAGCGGCCCGTCAATCTGCGCGCGCCGCCAACGGTTGCGCAGCGCGATGGCCACCGCCCGCTTGGCATCCTTCTGGCCGACGATGAAGCGGTCAAGTTCCGCGACGATTTGCTTAGGCGTGAGTTGGGACATGGCTTTCCTTTTCGTGTCATTCCAGCGAAAGCTGAATTCAAATGTGTCATGCTGAACTTGTTTCAGCATCTATTCATGAAAGGCCCTGAAACAAGTTCAGGGCGACAAAGAATTTGATTTCAGCTTCCGCTGGAATGACAAGGTTTATTTGGCTTCAAGTGAGAGAAGGGTAAGATTGTTATTCGTATAGACGCAAATCTCCGCCGCGATCTGCATGGCGCGGCGGGCGGCGGCTTCGGCGTCCATGTCCGCGCGGTCGGCGAGGGCGCGGGCCGCGGCAAGCGCATAATTGCCGCCGGAGCCAATGGCCGCGATGCCATCCTCCGGCTCCAGCACATCGCCGAGGCCGGAGAGGATGAGCGAGACATCCTTGTCCGCCACGATCATCATGGCCTCCAGACGACGCAGATAGCGGTCGATGCGCCAGTCTTTCGCCAGCTCTACGCAGGCGCGCATCAGCTGGCCGGGATGTTTGTCCAGCTTCGATTCCAGCCGCTCGAACAGGGTGAAAGCGTCCGCCGTGGAACCGGCAAACCCGGCGATGATCTTGTCTCCCGCCAGGTAGCGCACTTTGCGTGCGGAGGATTTGATGACGGTCTGCCCAAGGCTGACCTGCCCGTCACCGGCGACCACTACCTTGCCCCCTTTGCGGATGGTGAGGATGGTGGTGCCGTGCATGGGCTGGTAAGGAGAATCACTCATGGGATGCATGGTTGCGTTGCCTGTTTCATTCAATGTAGGCACCGCTTCGGCAATTACCAGACCTTGACAGCGGGAGCTTACGACCCGTCGCTGCTCTTGCAGTTGCCGTAGAAATCACAGTTCTTGGTGGCGCCCCAGATATTGCTCTCCGGCGCGGTCTGCTTGCGGCCCCAGATGGAGGTGTCTTTCTCGTCCTTGCCGCATTTGCCCCAGAAATCACAGGCGTCGGAGCGTTCCTTGTGGCAAACCCCCCAATAATCGCAGACAAAGGTGGCTTCTTCGTCCTCCGGCGCTTCGGGGAACCATTCGCCCCAATGGCTGCCTTCGGCGCACGCGGTGAGCAGAAAGAGGGTGAAGAGGGGCAGAATCAGGCGTTTCATCGAAAAAACCGTTTATTGCCTTGGGGGTTTTGCGTATAGTGCGCCGAACTCAAGGTAGCATGAAATGACGCGCAAGGCCACGCTCACCCGCAAAACCAAGGAAACCGACATCGTCACCACGGTGAATCTCGACGGTTCAGGGACTTACAACGTCTCGACCGGCATCGGCTTCCTCGACCACATGCTGGAGCAGCTCTCCCGCCACAGCCTGATGGACATCGAGCTGACCGCGCGTGGCGACCTGCATATCGACGCCCACCACACCACCGAGGATTCTGGCATCGTGCTGGGGCAGGCGGTGGCGGAAGCACTCGGCGAGCGCCGCGGCATCCAGCGCTATGGTCATGCCTATATCCCGATGGACGAAACGCTGACGCGCGTCTCCATCGATATTTCCGGCCGTCCCTACCTCATCTGGAAGGTGCAGTTCACCCAGCCGAAACTGGGCGAGATGGACTCGGAGCTGTTCCGCGAATGGTTCCAGGCTTTCGCCTTCAACGCGGGCGCCACGCTGCATATCGAGAATCTCTACGGCATCAACAACCACCACATCGTGGAGTCCTGCTTCAAAGGCCTGGCGCGGTCCTTGCGCGACGCGATGGAGATCGACCCGCGCAAGACAGATGCCATTCCCTCCACCAAGGGCAGCCTGAAGGGATAGCGCCATGCAGTTCATGACCCGCCTCTACAGCGTGCATCTGAACCCGAAGGAGGCGCGTCCTTATGAATCCCCGGTGTTCGTGCCGGAGGGCTTCAATTTCTACGCCTTCGTGTTCGGCTTCCTGTGGGCGCTTTATCACCGCATCTGGCTGCCGGCGTTCATCTTCATCGGCCTCTCCATCTGCGTGAAGCTGGCGGCGGAGTATGGTGACCTCAGCCTGCCCAGCACCTTCATCCTCGATCTCGGCATCCGCCTGATGATCGGCATGGCCGCCAATGACCTGCGGCGCGATACGCTGGAGAAGCGCGGCTGGGTGACCAGCGACGTGGTGATCGCCGACAGCCTGCTCGAGGCCGAGCGCCGCTATTATGACCGCCATCTCGGCCACATCGCCGCCACGCTGCGCCCCGCCACAGCCTGACCATGCGCATCGCCCTCATCGACTACGGAGCAGGCAACCTGCACTCCGCCGCCGCCGCGCTTCGCCGCGCTGCGCCGGAGGGCGATCTGCGCGTCACCGCCGCCGCGTCCGACCTTGAGGACGCCACCCATATCGTGCTGCCCGGCGTCGGGGCTTTCGCCGATTGCATGCGCGGCCTGCAAGCGGTTCCCGGCATGATCGCGGCGATGGAAAAACGTGTGCGTCAGGCGGGCGTGCCCTTCCTCGGCATCTGCGTCGGCATGCAGATGCTGTTCGGGCGCGGGCTGGAGCATGGCACCCATGCCGGCCTCGGATGGCTGGCGGGCGAGGTGCGCCGCATCGAAGCGCCGGGGCTGAAAATCCCTCACATGGGCTGGAACGAGCTGACGCTTCAAACCCCCGCGCATCCCGCCCTCAAGGGCCTGAACAATGGCGATCACGCCTACTTCGTGCATAGCTACCATGCGGTCTGCACGGACGCGAAGGATTGCCTAGCGGTCACCGATTATGGTACCCCTCTGACAGCCATCGTCGGGCGCGACAATCTGGTGGGCACGCAGTTCCACCCAGAAAAGAGCCAGGCGACCGGTTTGAGGATTTTGAAGAATTTTCTGGAGATGCGATGAGCGTGGGCGAGATCTTTCAATTCTGCTCCGCCCTTGCGGGGGAGCCAGCGCGCGCAAACGCCAGTGCGGCGCAAGCAGTGGGGGGAGATGCCCCCCACGCTTCGAGTATCGGCTTCGCCTCCCTCTTAGCCGCTCCCCCGCAAGGGGGGAACAAGGAGGGTGGATTATGAACCTCCGCGTCGAGCGAATCGAGCAATTCTCCGGTGACGATCTGGACAATCTCTGCCAAGCCACCGAGGACGCCATCGCCGACGGCATCGGGTTCAACTGGCTGACCCCGCCCATGCGCGAGGTGCTGGAAGCCTACTGGAAAGGCGCGCTGGTGGTGCCGGAGCGTCAGATTTTCGGCGGCTGGCTGGACGGGGCGCTTGCCGCCACCGCGCAGATCGTGCGCCCGAGCAAGAGTAAGGAAACCTCCTATTTTGCTGTCACGCTGGAATCGCACTTCGTCGCCCCGTGGGCGCGCGGGCATGGGTTGGCGAAAGCCGTGCTGCAGCTCGCCGAGCGCGAAGCGGCCAACCAAGGCTTCTCCGTCATCCGGCTCAGCGTGCGCGAGACGCAGGAAGCCGCCATCCACCTTTACGAGGAATCCGGCTATATCCGCTGGGGCATCCTGCCATACCACGAATTCGTGAATGGCCGCATGGTGGCGGGCCATTATTTCTATAAGAAACTGGAGGCCACCTCGCGTGTGGTTTAGGTTTTAGCTATCAGGTTTTAGGTTTTAGCCTTTTCATTCTTATGCTAACACCTAACACCTAACAGCTAAAACCTCCCATGCTGAACCTCTACCCCGCCATCGATTTAAAGGACGGCCAGTGCGTACGGCTGCTGCGCGGCGACATGAAGCAGGCCACCGTGTTCGGCAAGGACCCGGCCGCGCAGGCAAAGCGCTTTGAAGCCGCGGGCTTCAAATGGCTGCACCTCGTGGATCTCAATGGCGCCTTCAAGGGCAAGCCGGTTAATGCGGTGGCAGTGAAGGCCATCCGCGAGGCGGTGAACCTGCCCATCCAGCTCGGCGGCGGCATCCGTACGCTTGAGCAGATCGAAGCATGGCTGGAGGCGGGCATCACACGCGTTATCCTCGGCACCATCGCGCTACGCAATCCGGCGCTGGTAAAGCAAGCCTGCAAGGCCTTCCCGCACAAGGTCGCTGTCGGCATCGATGCGAAAGGCGGCCGCGTCGCCGTGGAAGGCTGGGCGGAAGTCTCCGAGATACGCGCCCTCGACCTTGCCCGGCAATTTGAGGATGCGGGCGTCGCCGCCATCATCTACACTGACATCAGTCGCGACGGCGCAATGGAAGGCCCCAACCTCGATGAAACCGTGGCCCTCGCGGAATCCATCTCCACGCCGGTGATTCTCTCCGGCGGCATCTCACGCCTCGAGGATGTCATCGCGGCACGCGCCTACACCGGCATTGGCATTGACGGCGTCATCATCGGCCGGGCGCTCTATGAGGGCACCATTGATCCGGCGCAGGCGTTAAAGGTAGCAGCGTGAAAGAGTTTTAGAATCTAGAGTTGAGAGTTTAGAGTCTAGTGAAATTTCGCCAAGCCCTATACAGTATTCCTTAAACTTAGAATCTAAAACTCTAAGACTCCCTCAATCCCATGCTCAAAGTCCGCATCATTCCCTGCCTCGACATCAAGGACGGGCGCGTCGTGAAAGGCGTCAACTTCGTCAATCTGCGCGATGCGGGCGACCCGGTGGAGCAGGCAAAGCTCTATGACGCGCAGGGGGCGGACGAGCTCTGCTTCCTCGACATCTCCGCCAGCCATGAGGGGCGCGGCACGCTCTATGACATGGTGCGCCGCGTGGCCGAGGTATGCACCCTGCCCTTCACGGTCGGCGGCGGCGTGCGCGAGCTGGAGGATATTCGCCAGCTTCTGCTGGCAGGCGCGGACAAGGTCTCCATCAACACCGCCGCTGTGAAGCGCCCCGAGTTCGTGCGTGAGGCGGCCGAGAAATTCGGCTCGCAATGCATTGTCGTGGCGGTGGATGCAAGGAAAGTGGATACCCTTTCATGCGCGGATAGCACGTCCGCGCCAGCCATGAGCCCGCGAAGCGGCAGCCCATTGCGGAGCGAAGGAGGCGCGGAGCAGGGGCAAACAAATATCTACGAAATCTTCACCCATGGAGGCCGCAATCCCACCGGGCTTGACGCCGTCGAATGGGCGCAGCGGATGGAGTCCTACGGCGCAGGCGAAATCCTGCTCACCTCCATGGACCGCGACGGCACCGGCATCGGCTTCGACGTCCCCATGACCCGCGCCATTGCCGATGCGGTGAACATCCCCGTCATCGCCTCCGGCGGTGTCGGCGCGCTGGAGCATTTCACACAGGGCTTCCGCGAGGGCCATGCCTCCGCGCTGCTGGCGGCCTCCGTGTTTCATTTCGGCGAGCTCACCATCCCGCAGGTCAAGCAGGCCTTGGCGGCCGACGGTATCCCGGTGCGCGCCGCGTAAAAACGCAAAAAAAGAACCCGCGCCCAACCCTCCTCAGGCGCGGGTCCATTCCCCCATCGGAATGCGGTTAGTGGGTGGTCTCGTGCTCCTCGACAACGTCGCCATCCACGGTTTTCTTCTGTTTCAGGACGACCTTGCCGTCATCCACTTTCTTGGTTTCTTCGATCTTTGTGGTGGTTTTGTTCAGCAGGCCCTTTGGATCGTTGACAATTTTGGTTTCGCGTTTGGCTTCGCCCTCGCCGTCAGCGTCGAGATCGACATCCACATCGGTCTTCTTTGTCATCTTGCCGTGTTCGTCATGACGCTCCGTCTCCGAGGTCGCCTCGAAGCTGCCGTGCTTTCCATGCTCGATGCTCGACTTGGATTCCACTTCCACGTCATCGGCCCAGACCGGCGCGGCCACCAGCGCGAGGCCAGCGAACAATGCGAGGGATGTTTTCATGGGAATAGCCCTTTCCAATGTTGTTTCATGCATTAAACGCCTGTTTTCATCAATTTTCCGTGCGGGGCATCGCCGCCCGGTGAAAACAAGCGATGTGGCGCGCCGCGATTTTCTGTTGATGAACGCGCGTGCATGGCCCATACACAAGGCATGCAGGCCCTCACCGACAGCTTTACCTATCTGCGCGGCGTCATCGCCGAGCGTCGCTTCGCCGATCCGGAAGAATCATACATCGCCAAGATCTTCCGCAAGGGCCGCAAGAAGATGGCGCAGAAAGTCGGCGAAGAGGCAGTGGAAGTCGTCATCGCCTCCATGCGCGGCGAGAAGGCCGAGCTGGTCTCCGAGAGCGCTGATCTGCTCTTCCACCTGCTGATCCTGTGGGAAGAAGCCGGGGTGACGCCGGAGGAGCTGGCCGAGGAACTCAGCCGCCGCAAGCACAAATCCGGCATTGCTGAGAAGAAATCGCGCCCCGCGTAAGTGCTTGCAATTTCTTCTGCGCGCGATAGCTAGGGAATAACCCACCCCCGGAGCGCCCCATGACCACCCTCGCCTCTGATAGCCTCGATCAACTCTTCCGCCAGGCCCGCACCCATTACCACTGGCAGGATCGCCCGGTGAACCCGCAGATCCTCACCCAGCTCTACGATTTGCTGAAGATGGGCCCCACCTCGGCCAACTGCTCGCCCGCGCGCTTCGTCTTCCTCGTCTCCAAGGAGGCCAAGGAAAAGCTGCGCCCCTGCCTGGATGCCGGTAACGTGGAAAAGACCATGAGCGCGCCCGTGGTCTGCATCATCGGCATGGACATGGCCTTCTACGACTCACTGCCAAAACTCTTCCCGCACGCGGACGCACGCAGCTGGTTCGCGGGCAATGACGCGCTGATCGAGCGCACGGCCTTCCGCAACAGCTCCCTGCAGGGTGCCTATCTCATCATGGCCGCGCGGGCGCTGGGGCTGGATTGCGGCCCGATGAGCGGGTTCAACAACGCGAAGGTGGATGAAACGTTCTTTGCGGGCACCCGCATCAAATCCAATTTCCTGTGCAATCTCGGCCATGGCGTACCGGAGAAGCTCCATCCGCGCAGCCCGCGGCTCGATTTCTCCGAAGCCTGCCGGGTGGAGTAAGCGCCATGACCTATGACCCCACTAACGTCTTCGCCCGCATCCTGCGCGGGGAAATTCCCAACAAAACCGTCTATGAGGATGAGCAGGTGCTTGCCTTCCACGATATGCACCCCGCCGCGCCGGTGCATGTACTGGTGATTCCAAAAGGGCCTTACGTCTCGTTTGACGATTTCGCACAAAAGGCAGGCGCGCAGGGCATCTCCGGGTTCTTCCGTCGTGTCCAGCTGGTGGCGGCATCACTTGGAGTGCATGAAACCGGCTACCGGCTGATCACCAACCATGGCGCCGATGCGTCACAGACCGTGCCGCATTTCCATGTGCATATCCTCGCGGGCCGTCCGCTGGGCGGGCTGGTGCCGCACATGCCGGTGCATTAGGTTTTATATCGTCATTCCCGGCAAGCGAGGTAAAACCGAGCGCCGACCGGGAATCCAGCGCAAAGCCAAAACGGCAAATGGCGCGGCTAGCGCCCCGTAACTGACACCGGGGGTATGGATTCCCGCCTTCGCGGGAATGACATAAATAAAGGTAGGCATACCGCCACCTAGGCTTTTACACCTGCCGAGGCCAGCAGCTGGCACGTCTCCAGCAGCGGCAGCCCGACGACGTTGCTGTAGGAGCCATGGATGGCGTGGATATAGCGCTCGGCCAAGCCCTGAATGCGGTACCCCCCCGCCACGCCCTGCCACTCTCCGCTTTCAAGATACGCCGCGATCTCCGTTTGCGAGAAGCGTTTGAACCGCACCTGCGTCATTACCGTGCGCTGGCGAAGCATCCCCGGCCCGGCCACGCAGACGCCGGTATAGACCCGGTGCCGCCGACCCGACATCAGCGCCAGAAAGCGCCGCGCTTCCGCCGCATCCTCCGGCTTGCCAAGTATGCGCCGCCCCACCGCCACGGTGGTGTCGGCAGCCAGCACGATGGCCGCCGGGCGCTGGGCAAGAACGGCCTCCGTCTTCTCGCGCGCCAGCCGCGCCACGTAGGCCGGGGGAAGCTCGCCCTTGCGCGGCGACTCGTCAATCTCGGCGGCCAGCACGGCGGCGGGTCTCAGGCCTGCCTGCGCCAGCAGGGCCAACCGTCGGGGGGAAGCGGAGGCAAGAATGAAACTCATACGGGCAGCCTAGCGGTAGCGAAGCGTGCACACAAGAATCACCGCTGCGAGGACGAATGTGACGAGGTTATAGACGATGATGGGCAAGCTTCCGATTGCCAGCCCGTAGGCGAACCACAGCGCCACGCCCAGGGCGAAGATCCCATACATGGGGAGCGAAATCGCTGCGACGTCCTTCGTGCGCAGCACTTTCACCACCTGCGGCACGAAGGCCAGCGTGGTGCAGGCCCCGGCGGCCATGCCAAGCAGTTCCACTCCTGTCATGTGCCGGACTTACACGGGATGCATGGCGGCGTCTAGCGGTAGCGCAGTTTATAGAGAATGACGAAACCCGCCAGCACCAGTGTGAGCGTATTGGCGACGATGGCGGGCCAGCTCTGGATCATCACGCCATAAACCAGCCAGAAAAACACGCCGGTGGTGAATAGTACATACATCGGCAGCGAAATGGCGCGCGTATTATGCGTGCGCAAGACTTTCCACACTTGGGGGATGAAGGCAATGGTGGTGAGCAGGGCTGCCAGACTGCCAATGAGATTTTCAATCCACATGAAATGAATGTGGAAGCGGAAGCCTCAAGGGAAAAGGAGCGGCGCCCGCTCCTCACAGCGGCAGCGGATAAACAAGCGCTATTTGTGACGGAAGGTGATGCGGCCCTTGGTCAGGTCGTAGGGTGTCATCTCGACATTCACCTTGTCACCCGCCAGTACGCGGATGCGGTTCTTGCGCATACGGCCGGACGTATGGGCCAGCAACTCGTGGCCGTTCTCCAGCTTCACACGGAACATGGCGTTGGGCAGCACTTCCACCACCTCGCCGGGAAATTCAATCAACTCTTCTTTTGCCATAGGGGGCTTCTCTAGACGAAAGCGACTCAGAAAACAAGTGAAACCGCGCAAACCTGCCCTATATGAGGAGGTATGACCGAACTATCCCCCGCCCCGCTTATCCTCACCCTCGCCCTTGACCCGGAGTCACAGGCGCATTTCAACGCCCTGCGCCGTGCCCATTTCCCACCGAAGCGCAATTACTTGGATGCACACGTGACGCTGTTTCATCATCTGCCGGGCAGCGAGGAAGCCGCCATCACCGCCCGTCTGCGCGAGGTGACGGCGACCTATGTCCCCTTTTCCCTGCGGGTCAGCGAGGTCTGGATGATGGGTCGGGGCGTAGCCTACCGGCTGGCCTCCGACGAAGCCCAGCGCCTGCGCGCCGAACTTGCAACAGGGTGGAGCGCATGGCTCACCCCGCAGGACGCACAGGGTTGGCGGCCCCACATTACCGTGCAGAACAGGGTTTCCCCTGCGGATGCGCAGGCGCTGCAGGCGATCCTCTCCCGTGATTTCACCCCCTTCCCCATCACCGCCACCGGCCTCACCTTGTGGCGCTATTTGGGCGGGCCGTGGGAGAAAGTCGGTAGCTTCATTCTGTCGTCTTAACAGATTCTTAACTTTACTTTCGTTTCGTCCTTATTTATTACGACCTCGTTAACTTATTTGAAGAGGTTTTTATGGGTCGTAGTAGTGGTTCCAGCGGTGGTGGCAGCCGTGGAGGGTATAGCAGTGGCGGATCGCGATCAGGCGGTTACAGCTCTGGTGGATCTAGCAGTAGCCGTCCAAGTGGCGGTGGGTCTTATTCAGGTGGTCAAAACTCTGGGTCCAGCGGCTACCGTCCAAGTGGCCCTAGCAGCGCTACTCCGCCGTCCCACCCAGTTGCCCCATCAACATCGCGCCCCTCACCGAACCCAGCGTCATCCGGTGCAGCTGGGCATACTACCGGGGCTGTGCCGGTGCCGAGCTCAGGAATTGGTGCTTGGGTGGGTGGCCTGCTTCTGTGGTTAGGACTCTCCAGCGGAAGTTCTTCAGCAACCTCTCGTGGCACGACGGCACCGGCGGAGGCTCAGAACGCCACCGCCACGCCGCCTGCAACCGCCGCAGCAGAAGAACTGGCACGGCAAACGGTTACGGAATCGTGCCCCCGTCTGGAAGCATCGGAGGCCGAGATGCCGGCGGCACCTCAGGCAGATTTACCTGCCCGCGCCGCGCCGCAAACGCAGGAATGCCCGGTTAGGTAAACTTACTTGATATGCAGGACGCAGATCAGCGTGAACAGTCGCCGCGCGGTGGCGAAATCCACCTGAATTTTGTCGTTCAGCAATTTGCGTAGCAGGTCGGAGCCTTCGTTGTGGATGCCGCGGCGGCCCATGTCGATGGCTTCGACCCGGTACGGATCGCTGCTTTTCAGCGCGGCGAAATGGCTTTCGCAGATGATGAAATAATCGCGGATGATGCTGCGGAAGGGCGTCACGTTGAGCGTCACCACCTCCGGCGCCTCCATTTGTGTTGAGGAAATGGTGAACACCATGCGGTTCTCGCTGGTCCCCAAGATGACGTCGTAGGGCCCCTTGTTCAGTCCGGCGGGGGCGAAGTAGTTTTCCTTCACAATGTCGGCGAGCGCGACCTCGCGCTCCTGTTCCACCTCCGGCTTGCGGCGGATGACATTTCCCTCATCGAGCGTGAGGCGGGCAATATATTCGGTCTGGCTCATGCGGTCCCGCGCACCCTAACAGAAAGCGCGTGCGCGCCCAAGCCCTCCGTGTCGGCCAGCAGCGCGGTCGGCGCGGCAAGGGCGGCGAAGGCCTGCTCCGTGCAGCCGATGAGCGAGCTTTTCTTCATGAAGGAATAGACGGAGAGCCCGGAAGAGAACGCCGCCGTCTGCATGGTCGGCAGCACGTGGCTCGGCCCCGCGATGTAATCGCCGATGGACTCCGGTGTGTGGCGGCCAAGGAAAATCGCCCCGGCATGGCGAATCATCGGCAGCAGGTCGGCGGGAGACTCGATGGCCAGCTCCAGATGTTCCGCCGCGATGCGGTTGATGATCTCGGCGGTGCGGGCGGAATACATCTCCTTCACCACGATGATGCCGCCGTAATCGCGCCATGACGCCTCGGCGATCTGCCGCTTCGGCAGTGTTTCCAGCGTTTTAGTAACGGCGGCGGCCACTGCTTTGGCATGGGCGCGGTCATCGGTAATGAGGATGGACTGCGCGTCCGGGTCATGCTCGGCTTGGCTCAGCAGGTCGGCGGCGATCCAATCCGCCGGCGTGCCTTTATCGGCCACGACCAGAATCTCCGACGGCCCGGCGATCATGTCGATGCCCACCTTGCCGAACACGCGGCGCTTGGCCTCCGCGACATACGCATTCCCCGGCCCGACGATGAGTTGCACCGGGGCGATGGTTTCTGTCCCATAGGCCAGCGCGGCCACCGCCTGCGCCCCGCCGATGCGGTAGATTTCCGTCACCCCCGCCAGCCGGGCCGCGACCAAAATGGCGGGATTCACCTCGCCGTTAGGGGTCGGCACCACCATCACAAGGCGCTGCACGCCCGCCACCTGCGCGGGGATGGCGTTCATCAGTACGGAAGACGGATAGGCTGCCCGCCCGCCGGGGACGTACATGCCGACCGCGTCCACCGCCGACCAGCGCATGCCAAGCCGTACGCCGATGGCGTCCACATAGTCGATATCCAGCGGTTTCTGGCGCGCATGGAAAGCGCGGATACGCTCGGCGGCCAGCGCCAGCGCCGCGCACACATCCGGCGGGCACTCGGCCTCGATGGACAGGCGCTCTTCGTCGGAAAAACGCAGGGTCGCGGGCGTCAGTGTCAGCTTATCGAACTGCGCCGTGTAACCTACCAGCGCCGCATCGCCCCGGCGCTTTATCTCAGAGAGGATCGCCCCCACCGTCTCCCCGACGCTGGTGCCCTCCCCCGCGCGGCGGGAAAGCAGTTCATTGAGCGCGGCGTCAAAGTTCGTTTCGGAAGCGGAAAGGAAAGTCGTCATGGGGTCTTTTTAATGGAAATGGTGCGCCTGCGAAAGCGGGAATCTTCTACGTATTCGCCCTTGGCATGTCATCCCAGCGAAAGCTGAGATCCATTGAACCGTGTGGCTGGATTCATGCTTTCGCAAGAATGACGAATATTTGAGCCGTCATTGCGAGAAACGCAAGCGACGTGGCAATCCAGCACGGCCCGCTGGATTGCTTCGCTGTGCTCGCAATGACGGCTATTCTTCAAACAGCGCGCGGTAAATCTCGACTAATTCGTGCTGTTCTTCCTTTTTCTCAATTTCCCACTTGCGCAGGAAGGAGATGCGGCGGATGTATTTCTTTTGAATCGGCTCGCCCAGCGCTTCGGCGTAGGCTTCCAGCACCGGCAGCGGAATGAACTCGCCCGCCTCGAATTTGGCGACTTCCTGTTCTTTCTTGTTAATCTTGCGACCGATCTCCATCCGACTGAGGCCGCGCACCATGCGCTCCTTCATCAGCACCTCGCCGAGCAGCAGTTCTGCCGCGCGACCAATCCGCTCGCCCATGGTCAGGCCGCCCGTGCTTTCACCGCTTCGGAAAACGCGTCGATGAGGCGGGCCACTTTCTCGCCGCGGGTCTTGTAGACCGTGCGGTTGACGATCAACCGGGAAGAAATTTCCGCAATCACCTCCACCTCCACCAGCCCGTTGGCTTTCAGCGTGGCGCCAGAGGAGACGAGGTCGACGATGCGCTCGGAAAGGCCGAGCGTTGGGGCCAGCTCCATCGCGCCGTTGAGCTTGATGCACTCGGCCTGCACGCCGCGCTTGGCGAAATGCTCCTTGGTGACGTGCGGGTATTTGGTGGCGATGCGCACATGGCTCCAGCGCGAGGGGTCGTCGGTGGCGGCCAGCGCGGCCGGCTCGGCGACGGAGAGGCGGCAATTGCCGATGTTCAGGTCCACCGGAGCATAGAGGTCGGGATAGTCGAATTCCATCAGCACGTCGCTGCCCGCCACGCCGAGATCCGCCGCCCCGAAGGCGACGAAGGTCGCCACATCGAAGCTGCGCACGCGGATGAACTCGATGTCCGCATGGTTGGTCTTGAACTGCAACTGCCGCGAGCGCTCATCGAAGAACGCCGGCTCCGGCGTGATATCGACCCGGTCGAGCAGCGGCTCCAGCTCCTCGAAAATACGCCCCTTAGGCACGGCTATGACGATGGTGTTTCTCATGGGGGCGTTATGGCACGGTTTGCTTGGCAGGGCAATCCTGCCTAAAGGTTGCTAAAGGTTGTTAAAGGTTGTATATTGCATCCATAGGAGGCCTTATGTCCCATACTGTCAAGCTCTCGGATGAACTGGTCGCCGAAGCCAAGCGCATCGCGGCCCTGCAGCACCGCTCCGTGCCTAAGCAGATCGAGCACTGGTCGCGCATCGGCCAACTCGTCGAGCAAAACCCGGACTTGCCCTATCAATTCATCATGGACGTTCTCGCCTCGCGGAACGAAACGCCAGAGCCCTTCGAGTTCGGACGTGACGACTGATGCAGATTCTCCAGTTTTCGGCCTTCAAGCGTGCGTATAAAAAGCTGCATCCTCAAGAGCGCCGAACGGTGGATGACGCCATCCGGTCCATTCTTGCTGATCCTGAACTGGGTGAAGCAAAACTCGGCGATCTCGCCGGTGTGCGCATTTATAAATTCCGCCTACAGAATCAGATCGTATTGCTGGCCTATCAAGCGAACATTTCAGAGAATCAACTTCTACTTCTAGCGCTCGGGCCGCATGAAAATTTTTACCGTGACTTAAAACACTAAGCCACCCGTTCCACATCCGCGCCGCAGGCGCGCAGCTTTTCTTCCAGCGCTTCATAACCGCGGTCTAGGTGATAGACGCGGTGAATGACCGTCTCGCCTTCCGCCGCCAGGGCGGCGATGACCATCGCCACGGAGGCGCGCAGGTCGGTGGCCATGACTTCGGCGCCTTTCAGCTTGTTTGTGCCGCGAACCAGCGCGGAGTGGCCGTGGACGGTGATGTTGGCGCCCATGCGGGCGAGTTCGGGGGCGTGCATGAAGCGGTTTTCGAAGATCGTCTCGGTGATCATCGCCGCGCCCTCGGCCATCGTCATCAGCGCCATGAACTGGGCCTGCATGTCGGTGGCGAAGCCGGGATAGGGCTGGGTCTGCACATCCACCCCGCAGAGCGGCCCGCTGGCGCGCCCGACGGTGAGGCCGTCTGCCGTCTTCTTCCAGGTGAGGCCCGCTTCCTCGAACTTGTGCAGCGTGGCCTGCATGATGTCGGCCTCCGCGCCGAGCAGCTCCACCTCGCCCCCGGTGATGGCGGCGCAGGCGGCATAGGTTCCCGCCTCGATGCGGTCGGAGACGACGCGGTGCGTGGCGCCCTTCAGCTTAGGCACGCCCTTCACGGTAAGGCGCGTGGTGCCCAAGCCCTCGATCTTTGCGCCCATACTAATAAGGCAATTCGCAAGGTCGGTGATCTCCGGCTCGCAGGCGGCATTGTCGAGAATGGTTTCGCCGTCGGCCAGCGCGGCGGCCATCAGCGCGTTTTCCGTGGCACCCACCGAGACCTTGTCGAAGCGGATGGCGGCCCCCTTCAGGCGGCCCTTCACGGTGGCATGCACATAGCCTTCGCCGAGCGTGATGGTGGCCCCGAGCTCCTCCAGCGCCTTCAGGTGCAGGTCGATCGGGCGCGTGCCGATGGCGCACCCGCCGGGCAGCGAGACATGCGCCTCGCCGAAACGGGCGAGCAGCGGGCCCAGCACCAGCACCGAGGCGCGCATGGTGCGGACATGGTCATACGGCGCGGTGTAGCTGGTGAGGGCGTCGGCCTGCATCTTCAGGCAGCGGCCATTGCCCTGCATCGGGCTGTCATCGAACTGCAGCTCCACGCCGAGCTGGCCTAGCAGCTTGCCCATGGTCACCACGTCGGCGAGGTAGGGCACGTTGGTGAGGATGAGCGGCTGGTCGGTGAGCAGGGCGGCGCACATCAGCGGCAGGGCGGCGTTCTTCGCCCCGCTGATTGGAATACGGCCAAACAGCGGCTGCCCGCCTCGGATGCGGATTTTGTCCATGACTTATGCTTTCTCTACGCGGGGGAGCGTCACGCCACGCTGGTGCATGTACTTGCCTTTGCGGTCCCCATAGGAGACATCGCAGACGGAGTCAGCTTTCAGGAACAGGAACTGGCAGGCCCCCTCATTGGCGTAAATCTTGGCGGGCAGCGGGGTGGTGTTGGAGAATTCCAGTGTCACGTGGCCTTCCCACTCCGGCTCGAGCGGGGTGACGTTGACGATGATGCCGCAGCGCGCATAGGTAGATTTGCCCACACATATAACGAGTACATCACGCGGGATGCGGAAATATTCTACCGTACGGGCCAAGACAAAACTGTTCGGCGGGATGACGCAGACCTCCGTCTTGCGGTCCACAAACCCCTTGTTGCAGAAATCCTTGGGGTCCACCACGGCGGAATCGACATTGGTGAAGATCTTGAACTCGTCCGCCACGCGCGCATCGTAGCCATAGGATGACACGCCGTAGGAAATCACGCCCTCGCGGCTGAGCGTTTCCACGAACGGCTCGATCATGCCGCGCTCAACAGCCATCTTGCGTATCCAGTGGTCGGGCATGATGCTCATGCGGGTGCTCCTTGACGGGTCATTTCACGTGCGCGCCACACTAATCGGCGACAGGGGGGAGAGCAAGGGGGAGAAAAACAGCGGTTTGGCTCTGCGAGCCAAAAAAACATGTATTAATGGCAAGGCAGGACTCGCCAAATAAATACTCTAAAAAACAGGTGCCCCAGAGGGCAATTTTACTTAAATTTTGCTCAAATGGCGCAGATTGTAAAAAAATTGTCACATTTCTGTGCTACACCTCATTATAGGTAGCAGAAGATACCAATTTTTTACTTTTTGACCCTATGTTCGTAACACTCATCATTAAGGAGCTTCTCATGCAAACAACCAAACATTGGCAACATGCCTTCACCTTCCTGGCCTGCGCCCTCGCGGTGGCCGCGCCGGAAATGTCCCTCGCCACCACCGGCAACCCGATCGGTGACGTGCTCTGCGACGTGGTGGGCTGGATGACCGGGCCGGTTGGCGCGGGTATTGCCACGCTGGCTGTTATCATTATTGGTGTGGGCGCCCTGCTTGGTAAGGTATCGTGGGGTATGGCCATTATCGTGGGCCTTGGTGTAGCCATCGTATTTGGCGCTCCGTCTGTCATTGAGAGCCTGAGCTCGGTTTCTTCAACAACCTGCTAATACTCTCACGCTACACGCAACGGGGATGGACTCGACTCACCAGAAATCAGACGATCTGGAAGCCTTCCGGGAGATCGCCAATGATGTGGATGAGTCCGAGTTCGTCCCCTATGCCTGTTTATACGACCCCTGCACCGTCCTGACCAAAAACGGTGAACTGCTTCAGACACTGCGTGTTTCAGGGCTTTCTTATGAGAATATCAAGCAAGAAGCGCTGGATCTGCGCGCCCTGCTGCGCCAAGTCATCCGCGAGCATATTCCTAATGATTCCTTCGCTGTATGGTTTCACACCATCCGCAGCCAGCAGAGCCTTATCGCCCCGGGTGACTTCTCTGGCTTTGCCAAACAGGTAAACGAGGCCTGGGTGAAGGCTCACCGTCTGGAACAGCAATATACCAATGACGTCTATATCACCATCGTGCATGAAGGGCAGGATGCGCGCATCCTCAGCCCGATGGTGTTCCTGCGCGGATTGATCCCAAGACTGGACCTGCGCTGGCGAAACGCGTACCTGGATAACATACATGCCGCGCTTGACACCGTCGTCACGCGCCTCGAAGAAGCGTTGCAGCCCTTTGGTGCCGAGCGGCTGGGCATTGTGGAGGAGGACGGCGTACCGCACTCCGATCTGCTGCGCTTCCTGCACCGCGTGATCAATTTTTCCGACCAACCCGTACCGATAGCGGCGCTTAATCTCAGCCACCAGCTCACCAGTGGGGATATTACATTTTCCTATAACACCATGGAGGTGCGCTCGGACACCGGGCAACGCCGTTTTGCCGCCATTCTGACATTGAAAGACTATAAGGAGAAATCCCTTGCCTCCATCGACCGCTTTCTCAAGTTGCCGATGGAATTCATGGTGACGCAGTGTGTTAACTTTGTGCAGCCGAAGAAAGCGCTGGAACAGTACCAGGAAATCAAGAGGCTGCAGGATGCGGCCGAGGAGAGAGAGCTTCCCAAGTTGACCGAGCTGGAATCCATCCTGGCCTCCAAGACCGGGCGCGCCACCGATTTCGGCGAGCAGCAGCTGTCCCTTTTCATCGTGGCCGATTCCGTGCGGCAGCTGGAGCGCAACATCCGCCACACGGTGAATTTCCTCGGCCGACATGGCATTCTTTGCTTCCGCGAGGATCTCCGTTTGGAAGAATGCTACTGGGCGCAGATGCCGGGCAATTTCGAGTTCGTCACCCGCATGCAGCCCACCGCCATCAGCCACATGGCCGGGTTCGCCAATCTGTATAATCACCCGGTCGGCCTGCGGGAGCATAACCAGTGGGGCCCGGCGGTCACGACGGTGCCCACAGCCAATGGCACGCCCTATTTCTTCAATTTCCATATTGATGAGGTGGGTCATACGCTGGTGGTGGGGCGACCCGGCGCAGGCAAGAGCACGCTGGTGAACTTCCTGCTCACGCAATCTTTGAAATTTCAGCCGGTCATTCACTACTTTGATATCAGTAACCGACATCAGGAATGGATCGAGAC
The DNA here is from genome assembly GCA_002291925.1 of Alphaproteobacteria bacterium UBA998. Lineage (GTDB taxonomy): Bacteria > Pseudomonadota > Alphaproteobacteria > Rickettsiales > UBA998 > UBA998. The sequence goes on along the minus strand of DBAY01000029.1, from coordinate 7,886 downwards.
CGTCGGCGGGCGGGCCTACCGTTTTGCCGCACCAGGGAATGCACTTGCCGCCCTGCCCCCGCCGCTCAATCCCTTTTCGCTGCCCCCCAGTGAAGGCACGATCCGTTTTACCCAGCGCTGGCTCTCGGTGCTGCTGCGCTGCGGCGGCCAAGCCCTCGACGAGGTGGACAAGCAGGCCCTGGCAGAAGGGTTGCGCCTGCTTTACAGCGATGGGCAGCCCCGCCATCTCAGCCGGCTGCGCGCGCTCGTGCAGACCCTTTCTCCCGCCACCGCAGAGAAGTTCGAGATCTGGGTGCGCGGCGGCGCATACGGGCATGTGTTTGATCATGAGCAGGACCTCTTCGATCAGCCCGGCGATATCCGTGGATTCCACCTCGCCGAGGTTATTCAGGATGGGCGGGTCATCGCCCCGCTGCTGTCCTATCTCCTGCAGCGCCTGACCTTGCAGCTGGACGAACGTCCCACCATCATTGTGCTGGATGAGGCATGGCAGATACTCGGCCAGACGCACATCGCCGCTGATATCGAGGGCTGGATGAAACGGCTGACCGAAATGAACGCCATCGCGCTGCTGAAAACCTCGCAAATAGAGGAAATTGCCGAAATTCCCTTTAGCCAGCCGCTAATGCAGCATATTGCCACCGAGCTTTATTTGCCGGATGACATGGCAGACGATATCTACACTGACAGTTTTGGCCTGACCGAGCTGGAAGTTTCCTACCTTGAGCTTTTGCGAAGCGAGCAGCGCCATGTGCTCCTCAAACGCATGGACAATACGATGATCGCGGAAATGGATTTGAGCGGGCTGGGGGCTTTGCTACGCGTCCTGAGCGGTGAGCCTGCGGCCAATGCGAGCCGGGCAGCATAAGGGAGAGCGGATGATACGCGCACTGCTCCGGAACGCTCTTCTCATCCTCAGCCTGTCAGTGATCGCGGGTGATGCGCTGGCGATGCCCGCGATGAGCGGCGGTTGCACCCCGCTGATTACCCCGCAATATGGGCAATGCAACACAGCGGATCTGCAGCATATTTTTTCCGGCTATGTCTGCCAGTACGAGACCATCGTGGCGGATATCTTCAGTCAGGTTTACTGCACGGTACGGAAAGAGACACAACTGCCGCTGCAACTGTTACTCACCTTGTTTGTGGCCATCTTCGGTGCGGCCATCGCGATTGGCGCAGTGCCCTTTACACAAAAGGACGTGGCACTGGCCGTCTTTCGTATTGCGTTGCTGGCGGGCTTCGTCATGCAGGGCGAATTTATTGTCACCCACCTCTACCGGGGCGTCATCGGCTTCATCACCAGCGGGGTGGATGTGGTGATGAGTGCCGCCGGCGGCGGCACGGGACGCTCCATTTATGAACGCATTGACGACACGATCAACCTGTTCACCGGGTCGGCCTCGCAGGCGGCCAGCCGCGCGGCGGATGATCCCAACCGCTGCAATGACAGTATCCTGCCGCTGCTCATTACCCTGTTGTTTGTGGTGCCGCCGATGTTCTTCATCGGGGTGGCGGTAATCTTCCGCATCCTTCTTTCTTTTCTGCGCGCCCTGGTCGGCTATCTTTTTGGCATCACCTGCATCATGTTCCTGACCGTGGTCTCACCCATCTTCCTCGGGGCCGGGCTGTTTCAGGCGACGCGCGAGCTGTTCACCAAATGGCTGCAATACATGATGTCCTTCGCGATTCAAGTGGTAGTGGTGTTTGCGTTTATTGGACTCATCCTTTCCATGGGGATTTTTGAAGACATCGCAAGCCTGCGTACTATCAGCGTTCCTTATACTGGAGGCACTTGGCAAGAATCATCTCGCGTCAATTTCAACGCCTGCACGATTTGCACCGAGCCACGCGGCAATGGCACACGGTTTGACGGCTGTACCGATCCTACACCGGTCCCCCCCACCGGCGCGACCAGCTTTCTTAATATCCTGCGGCTGCTGGCCATCGAGTCGCTCAACCTTGTGCTGCTCGCGTTTCTCATCGATGCGGTGATGAAGCTGGCTCCTCAGGTTGCTCAAGAGCTTGGCGGTTCACGTGCTGCACCGTCCGTCTCGGGCACCATGTTTGATTCCATCACCGGCATGCGTTCGCTTACCTCGCTGGGCAGTAACGCCGGCCGGGCCTTTGCACAGGGCAGGGGCAGCATCCCGGGCCGTGCGCAAGGATCGGTCAGCGCCGGCTATACCGCCCTCTTCCGGGGAACCCAGCAGAACCCGGGAGGCATCATCGGGGAGTTTATTGAGGGTGCGCTGGGGGGCCGTCCGCGATAAGCAGGCTTAACGCTTTCTTCAATTATCCAGCGTAAGGGTCTGAAATACGTTTTGTCTCGGTCACAGGCGGGGAAAGTTTTCCCCCAGCGCTTGTAGTTGAAGAAACAGTACTGGCCATCTCAGGTAGTCAATTGTAAAGATGATGTATGGCGGTTAAGAAAGAAAAAGAAAAAAAACAGGATTCCCGGCTGAAGAGCTGGGATCTCGATAAGTATGAAACAGCTCGTACTCAGCGCAACTGGCTGGTATTGATAACATTTTTTAGCCTCCTAGCTGCATTAATTTCTGTATTTATCATGCAGAACATGGTGCCATTGAAAACCGTTGAGCCTTTTATCATTCAGATCGACCAGAAATCCGGCATTACCGAGGTGGTGGAGCCTATTACGCGCGACAGCCTGAGCGCGCCGGAGCAGCTCGATGATTTCTTTCTGTGGCGTTATGTAACCGCGCGCGAAACCATCGATAACCTTGACCGCCAGTACCGCTGGAACACAGTGCGCGTACTCAGCAGTAAGCCCGTCTTCACTCAATATACCGTGGATGTCGATCCGCAGCGTCCCGGCTCGGTCGCCGCTGAACTGGCAGAAATCGGGGGAACGCTCTCCACCGAGAATCCCACGATTACGCATCTGAACGATCCTAAGCGCAAGGTGGCGCAGATTCGTTTTGCCCTCCGTGAGCGCTCCCAGAACAATCCACGCGGCGATCTCTATAACAAGATCGCCACCATCGAGTATGATTATTTCAAATTGGAACTGAACCGCGATGAGCGCCTGATCAATCCACTGGGATTCCAGGTGCTCAGCTACCGGGTCGATGACGAGGTGATTAAGCGATGAAGCATGCGTCCTGCCTTCTTACCGCCCTTCTTGTTTTGGGGTTGACAGCGCCCCTTTCCGTGATGGCGCAGCAGGCACCGGTGGTCACGGACAGCCGTGTGAAAACGCTGGTCTATAACGCCAACGACGTCTACAGCCTGCTGACCCATTACGGCTACCAGTCGAACATCGAGTTCCATCCCAAAGAGCGTATCCAGACCGTGGTGCTGGGCGACCGGGTCAACTGGCAGATCATTCCCGCCGGTCGTCGTATCTTCATCCGCCCGCTGGAGGAAAACCTGCACACCAACATGACCGTGGTGACAAGCGAGCGTTCCTACCAGTTTGACCTGCGCTCCAACAGCGGGGGTGAACTGAAGGGGGATGAGGAGTTGGTTTACGTGGTGCGCTTCTATTATCCGGAAGACGATGCAAGGCAATTACCTGCGGTCTATGCCAGCCAGGCCCAGCCGCAATTCGCCATGCCGCCTTTGATGGCAGCCCCGGCGGTGAATTACCGCTACAGCTTCAGCGGGCCGGATGCGCTGGCCCCGGCGAAAATCTATGATGACGGCCAAAGCACTTACCTACAGCTGCCGCACCCGCCTGAAGCGATCAGCGCCGTGATGGCGGATGGACGCGAGGTGCCGGTGACCGCGCAGGCCCAGCCGGATGGTACCACGCGCCTGAACCTTGTCGCCTCGCGGCTGAACCTGCGCTACGGACGCGATACCGTCCGCATCTATAATGAGGCCTACTGAGGGGCACCATGGTACAGAATCCGAACGACCCGTTTTTCGGTAACGGCAACGATGCCGGGGGCAATGGCGATCAAGATGAAGAGCTGCGAACCGGCGCGCCGGTTGTCTCGGCGGCCCCGAGCCGTGTGCTGTTTGTCCTCGGCGGGATTGGCGCGTTTGTCGTTATCGTCATGATCCTGCTATTCAGCGGCAAGAAAGAGGACGCCATTGAGGGGGAAAAAACCGCCCAGATCTCGACCAATCAGGGGCAGAATCTCCCTCCTCCCCTGCCACCGGTGGAGGCCCCGCCGCCGCCTATCTTCACGCCGCCGCCGGCACCACCAGAAACCCCGCCCGTGGTTGACGTACCCATCCTCAAAACGGATGAAGCAACCGAGAAAGCCCGGTTGGAGCGCATTCGATCGGAAATGATCGTGGTCAATAACACCAAAGGCATCTTTGACAAAGAGGAAAGTGCACAGGCCCAGCAGGCTACGGCGCAACAGGATTTCGCCAGCACCGACCCCAACCTTGGCTTTGCCAGCCGCGCCATAGCTGCTTCCGAGGCGCCAAAGCAACAGGCCGGGTTCCTGGGTGATATGAGCAACATCATCGCCCAAGGCAAGCTGATTCATGCCGTGCTTGAAACGGCTATCGATACCACCCTGCCCGGCCAGCTGCGCGCTGTGGTCAGTCGGGATATCTACGCCGAACAATCCCGTAACATTTTGTTGCCGAAGGGCTCCCGTCTGATCGGCGTCTATAATACCAATATTCTCCGTGGGCAGGACCGGGTGTTCATCCTCTGGACTCGTATTATCCGGCCCGACGGCGTGGACATCTATGTCAATTCGCCGGGAGTGGATAATCTGGGACGCGCGGGGCTGGAAGGCTTCCTTGACCAGAAATTCAAGGAAGTCTTCAGCGGCGCCATCCTCACCAGTGTCATCGGTATTGGTGCGGCGGCTGCGGCAGACGCACTCAACGGTGGGGGCAATGTACAAACGACTGTTAATACGGATGGCAGCGCCACTTCTGCGGGCGACCCGGTTTCTTTTGCCACGCTCAACGCAGTGGGCAATATCGGAAATGTGGGCCGCACCGTGGTGGATGGGCTGCTTGATTTGCGGCCGACTATTACGGTGGATCAGGGCACGAAGATCAATGTCTTCGTCAACCGCGATCTGTACTTCCCGCCCAACCTCGCAGGCCGGACCGTTGTTCCATGAGCCTGACCGCACTTGATACCTATCTACGGCCGCTTAAGGGGCTGTTTGACGAGGAAGGGATCAGCGAAATCTCGATCAACCGCCCCGGCGAGGCGTGGATCGAGAAATTCGGCGACATGCATCACCGCCCGCTGCCGCAGTTCGACCTCAACCACCTGATGTCGCTCGGCCGCCTCATCGCGCAATCCACCGAGCAGATGATTAGCGAGGAGAAGCCCCTGCTCTCCGCCACCCTGCCGGACGGCTACCGCATCCAGGTCGTGTTCCCGCCCGCCTGCGAGGCGGGCAAGGTGGCCATGTCCATCCGCAAGCAGACCATCCTGAATTACGACCTCGAGCAGTATGAGGCCATCGGCGCCTTCCAGGGCACCATGGTGCGTCAGCAGGAGAACGCGCATGACCTCGAACTGCGCGAGCTGCTGAATGCCGGCGCCATCCGCGAGTTCATCACCAAGGCGGTGCTGTATAAGAAAAACATCGTGATTTCCGGCGGCACCTCGACGGGTAAAACCACCTTCCTCAACGCGGTGCTGAAGAAAATCCCGCCGCATGAGCGCGTCATCACCTGCGAGGATGCCCGCGAGGTAATGATCGACCACCTGCCCAACCGGGTGCACTTGCTCGCCTCGCGCGGGGACCAGGGCCGCTCGAAGACCACCATGCAGGACCTCATTGAGGCCTGCCTGCGCCTGCGCCCGGACCGCATCATGGTCGGCGAGATTCGCGGCAAGGAAGCGTTCAGCTTCCTGCGTGCCATCAATACCGGCCACCCCGGCTCCATCACCACCATCCACGCGGACAATCCCCGCCTCGCCTACGAGCAGCTCATCCTCATGGTCATGCAGGCCGGGCTTGGCATCACGCGCGAGCAGATAAAAGAGTATGTGGAAGCGGTGATCAATGTTATCATCCAGCTCAAACGGGGCGAGCGGGGGAAGCGCTTCGTATCGGAAATCTTCTTTAAAGACCAGATCTATACATGAGCGGCAAGAAGTCGAACTCGGCTTTCGCCAATTACCTGATCCTCCTGCTCGTCATCTTCCTGGTGGTCGGCATCCCGGTCTATGGCGGCATCTCGGCGGGCTACAGCCTCGGCTACATCCAGTTCCAGACAAAAACCCGCCAGCCCGCGCCCCCCATGCCCCGGCTGATGATGTATGCCATCAATCCGGCCCTGATGGGCAAGCTCTATTACCAGCTGCACCAGTACAAGGGCACGCTCCTCAGTCAGAATCCGCAATATAGCTATTATTTCGATAGCGCCTTCAACCTGCGCTTCTATGGCCCGCCCGCCGCCGGGCTGCTGTTCAGCCTCATCACCCTGTTCCTGCTGCGCGCGCCGCTGCTCGATTTCCGCCCCTTCAAAGACAAGGAGAGCGTGCATGGCAATGCACGCTGGGCGACGGAGGCGGAAATCAAGAAAGCCAAGCTGCGCGCCAAGAAAGGCCTGCTGCTAGGCCGCACGGGGGCGAAGAATTACCTCATCGCCGATGACTTCCAACACGTGCTGCTCTTCGCCCCGACCGGCTCCGGCAAGGGTGTGGGCTTCGTGATCCCGAACCTGCTCTTCTGGGAAGAATCACTGATCTGCCACGACATCAAGCTGGAGAACTACGAGCTTTCCTCCGGCTACCGCACCAAGAAAATGGGCCAGGAATGCTATGTCTGGAACCCCGCCGATCCGGACGGCATCAGCCATTGCTACAACCCGCTCGACTGGATTTCCACCAAGCCCGGCCAGATGGTGGATGACGTGCAGAAAATCTGCAACCTCATCCTGCCCGAGCAGGAATTCTGGCAGAACGAAGCCCGCTCGCTCATGCTGGGGGTCATCCTCTATCTCTGCGCCGTGCCGGAGAAGGTGACCTCCTTCGGCGAGGTGGTGCGCACCATGCGCTCGGACGACGTGGTCTATAACCTCGCCGTGGTGCTCGACACCATCGGCGGGCGCATCCACCCGGTCTCCTACATGAACATCGCCGCCTTCCTCCAGAAGGCCGACAAGGAACGCTCAGGCGTCATCTCGACCCTCAACTCCGGTCTCGAACTCTGGGCCAACCCGCTGATCGACGCCTCCACCGCGCGCTCCGACTTCGACCTTCAGCAGTTGAAAAAGAAGAAAATGACCATCTTCGTCGGCGTGACGCCGGACAACCTCCAGCGCCTCGAGCCGCTGCTGAAGGTGTTTTACCAGCAGGCCACCGACTTCCTCACCCGTCACATGCCGAAGCCCGATGAGCCGCACGGCGTGCTGTTCATGATGGACGAGTTCCCCTCACTGGGTGAAATGCCGCAGTTCCAGGTGGGCATCGCCTATTTCCGCGGATACCGCGTGAAGCTCTTCCTCATCGTGCAGGATACGCAGCAGCTGAAAGGCATTTACGAGGAGGCGGGGATGAACTCCTTCCTCTCCAACTCCTATTACCGCGTCACCTTCTCCGCGAACAACATCGAGACGGCGAACATGATCTCCCAGCTCATCGGCAACAAGTCGGTGCAGCAGGAATCCTTCAACAAGCCGAAATTCCTCGACCTCAACCCCGCCTCGCGCTCGCTGCATATCTCGGAAACCCAGCGCGCCCTGCTGCTGCCGCAGGAGGTCATCCAGCTGCCGCGCGACGAGCAGATCATCCTGGTGGAATCCTTCGCGCCTATCCGCTGCAAGAAGATATTTTACTTCAAGGATGATTTCTTCAAGAAGCGCCTGCTGCCGAAGATTCCGGTGCCGCAGCAGGAGCCCTACGATCCGCGCAAGAAAAAGGAAGCGCCGCCACCCCCGCCGGAGCCGCCCGCTGCCTCCGCCCCGCCGCCTCCACCGCCCCC
>DBAY01000076.1 GCA_002291925.1 Alphaproteobacteria bacterium UBA998 | reverse complement strand
GTACCCTCACGCCCCCACCCCATCCCTCCCCCTATTGGGGAGGGGGGGGTTTGTGCCCACCTACTCCAACTCTCATGGTGAGCTTGTCGAACCATGGCGTGTGGCACGGGTACGGGCCTTCCATCCTTCGACAAGCTCAGGATGAGGGGCGGAGGTTAGGAAAATCTGGCTGAGTATGTCACCCCGCACATGGTACGCGGGGTCTCCCGGTGAGGATATGCCAGACCCCGGCATGCGCCGGGGTGACAGTTATTTCGTCATTGCGAGCGACAGCGAAGCAATCCAGCGGGCGGGGCTGGATTGCCGCGTCGCTGACGCTCCTCGCCATGCCACCCACGTCAGCCCGCCATTAGACAGCCCGCCATTAGACAGCCCGTGCGCCAACACCTATAGTGGTTGCGTGGAACAACTGCACGCAGTCAGGCATCAACTTCATCAGCAATTTGGCTTGCGCCCGGTCGTGGCGGCGGAGTTGGAGTGGTATACATGGCGCGCCGGTGAAACCGGCCCCTGCCCCCTTTCTGTACCCTTTGAAGACATCACCGCATGGGTGCAGGAGGCCGCCTTACACGCAGGCATCACGCTCGAAACCATCGAGCCGGAACGCGGGCCGGGGCAGCTGGAATGTTCCCTCCCCCCCACCGCGGACCCCGCCGCGCTGGCAGACGCCTTGGCTCGGCTGAAAGCCAGCCTTTCAACTGTATTTTCCACGCAGGGCCACGTCGCCAGCTTCGCCGCGAAGCCCTTTGCGGAGACGTATGGAAGCGCCCTGCACATCCACCTGCATCTGGAGGATGCGGAGGGAAACAACGTGTTCTGGAAAGAAGGCGACACGCTCAGCCCGGCGCTGGCCTACGCACTCGCCGGACTGCTGGCCACGATGGAACAAAATCTTCCCATCTTCGCCCCCACGGACGCCGCCCGCGCGCGGTACGTGCCCGGCTGGCATGCGCCTGTCAACGCCAGTTGGGGCGGCAATAACCGCACCGTGGCGCTGCGCCTGCCAGACGGCACAGGCAGCCTGACGGGTGCCTCCGCACTGGCGCAGGCCAGCCCGCGACGCGCACGGCGCATCGAGCACCGCGTGGCGGGCGCGGATGCCGATCCGCACGCCGTTCTTGCGGCCATCCTGCAGGGCGTCCATCACGGCCTGTCGCACCAGCTGACGCCGCCCGCCCCTATCCATGGCGACGCCGCGCATCCGCAATACGGGTTGATGCCGTTTTTTCTATGAATCCGTCATTGCCTGAATCGCGCCAGCGATTCTAAGGCAATCCATCCGGCCGTCGCCCTTGCGGGCTATGGCGTGACAAGGCCCTGCCACGCCGAAGCGCCAGCGCAGGCGGGTGGATTCCCCTAGAATGGGCGGACGCCCATTCTAGGGGAATGACGGCGTCAACTTATTCGTCCTCCGCCTCATCCTCGCTAATGAGTTCGCCCCGCATGGAGATTTCCTCGGTATGCACGCGCTCGCGGTCGCCGCAGACGAGGTGATGCCATTCCGGCAGGTCATGCCCAGCGGCCACCAGCCGGTAGCCACAGCTCCATGGCAGCCAGTCTAGCTGGCGCACGTTCTGCGGCGTGACGCGGACGCAGTCGGGGACGTTGCGCTGGCGGTTGGCATAGTCGGTGCAGCGGTGGGTGCCGAGGTCAAGGTAGCGGCAGGCGAGGTTGGTGAGTGTCAGCTCGTCCGTGTCCTCGTCCTGCAGCCGCACCTGGCAGCACAGGCCGCAGCCATCGCAGAGCGATTCCCATTGCGCTTCCGTCATTTCCTCCATCGGAGTGGTTCGCCAGAAGGTCATGGCCTGCGCATCGGTGATTGATGTTTTCTCATCCCCCGAGCATCGCATACTGACTTCGCGGGCGCTAGGGTCAGCGCATGTCCATCGCCGCCACCCTGCCCCGCTCTGCCACCCCGGCCCGCCGCGATCCACGCTGGGGAATTGCCGTGCGCATCTATGTCGTGGCTGCGTTGCTGGCGGTCGTCGGCGCCCGCGTCGGCGGCTATTCCCAGGATATCAATTATGCCATCGCCCGCCTGATGCTGCACTCCACCCCCACCCATGTGTCGGGGTACAGTCAGGATATCTAGGCTTTTGCCCTGAGAAGGTCCGGCTTTTCGCCCTCGCGCCCGCCTGAGCCGTCCCGATAGCGCTCAAACCATCCAACCACTTCCTCCCACATGGGCGCCCGGTTCTGCCACAGGCCGTGATCATCCCCTGCATATTCCACGTAGCGGTAAGGCTTTTGCAGCGCACCCAGTCGCTCTGCAAGACGGCGGGAATGCGTGACATGCACGCGGTCATCCGCATCCCCGTGGAAGATAAGCAACGGCACATTCAGCGCCTCCGGCCAACAAAGGGCCGAGCGTTCAGTCAAGGCCTCCTCGCGGCGCACATCCCATTGCGGAATGGTTTCGGCATAGACGCGCTCCATCGCGGGCCGCTCGTTGGCCGCCGCCGCCAGATCCGTCGGCCCGGCTACGGTGGCGGCCGCACGCAGCGGCGCGCCCGCGCGGATGGCCTGATAGGTCATCTGCCCGCCGCGGGAGACGCCGAACATGAAAATATTCTTTCCATCCCACCACGGCTGCTGCTGGCCCAGCTCCATAAGCGTCAGCACGTCCCGCACATCCGCCCCGCCGAATTCGTCCCGGCCCGTGCCGCCATCATTGCCCCGGTAATTGCTGGCGAGCACGCCCGCCCGAAGTTTCAACGCAAGCGGTTTCATCCAGCCCAGCACGGCCCCGGCGGTCAGGATGCTGAACTCGCGATTGCCGCCCCGGTTGAAGATGACCAGCGGCAGTTTCTCGCGCGCGCTCAGCGTTGGTAACAGCTGGATTCCCGTGACCGTGCAGCCATCGCATTCATACGTGATGCGGGCGGCTTCCACGTCCTTTTCTTCCGCGAGCGCCCGCACATGACGCGCATAAATCTCCGTCGTCATCCCCGGCATCAGCGCATGGCACTGGACAAGATCGCTGTAATCGTGGGGGACAAAAAATTCTAGATGCAAGCCCATTACAATTAATTGGTTTCCACAAATTTTCTTAAGAAATTAATTTTCTAATAAATTTTTAAGAATTTTTAATTAATAATATATAATAAATAAAATTGGGTTACGCCATGAAGAACATTTTTGTAAAGT
>DBAY01000017.1:663-4087 GCA_002291925.1 Alphaproteobacteria bacterium UBA998 | reverse complement strand
GAGTGGGAGCCGTGGCTGCGCTGGGCCGAGCAGCGTTATGACCTGCATTTCATCCGTCAGACCGGCATTATTCCGCAAGCCCAGCCACAGGCGGTGCATCAGCGCTTAAGCGAGGTGCTCGCGTGCCTGCCGCTTGCGCATCTTGTGCCGCTGAACATTCTGGCCACGGGCTTCAGTTCGTTGCTGCTCGGGCTGGCCGTGTATGAGCAGGCGCTGCCGGTGGAGGACGCCTTCGCGCTGTCGCTGCTGGAGCAGCGCGTGCAGGCCGAGCGCTGGGGCGAGGATGAGGAGCAGCAGCAACGCACCGCCGCCCTGCGCGGCGAGTTGCACGCCGCCGCCCGCTTTCTGGAATTGCTGCGCGCCACCTGAGGCGGTATGGTCGGTGTGTGTAGTGAGGTCATATGAAGCATCTTTCTCTTGCCGCGTTGCTCCTCTCATGGGCATTGGCATTGCCTGCTGAGGCTGCCACGCAGATCAATTGCTACTCCGATGACCGTGCTGTGCCGCTGACGCTGGGCACGCAACGCGTGTCACTCTCTGTGCCGCGGAACCTGATTGCTTATCCGCGTGATCCTGAGCGCCCGAACCAGCCGTTTGTGGTGTTGGCCGCCCGTGTGGAGGACGGTGCCGCCGTGTGCCGTGCCACCCTCAATGATATTGGCAAGGGGGAATTTCAGCTGCATCTCAGCCCCGGTAGCGAAGCGCAGGTCAAGCAACGTCTGGCCGCCTTGTTGCGTCGTGATTATCCTGTGAAGGTCGCCGATAATGACAAAGGCTTCACTGTCTGGCGCGGCATCTTTTCGACGGTGGAGAACGAGAAAACCTATTATTACGAGTTGATGGTGCCAAACAAAGGCGCGCAAACGATGGAAGGCTACGTGATTTGTGCCGGGGAAAGCATCACCGGCGCGCGGCTTTATCCGCAGCGCTGCACCGCGCATGAAGCGCATGCAGGGCTTTTTTTGCAGTATAAATTTCTCCCCTCCGGCCTGGAATCGCTGGAAACTGTCCGCGCAGCCGCCCTACAGCTAGCGGATAAGGTGTTGGGAAACCCCAAAGAATAGCGAATAAGCGTGAAAACGCTTCACCTTGAATGCCTTCTTTGATAGAGAAGGCCCTTCTTTCAACCATTGATGGGACGTTAATGCCCGCTATGCGTCAGAATGCCATTATCACCGAGCTCGAGCGCAAGCGCGATCTGGCCCGGCTGGGTGGCGGTACCGATCGGATTGAGAAACAACACCAGAAAGGGAAGCTCACGGCCCGTGAGCGGATCGAGGTGCTGCTCGACCCCGAGTCGTTTGAAGAATTTGATATGTTCGTGGAGCATCGCTGCAACCATTTCGGTATGGAAGAGCAGCAGATCCCCGGTGACGGGGTGGTGATCGGCCATGGCACGATTAACGGACGCCTGGTGTTCGTCTACAGCCAGGACTTCACCGTGTTCGGCGGCTCGCTGTCAGAGTCCAATGCCCGCAAGATCTGCAAGATCATGGATATGGCGATGAAAGCCGGTGCACCGGTCATCGGCATCAACGATTCCGGCGGCGCACGCATTCAGGAAGGCGTTGACTCGCTGGCCGGCTATGGCGAGATTTTCCAGCGCAACATCCTCGCCTCCGGCGTGGTGCCGCAGATCTCGCTCATCATGGGCCCGTGTGCCGGGGGCGCCGTGTACTCGCCCGCGCTCACCGACTTCACCGTGATGGTGGATGGCTCGTCCTACATGTTCGTCACCGGCCCCGATGTGGTGAAAACCGTGACGCATGAGGTGGTGACCCAGGAAGAACTCGGCGGGGCCTCCACCCATACCCGCAAGACGGGCGTGGCCGACCTCGCCTATGACAACGACATCGAGGCGCTGATGCAGACGCGCCGCCTGTTCAATTTCCTGCCGCTGAACAACAAGTCCGGTGTGCCCTCGCGCCCGACTTCGGACCCGGCGGACCGCGTGGAGCTGTCGCTCAACACGCTGGTGCCGGAGAATCCGAACAAGCCCTACGACATGCACGAGCTGCTCTACCGCGTGGTGGATGAGGGCGATTTCTTTGAAATCCAGCCGGAATGGGCGAAGAACGTCATCGTTGGTTTCGGACGCATGGAAGGCTCCACTGTGGGCTTCGTCGCCAACCAGCCGATGGAGCTGGCGGGCTGCCTCGACATCGACGCCTCGCGTAAGGCGGCGCGCTTCGTGCGCTTCTGCGACGCGTTCAACATCCCCATCGTGACCTTCGTGGATGTGCCGGGCTTCCTCCCCGGTACGCATCAGGAGCATAACGGCATCATCAAGCATGGCGCAAAGTTGATTCACGCCTATGCCGAAGCCACCGTGCCGAAGATCACGGTGATTACGCGCAAAGCCTATGGCGGTGCGTACATCGTGATGTCCTCAAAGCACCTGCGCGGCGACTTTAACTACGCATGGCCGTCAGCGGAAATCGCCGTGATGGGCCCGGAAGGCGCGGTGGAGATTGTGTTCCGCGGCGCGCTGACCAGCGATGAAGAAAAGCAGGCCAAGGTGAAAGAATACCGCGATACCTTTGCCTCGCCGTTCGTGGCGGCTTCGCGCGGCTACGTGGATGATGTCATCCGCCCGCAGAATACCCGCTGGCGCCTCTGCCGCTCGCTCACCATGCTGCGCACCAAGCAGCAGGAGATGCCGTGGAAGAAGCACGATAACCTCCCACTTTAAGCGTGCCCATGTTCAAGAAAATACTGATTGCGAATCGTGGTGAGATTGCTGTGCGTATCATGCGCACGTGCCGCAAGATGGGCATCCGTACGGTCGCGGTGTACTCGGAGGCGGATACCAACGCGCTGCATGTGAAGGAAGCCGATGAGGCCATTTATATCGGCCCGTCGCCCTCGGCGCATAGCTACCTGAAGATTGATAATATCCTCTCCGCCGTCGATCAGTCCGGTGCCGATGCGGTGCATCCCGGCTATGGCTTCTTGTCGGAGAATTCCGAATTTGCGGCAGCGCTGGAAAAGCGTGGCGTCGTACTGATCGGCCCGCCCTCCACAGCCATCAAGTCGATGGGCGATAAAATTGAGTCGAAGATCATCGCCAAGAAAGCCGGTGTAAACATTGTGCCGGGCGGTCTGGAAGCGATCGAGTCGGAAGCGGAAGCAAAGAAGCTCGCCAAGAAAATTGGCTACCCTGTGATGATCAAAGCCGCCGCCGGGGGCGGGGGCAAGGGCATGCGCGTGGCGCGCAACGAGAAGGAGCTCATCGAAGGCATGTCGCTCGCTTCCTCCGAAGCCGCCTCCAGCTTCGGTGACCGCCGCGTGTTCATTGAGAAATTCTTCGAAAACCCGCGCCACATCGAAATCCAGCTGCTGGCCGATAAGTTCGGCAATACCGTGTATCTGGGGGAGCGTGAATGCTCTATTCAGCGCCGCCACCAGAAGGTGATTGAGGAAG
>DBAY01000017.1:0-337 GCA_002291925.1 Alphaproteobacteria bacterium UBA998 | reverse complement strand
CACCAGAAGGTGATTGAGGAAGCGCCGTCGTCGTTTGTCGATGAATCCTTGCGCTCCAAGATGGGCCGTCAGTCTGTCGCGCTGGCCAAAAAAGTGGGCTACTACTCCGCCGGAACCGTCGAATTCATTGTCGATGATAAGGGGAATTTCTACTTCCTCGAGATGAATACCCGCCTGCAGGTGGAACACCGCGTCACTGAGCTGATTACCGGCCTCGACCTCGTCGAGCAGATGATCCGCGTCGCTGCCGGTGAGAAGCTCGCCTTCGAGCAGAAGGACGTCACCTATAACGGCTGGGCGTTTGAATCGCGCGTCTATGCGGAAGATCCCAAGCGCG